>CAINRC010000011.1 GCA_903852495.1 uncultured Geobacteraceae bacterium | reverse complement strand
CTAATGAAGCAGCAGAGGAGCTACAGAGGCAACGAAGTCGAAAGAAACACAATTCACGCAAATTCAAAGGGCCAAAACCGAAAATACGACATGCAAAGACCTAACCGGACAACGCTGATATTTTATACACTATTGGCAATAAACAACTCGTGCGGCGGTTATTCCACAACCGGCAGCCGCAGCAGCAGTGCCGCCACCCCGAAGGCGGCTGCGAGCAGCAGGGCGATCATCGCCGCAACTCCATTCCAGCCAAAATGCAACCAGAATACCCCCCCCACCGTGCCGGAAACACTCGACCCAAGATAGTAGGCGCAGAGGTAGAGCGACGATGCCTGAGCCTTAGCGGTCCGGGCACGCCTGCCGACCCAGCTGGAAGCGATGGCATGGGCGCTGAAAAAACCGCAGGTGAACACCCCGACGCCGGCCACAATGAGCGGCAGCGAACCGGACAGGGTGATGGCCGTCCCGGCCAGCATAACCGCAAGGGTCACCCGGATCATGAAGGGACGGCCAAAGCGGTGAATCAGGCTGCCGACGACTCCGGAGCTGAATGAGCCGAGCAGGTAGACCAGAAAAATCAGGCTGACCTGATAGTTGGTGAGGTTGTAGGGGGGAGCCAGCAGCCGGAAACCGATGTAGTTATACAGCGATATGAACCCCCCCATGAACAGGAAGGCAAGCGCATACAGGCAGAGCAGCCCGGGGTCGTGCAGGTGCTGGAACAGGGAGCTGAACAGATAGCGCAGTTGGAACGGCCGCTGGTGAAAGTTGGTGGAGGGGGGAAGGCTTTTCAGGAATACCAGGCTGAGCGCCAGACTGATGACGCCAATGAGGGCGATGGCCGTGTGCCAGGGGACATACTCGCAGAGCAGCGCCGAACCGATACGCCCGGTCATTCCCCCCAGCGCGTTCCCGCTGATGTAGAGCCCCATGGCGTGACCGATGGCCTGGCCATCCATCTCCTCCCCCAGATAGGCCATGGCTACCGAGGGGACGCCGGCCAGAACAAGACCCTGCAGCAGACGGAGCAGCAGCAGGGAGTGGAACGAGTGGCTGAAAAGTGTGGCCAATGCCAGGAGCGACGTAAGGAAGAGTGCGACGCTCATGACGGTCCGCCGCCCCAGGGTTTCCGAAACAGTGCCGGCAAGCAGCATTCCCAGGGCCAGAGCCATTGTGGCACAGGACAGCGGCAGGCTGGCGATGGCGGGCGAAACCCGGAATTCCCGGGCAAACAGCGGGAGGAGCGGTTGTACATCGTACAGGGTGACAAAGGTAACAAAACCGGCGCAGAAAAGCGCCACGTTGATACGCCGGAAAGCGGTGGTGCCGACACGGACCTGTCCTTCCGTCATAACGGGCATTCGGTTCTCCCTTTCAGATCAGGCGCAAACGCCGTCTGCATCAGTCAATAGCAAAAACGGCACTAAAATACCACCTCAAGTTTGAGCGGGCCGTTGCCGATTGTGAAAATTGGTGTACTCTATTATTGACATACGTCCACATTTGCGCGATTGTTCGATTCCGCAGAGGAGGCTCCGATCCGACAGGGTTTGGTGCTGGCTTCTGTACCATTGAATTATCCCAGGGGGCGAATGTGAATGTTTTTCTGAAGGTACTCTGGAGGGTTGCAGGCCCGGCTGCGTTTCTTGTTATGACCGGCTGTGCTTCTACCTCGACATTTACCCCGTATCCCGGCCAAATCAAGCCTCTCATGACCTCTCTGGTCAACCGGACGCCGGTGGATCTGTCCCAGTGCCTGCTGAGTGAGTGCCAGAGCAGTGATTTGATCCTGTATAACATGGAGCGCGGTCGGTACGCCCAGGTGATCGGCAGCAGTGACGCCAGTATGGCTGACTTCAGAACTTCCATGGCAAAAATAAGCGCGAACGACGAGAAGGCCCTGATCAGCGCTTCCGATGTGGGGGCGAATGTGGCGGCGACTCTGGTCAACGACAACGCGATTCCCTATGAGGGAGAGGGGTATGAGCGGGTGCTGCTGCATCACTACCAGGCGCTGAATTATCTGAAAAAAAAGGATCTAGAGGGGGCCGGAGTTGAGGTTCGCCGGGCCAACGCCGAACAGAACGATGCACTGCAGCGCTTTGAAAAAGAGGTCGGCCGGGCCCAGGAAGAGGCGTTAGAGAAAAATGTTGGCGGCAGCGTATCCGGGGTTGACAGACAGTATGCCCAGATGGACGAAGTGGCCGGCAAGGTAAAGAACTCGTTCCAGAATGCCTATACCTTCTACATTTCCGGCTTTATCTACGAATTGCTCCAGCAGCCGAATGATGCCTACATCGACTATAAAAAGGCGCTGGAAATTTATCCGGCCAACCGGTATCTGCAACGGGATGTGCTCCGTCTGGCGGCAAACCTGCAGATGGATGATGATCTTATGGCGCTGAATAAACGCTTTCCCGGAGCAAAGAAGAGCTTCACTGCGCCGGCCGAAAGCGGTTCCGGCGAACTTCTGGTTATTTTTGAAGACGGCTTCGTTCCCCAAAAACATGAAATAAAAATACCAATTCCGATCAGTAGGAGTGGGCTTATTTCCATAGCATTCCCGATCTATAAGGAAAAATGGTCAGCACCGGTTCCGCTCCGGATCCTTGACAACACCACACTCATCGGCAGCACCGAGCCGATCTGCGATGTGCGGGCTCTGGCGGTCAAGGCGCTTAAGGAGAAGGCGGCGGTGATTGCCACCCGGCAGATTATCCGGGCAGTGGCAAAAGGGGTGACGACAGCGGAAGCAAAGAAGCAGCTGGGTGATTTTGGCGAATTGGCCTCCAGCCTTTGGAATCTGGTCAGCGAGAGCGCCGACCTGCGCAGTTGGCTCACGCTGCCCGCCAACGCCCAGATTTTGCGGACGACGCTGCCGTACGGCAGCTACAAGCTTGCATTGCAGCATCCGATGGTACCGGGTGTGGCGTACGCAGATGTTGAGATACCGGTATCGGGCAAAACGGTGGCGCAGGTTGTTCGCACCGGCGGCCAGTTGTATGTCTCGGTAACTTCGTTCCCGCAGTCCGACAGAAAATAGGAGGTGCCGTATATGAAAAAGATTCTGGTATTACTGACGTTGGTGCTGTTCTGCCCCGGTCTGGTGTTGCCCGGTTTTGCCGCTGAAAACGCTCCCGCTGCAACGCCGCTGCGCGCTGCCATCTTCGTCCAGAACAGGGTGGGAGATGAATTTGCCGGCAAGCTGGATGTGCTGAATGATCTGCTGACGACCCGTCTGACCGAAAAGGGATTTTCGGTGATTGACCGGAGTGTGGTGCTTGCCAAGTTTAGAGAAGCGCGCAACCTGGAACCGGCACTGCAGCGTGACGTTCGCGCCATTGAAAATGCGGTTGGAGGGGCGGAAGCGGCGGCAGGGCTTGAAAGCGTGCTGGCCGGCGCTTCAGCGCTGCGTATAGCTCAGATGATCGGGGCTGATTATCTGATCGTGGCGTCTTTGACCTCCTTCGGCAAGGAAACCCGCACGTTTCAGGGTGAGGGAACAATCTATAAAACCGGCAACGCAAGCGACACCTTTACGCTGCGCATCGCCCTCAAGGTACTGGAGGGTAATTCAGGCGGCACGATATATGGAGATCTGGTTTCCGTTGCAGAGCGGGTTGCCGTTGTAGAGCGGCTGAAGATAGAATCGAGCGAAATCGTCAACAAGCTGCTGGATGCCGGTGCTCTCAAGGCGGCTGAAAACATCGGTGACAAAATTCAGAAAATCCGCGATATACCGCTCAAGTCGGCGTCCGTGGTGGAGTTTTCGGTGGCGAGTAATGTGGATGGCGCGTCGGTCGAGCTGGATGGCGCGGCTATCGGTTCGACCCCGGGCCATTTTTCTGCCCAGCCCGGACTGCACCAGCTGAAAATCTCCAAGGAGTGGCTCACCACATGGGAGAGGACCGTCAATATTTTTGCAGGCCAGACCATGAATGTGACTCTGGAGCTTTCGGCTGAAGGGATGCAGCGCTACTCTACGCTGGAAAGGCTGAAGAGCGAGCTTGCCCGGAAGAAGATGCGAACAGAGATGGAGGGGAAGGAACGGGAAGCGGGTATCGAAATCCGCAAAGAGCAGAGCGGCGCCGATGCCTACTCGAAGAAAGCGATTGCCGACGCCTACCTGAAGAAGGAGATTGCTGAAGCAGAGGCCAGAAAGGCTGCTGTTGACGCTGAAACTGAAGCCAAAAAAGCTGCCGCTGACGCAGAGGCCAAAAAGGCAGCTGCTGAAGCCGAAGCCAAGAAGAACTCTGCTGATGCCGAGACCAAGAAAGCTGCTGCTGATGCCGAGACCAAGAAGGCGGCACCCGATGGCGAAAAAACAAAACAGGAAGTGGGCACCGAGCCGATTGAAGTTGTGCCGGCTGCTGCAACTGATAAATAACAGGAGGGTTTATGCGTATAGTTCTACGATCATGTATGGCGGTGATGGCCCTGTTTCTGCTGCCGCTCTCCGCTTCCGCCGCCGAACTGAGCACGGGGGAGAAAGACACCATCTTCATCGGCGCTCTTAAAGTCCAACCGTCGGTCATTGAAATGGCGGAGAAAAAGAATCGCAAGATCGAGCTGAAACGGGTGGTCAACTCTCTGGAGAGTCAGTTTATTTCTGCGCTGAACGCCACCCGCGTCTTTCAGCTGGTGGAACGGCAGCGCAAGGGAGATATTGAACTGGAACAGGGGTTTGCAGCGGTTGCGGTCGATCCGAATGATAAAAATGCGGCGCAGGCCGGCAAGATGGCCGGGGCCAAGTTTGCTTTTCTGCCGCAAATCGATGGCTTTGAGGATGCGTCCGAAACGGTGGAGCATCTGGCGATTGGCCGGGTATCCATGAGCCGGAAACTGTTTCTTTCGGCGGTGGTGCAGATCGTTGATACGACAACCGGCAAGCTGCTCCCCGACTCCCCTACCGTCCAGCTTGCCAAAACCGAGGAGATTGAAAACGCCAGGCCCGGTCAGGTTTCCGGCAGTGATGAAGTGATCGTCGCCCTGGCCCGGGAAATGGCAAAAAGACTTTCCCAGGAGGTCGTTGCCGTTCTTCGCCCGGCTAAAATTCTGACGGTGACCGGCAAACAGATCATGATCAACCGGGGGAGTGAGGCGGGCTTCGGCAAAGGGGATCTGGTGGAGCTGTATGCTGTTCAGAACGTGAAGGATGAGGATACGGGGGAAATCTACCGCAATGAGGTGCCGGTGGGGCAGGCGGTGATCAGCCGAATTGACAAAAACCAGAGTTATGCGACCATACGCGGCGACGACCTCGGTATTACCAAGGGGTGTACAGTGCGGGTGGTAAAAACCGCCGCTGGACGTGCTACCGAAGCAGAGCCTCCGCCCGATGCGACGCGCCCCGCCGCCGGGACAAAATGGGAGAACGGCACAACTCCGGGTTCAAGCGAAAAACCACTCAAATGGAAATAGGGAGGATGTATGATAAAACTGAATAAAAACGTTGTGGTTGCCGGAATAGGTGCCGTATCCCTGCTGGTGTCATTGTCGCTGGTCGGGTGCAGTACGACCGCAGGGGTAGAGACCACCGGCAAGATGTCGTGGGATGATCAGGGGGCCCGGACGCTGGAAAAGAAGGTAGTGTTCAACAACAGTTCCCTGTCCGGCGATATTCAGATTGTCGATGTGAAAAGCGCCATGGCGGGTGATATTATGAGGGCTCAGGCAACGCTGCGCTCTAAAGACAAGGATACCCTGCCGTTCCAGTACCGTTTTGACTGGTTTGATGCCAACGGCATTGAAATAAATTCCGGAGGCGGTGCGTGGAAGCCGCTGCTTCTTACCGGCCGGGAAAGCAAAACCGTGCAGTCGGTTGCCCCGGATCCCCGGGCAAAGGAATTTCTGCTGAAGATACGGGAAGCGGAATAAACGCGGTATATATCAGGATCAGAAGATCCAGGAACATAAATCCAACCTTCAGTGAGGACAGAACCGATGAAAAACAGCATGAAAGTACTTTTGGCAGCAGTGGCACTGGGCGCGGCATCACTTTCCGGTTGTGCATCGACCATTCAATACGGTGACGCCGGTTCGGCCAAGCCGATTTCGGCGGAATTCGGTTCGTCAGATCTGCAGCAGATCGCCGAAGCCATGGTCGATTCGATGATTACCTTTCCGCCCATGGTGGAACTGACCGCGTCACGCCGGCCGGTGGTCAGTGTGGACAAGGTCAAGAACAAGACAATGCAGCATATCGACACCGAGTCGGTTACCGACTCGATCCGGACCAAGCTGATCCGTTCCGGAAAATTCCGCTTTATTGACCGCACCACCGACGCCCAGACCATCGAAGAGATCAAGACCCAGCAGGACAGCGGTCTGGTGGACAAAAAAAGTGCCGTAAATTTCGGCCAGCAGGTGGGCGCCGAGTTTCTGCTGACCGCCAACTTTTCGGAGATCAGGCAGAAGGCCGGCAGTACCACCGATGTGTACTACAAGTTCACCATGTCCATAAAAAATCTTAAAACCGGCATCCTGGAATGGTCAGACGAAAAAGAAATCCGCAAGGTGTTCAAACGCGGTACTTTCGGGGGGTAGGGTATGAAAAAACTGTTACTGTTACTGGCGGCTGTACTGCTGCTGGCTGGCTGCTCCACCGCCAAGCCGAACTTTGTCTTTCTCGAAAAAACCGCTGTTGATCAGAACACCGGTCTGGTCTGGACCCTGAACGCCAATATGCCGGGCCACCAGTTGATCTGGCGCGGTGACGACAATGTGTATGAATACATGAAGCGCCTGAATGAAACCAATTATGCCGGGTACGCCGATTGGCGGGTGCCGGCCAAAGAGGAAATGGCGCAGTTGATTGAGTATGCCAAATCCATGGGGTACGATCCGGCAAAAATGGACTCCTGGCCCTATCAGAAGCTCCGCCAGCTCGGTTTCATCGACGTGCGCGACTATGAATACTGGACCTCGACACGCCAGTCACCGACCGAAATGTGGACCGCTGATATGGCCAGCGGCGTCGTCGCTCCGAAACAGGAAAACAAGCCGTACTACCTGTGGCCTGTGCGGGGAAACAACTCGCGCTGAACCTGAAAACTATCGGGACAGTACCAGCAGCGCCTCTGCCGGAAAAACGGCAGGGGCGCTGTGCGTTTTACCCTGTCCCTGTGGGCCGCAGCGGGAAAAATATTGACAATAAAACGGGCATGGTTCTATATACCCGTAATTGACGCTGAGGTGAAGTATGAGGCTGAGTAACGAAGAACATATGCAGATCAGTGATCTGGCCGATATGCTGGGGATTACAACCCGGACGATCCGGTTGTATGAAAAGCTGGGGTTGGTGGACCCTCCAAAACGGACGGACGGCCGGGTCAGGTATTATGAAAAAGCGGATGTAAAACGGTTCAAGTTTGTTCTGAAGGTGAAGCAACTGGGGCTTTCTCTCGAAGAGATGAAGGAACTGGCTCAGCTGTACGACCAGGAACATCAGGTGCCGGAGAAGATCATGCCGCGTCTGACCGAACTATTGGACACTCATCTCAAAAGCATCCGCCAGAAGGTGTCAACGCTTCAATCGCTGGAAAGGGATATTGCCGCCTACCGCCAGAGAATCGTCGATCAGTTCAACCTGCTCAAATAATTCCCCACAAAACAGCACCCCTTTCGTATCACCCCCCCCGTTCTACCTGTCCCAGACCGTTGTACGGCCAAACAGGGACACGCCAATGTAGCCGCGCACCTCCAGGCGGTCCGGTGCCGTAAGGGTAAGCTTGCATTTGTAGGTTTTGCCGTTTTCCGGGTCATAGATAGTGCCGTCGCCCCATGTCTGTTCACCGGTGGCCCGGAAGCCGCGCATGATCTGGAGCCCGACAATGGGGCGCCCCCGCAGGGCGCTGTCATGATTTTCCCGATCAACCTTGATCTTTCCGGCCATGGCATCATCAGTCGGATAGGCCGTCTCCTTCAGCCAGGTGATCTTGCCGCAGAGGGTTTCGCCGCAGGGGTAAATTTCCACCAGAGACTTTCCGCCATCGGTTTTCCAGAGCCCTTGCAGTGAAGCGGCTCCTGCGTTAGCAGCAGTGAACAGCATTCCCGCCAGAACAACAATCAGCAGCTTTTTCATAATACCGGTTCCCCTTTCTTATTGGTGTGCCACTCCGCTGCGGAAGCGGGACTGATTCCCTGCATGGCCTTTTCGGCCAGCGCCGTAATGGTCAAACTCGGATTTACGCCCAGGTTGGCGCTGACCGTGCTGCCGTCACAAACGTACATATTGCGATAGCCAAACACCCGACTTTGTCCGTCGATAACCCCTTCCTTCCGGGAGGCCCCCATTACTGCTCCCCCCAGAATGTGGGCGGTGGTCGGGATATCCAGCAGTATTTCGGTGATGGCGGTGGCGGGCACTCCGTTCAGCAACGTGCCCATACTCCGGGCAAAACGGTTGGCCTGGGGGATGTAAGCCGGCACCTTGTCGCCCAGCGTAACCAACCTTTTGCTGAACGGCCACCACCATGAGCGCCGGAGCCCCATGCGGATTCTGCCGCTCAGCGTCTGCATGACCAGCAGGATCACCGTGGAGGTTGCCATACCGAACGGGTTGAGCAGGCGCAAAAAATCCACCGGCCGGCGCAGGATCATGCCGAGCCAGCTTGCTATCCGGAGCGGACCGGGGGTGCCGTCGGTCAACGGGGTTAAGAGAAACCCCAGGGCATCGGAGCCTTTGGGATAGCGGACCGCCTCCACATGGGTGTGATCGTCGAGGTAGATGCCGGAACCGATCGCCACCCCGTCACAGACATCAGCTTTTTTATCGCGCAGCTTGACGCCGATGATCGATTCGGAATTGGTTCTGACGCACTGCCCCAGTTGGTCACTCAGCCCCGGAAGTGAACCGGATTCCCTGAGAGCCATCAGCAGCGGTACCGTGCCCAGAACCCCGCCGGCAAAAACAATCCCCCTGGCGGTAAGGTTCAGGCGCGGACCGAACCAGGGAGCGGTTGCAGATTCGGTTCTGACCGCATAGCCATCCCGCCCGTCTTTATGGCCGTTCAGGGGGGTCACATCCACGACTCTGGTTTCGGGTATAATCCGTACTCCCCGCTTTTCGGCCAGGTGGAGGTAGTTCTTGTCCAGGGTGTTCTTGCCGTCATAACGGCACCCCACCATGCAGCCGCCGCACAGTTCGCAGCCGGTACGCTCCGGCCCTTCCCCGCCAAAGAACGGGTCTGGCGCCTTCTCCCCCTTTGCACCAAAGTAAACGCCGATATCAGTGGGATAAAAGGTGTGACCGACGCCGCAAGAGCTGGCCGCCGCGTGCAGCAGATGATCAGCTTCGCCGAGGGACGGATTGGTGACCACTCCCAGCATCCGTTTCGCTGTCGCATAGCATTCGGGCATCTCCCGCTTCCAGTCGGCAAGATCCTTCCACTGCGGGTCATCCCAAACCTTATCCGGAGGCTCCAGCAGGGTATTGGCATACACCAGGGAACCACCCCCCACTCCGCAGCCGGACAGTATAAAGGCGTGCTGCAGCACGGTCATACGGAAGAAACCATGCAGTTTGGCAGCGGGGAGCCAAAGGAAGCGGCGCAGGTTCCAGCTGGTTTTGGGGAAGTCATCCGCCCGAAACCGCTTGCCCATTTCCAGCACCGCCACCCGGTACCCCTTTTCCGCAAGGCGGAGTGCGGCGACTGAACCGCCAAAACCGGAACCGACCACAATGAAATCATACTCCATGGTGTCACCCATACTCATCTCCTAGCCCAATCCGGGTATGCGGCGCAACAGGGTCAGGGCCGCCGTCATGATCCGGGCATACCAGCCGACGTCAAGGCCGGGGGGAGGGGCTACCGGCAGGAGCCGCTGCGTCGCGACTGTCTGGGACTCGGTGTACTTCATAATCCCCTCAATCCCGTGACGCCGCCCCATGCCCGATCCCTTCATGCCTCCCATGGGCGAATCCACCGAGGCCCAGGTGGCGGCATACGCCTCATTGACGTTGACCGTCCCGCAGCGGAGGCGGGCTGCCAGCGCCTCGCCCAGCGGGATGTCACCGGTCCAGACGGCGGCGTTCAGCCCGTATTCCGAGTCGTTGGCCAGTGCCACGGCATCTTCAACCCGCTCAAAGCGATAGACCGCAACAACCGGCCCGAAGGTTTCCTCCCGGCAGAGGGCCATCTCCTCCGTTACGCCGGTCAGCAGTGTCGGCTCGAAAAAATAGGGGCTGATGTCCGGGCGGTGCTGCCCTCCCGCCAGTAGAACTGCCCCTTTATCAAGGGCGTCCTGCAGGTGACGCTGTACGGCGGTCAACTGCCCGGCCGAGATCAGGGAGCCCATTTCCGGAGTGTAGGAATAGTCATGTCCGAGATGCATTGCTTGGATCCGCCGGACGAATGCTGCCAGAAAACGGTCATGGATGCCGCTTTGCAGATACAGCCGCTCGAAGGAAACGCAGAGCTGGCCGGCATTGGAGAAACAGCCGCGCAGCAGCCCCTCAACGCTCCGCTCCAGATCGGCATCGTCCAGTACCAGCGCGGGGTTTTTCCCCCCCAGTTCGAGAGAACATTTGATCAGGTTCTGTCCCGCCTGGGCCGCCACGATCCGTCCGGTGGCGGTACTCCCGGTGAAGCAGAGAAAATCGCAGCCGGAGATCAACGTTTCCCCCAGTTCGCGACCGGAACCGGTAACAACCTGAAACAGATCGGCCGGCATTCCGGCCTCGCGGAGCAGCTTTTCCGCCAGCAGGGCGATAAAAGGGGTCTGGCTGTCCGGTTTCAGAATCACGGCGTTGCCGGCCATCAGTGCCGGAACGGCATCGGACACCGCCAGGGAGAGAGGGTAGTTCCAGGGAGCGATGACCGCCACCACCCCCACCGGATGATGGTGTTCGCGGCAGCGGGTCAGCAGCGGCAGTGCTCCGTTACGGCGCTGCGGCCGTAGGAAATTTTCCAACCGAAGGGCATAGTGCCGGCAGGTAATCGCCACATCCAGCACCTCTTCCAGGGCATGGCGCCGCGCTTTGCCGGTCTCGATCTGGAGGAGGTCCAGCAGCGTTTCCTGCTGTTCAAGCAGGAGATCATGGTAGCGGAGAAATATCCGGCGCCGATCAGCCAGTGAGACAGTTTCCCACTGTTTCTGGGCTTTCCGGGCCAGCGTGAAGGCGTGGGCGAGATCGGCGACGCTGCAGGCGGGGGTATGGCCGATGATCTGGCCGCTTGCCGGAGCATCCACGGCGATCTGTCCGGGGTGCGAGCCCTCTGCCAGCGGTACGCGGCGGGACAACTCTTCCAGCAGAGCGGGTGTGACCCGTGAGGTCCAGATGGTATCAGACATGGTACTCTCCTTCAGTCAAACTGCGAGAAGTCCGGCTTTCGTCGCTCCATGAATGCCCGCAGCGCCTCTCCGGCTTCCGGCGAGGCGAGCCGTTCCAGAAAACAGCGGATTTCACAGGCTGCCGTTTCCAGAAGTTTTCCGGCATTGTCCCGTTTCAGGAGCGATTTGGTCAGCCGGACCGCCGCCGCCGGTTGTGCCGCAAGCTGCAGGGCTTTGGCCCGCACGGTACGGAGAAGATCTCCCTGCGGCAGCACTGCGGTGACGATGCCGAGCTGCTCGGCGCGGGCGGCGCTAAAGGGTTCACCGAACAGCAGCAGTTCCGAAGCCCGGCGGTGTCCCATCAACTGGGGAAGCAGCAGGGTTGAACCGGCTTCGGGGCAGAGCCCCAGGGAAACAAACGGCATCTGGAACAGCGCGGTATCGGCGGCATACACCAGATCGCAATGGAGCAGCAGGGTCGTGCCGACTCCGACAGCACTGCCGCTGACCGCAGCCATAACCGGCTTTTCAGCCCCGGCAATGGCGGTCAGAAACCGGAGCACCGGACTTTCCGGGCCGGTGGGCGGAAAGTTGATGAAATCGGCAATGTCGTTTCCGCTGGTAAAACAGTCGTCGCAGCCGCAGAGCAGGATAACCCGTACGGCAGGGTCACCGTCACCGCGCTGCAGTGCATCCGCCAGGGCTCCGTACATGGCAACCGTCAGCGCGTTTTTCTTTTCGGGCCGGTTGATCCTGACCGTAAGGATCCCCTCCCCTAATTCAGTTTGAATCTGATCTCCGCTACTAACGTTGTTCATCGCTCATTTCCTCTTAGTGGTACCAACAGCTGATCAGACCATGGCACGGACGCATTCCGGCACCGGGATGGTGACTTTCCGGACATTGTCGAAGCATACCATGGCGGTGCGGGCGGTGGCATAGGTTTTTCCGGTGCCGTCGTGCAGGCGGTATTCCAGATCAAAACTGGTGGTGCCGATCCTGGCGATACCGACAGTGACGAACAGCGGGTCCCCGAACAGGATCGGCAGCCGGTAATCGCACTCGGCACGGGCGACCAGCATGAAAATCTGCTGCTCGGTCAGCTCCTGGAAAGGGGCGGCGAACAGTTTTACCCGTGCTGTTTCAAAATAGGAAAAATAGACGACGCTGTTCACATGACCGTACAGGTCCAGATCGGAAAAACGCAGCTCGATGGGGGTGGTGAATGACTGGGACATGAAAGTGGACTCCCTGGAAATCTAAAGCGGTAGTTGAAACACTGAGACACGGAGACACAGAGAAAACCAGAACCTTTTCGGGGGAAACCAAAACCGTAAAAATCGCCGTTTACCTTCTTATTTTCTGCCTCTTTTGCCTCTGATTTTCTCTGTGTCTCCGTGCCTCCGTGTTGAACAGTTTTTATAGAATCAATTCCCGAGCATCCCTTTTTTCAGGGAGTCGTCCGCCGGTTTGTCGCCCAGATAGATGGCCAGAACCGCTCTGGCCAGTTTTGTGGATGGAACCGTGCCGAGCGACGTGCCGTTGTGAGTCGCCGAGACAGTGCCGTCGGCGCCGAGAAGCAGATCAACCACATCTCCCCGGTTAAAATCGGCCGTGAAGAGCGAAAGGAATTTTTTCACTTCGGGGGCCCCGATCAGATCGGGTGAATTGTTGGCAAAACCGTCGTTAAAGGCTTCGATGATTTTCTCTTTTTCCACTTTTGAGTGGAGGAAATTCATCCTGATCAGCTTTTCACCCGGGTCGCGCAGCGCTTCAGCGGCGGTGGCAAGGCGTTTGGACGCATACAGCGAACCGATATAGACCTTGATGAAAAACTTTTTCCTGAGGCCGTAGCCGTTCAACTTCAGCTGCTGGCCGTGCGCCGTTACGGTCTGGTCCAGCTGCACCCCCGCCACTTCCAGGGCGGACGAGCTGCCGGTAACTAGCAGGATCAGCGCAAGTGCCGCAAACAGATTTTTCATAATTCATTCCCCCGTGTTGTAAGTTCAGCCGATGGCACGACCGGCTGCAAAACCTTGATGGATAGCGTCATAGACCATGGCCGGTTTGAGAGCGTCCCCCGCGACCCGGCAGGGGATACCGGCGGCTGCTGCCGCCTCTCCGAGCGGGTTATGGGAGCGTGTTCCCACGGCAAGGACCACGGAATCGGCGGCAATTTCTTCCACCGCCCCGTCCTGCTCGATCCTGACGCAAGCGGCGGTGATCTCGACGACCGTAGCTGTCGCCCGGCTCTTGATGCCGTACCGTTCCACATCCTGCATCATTCCCCAACGGGTGCTCCTGCCGAAATTCTTGCCCAGCTCTCCCAGCATTTCGATGACGGTGACATCCTTGCTCCCGCTGGTTGCCAGCCGGTACAGCTCTTCAGGCGGCTCGGCCCGGTGCACCAGCAGAAATTTGAGGGCATCACCCGAAAGGGTTCCTTTTTCCGCCAGCAGTAGTGCGGTTTCAATCCCGACGGCACCACCGCCAATGATAACAACCCGCCGCCCCGTTATAGCACGGCCGGTCAAAACATCCCAGGCCTGGAAAACGTGGGGGAGATCAGCCCCCGGAATGGGGGGGGCGATCGGTTGGCCGCCGGTGGCGATGATAAGCGCATCCGGCGCTGTTTTTTCCAGAAGCCGGGGGTCTACGGTGGAGTTCAGCACAACCGTCACGCCGGCCAACTGTACCTGTCGTTCCAGATCGGCAGCCAGCCCCAGAAACTCCTCCCGTCCAGGGGGGGCGCCTGCGAGGAGGAGTTGTCCCCCGAGGCGGTCTCCGGCTTCATGGAGCGTCACACGGTGCCCCCGCTCAGCGGCGGAAACGGCCGCGCTCATTCCGGCTGCGCCGCCACCCACAACGGTGACGGTCAGTGGTGAGTCGGCTTTTGAGAGGGCGCGTGCCCGTTCGTAGCCGGCCCGGGGGTTGCAGAGGCATTCCGCCGCTTTCATTTTGAACAGGTTGTCCAGACACCCCTGGGCGCAGGCTACGCAGTGAAGGATGTCAGCGTCACGTCCGCTGCGGGCTTTTTCAGGGAAGTAAGGGTCGGCGATCAGTGCCCGGCCGAGCGCCACCATATCGCAGTAGCCGTCTGCGATCATACTGCGACCTAGATCCGGATCATTGATGCGGTGACTGGCAATAACCGGAATGGCGACCCGCTCCTTTATGCCCCGCGCCAGATAGCCGAAGACGCCACGGGGAACCTTGGTGACGATCTGCGGAACCTGTGCTTCGTGCCAACCGACGTTTATGCAGAGGGCGTCCACCTCCGCCTCTTCCAGCCGCACGGCATACTCCTGAAGTTCCCGGCGGTTCGAACCTCCGGCCATGAATTCGTTGCCGTTCATCCTGACCAGCAGCGGGAAGTCCCTTCCCACGGTTGCCCTTACCGCCCTGATAATGTCCAGGCCGAAGCGGATGCGGCCGTCAAAGTCGCCGCCGTAGCGATCCTCCCGCTTGTTGGTGAGTGGTGAGAGGAATTCGCTGATCAGATAGCCGGTGCCGGAAAGGATCTCTACGGCATCGAAGCCGGCCGCTTTGACGCGTCCCGCCGCCCGGGCGAAACAGGCGATGATCTCTTCGATCTCTGCGATATCAAGCTCATGGGGAATTTCACGGGTCATGCGTGAGGCGATCGGTGACGGGGCTACCGGCTGTCTGCCTCCGGTCAGCATGGAGTGGTTATAGCGGCCGGCATGGTTCAGCTGGACCGAAGAACGGGCGCCGTTGTCCCGGATTGCCGCTGCCAGACGGGTCAGCCCCGGAATATAGATATCCTTGTGGGCGCCTATGTTGCCGGGGTTGCCGGAAAGCTCATCCACCGTTGCGTAGCCGACGGTGATCATCCCGGCCCCGCCCCGGGCCCGTTCAGTGTAGAAGTCAACCAGCCGGTCGCTCACCGCGTAGTTTCCAGCCATGTTCATATGCATGGCCGGCATGAAGATGCGGTTTTTGACCTCCATCCGGTTGATGATGATTGGTTGAAAAAGCGGGTCAAACATGGGTTCCTCCCGTTATGAAATTGCCTCATACAGAGCGGCTACCTCATGGAACAGGCCGATCTGTTCCAGAGACGCCTTGAGCGGTGCCGGATCATCCAGCAGGTCCAGCATAAAGACGATCTCCGATATTTTCAGATAGATAAAAAACGGTTCGGCCAGCCTCCCCCTGAACAGCTGATCCAGAATGCCGCTGATGGGGCGCGTCCTCAGGGGGCGCACCTGCACGGCACGTTGCAGCAGGGTGCGTACATAGAAAAGAATCGATTGATCAACCCCATCCACATACTGGCGATGCCCCGGCATGATGCGCCGGTCACGCAGCTGTGCCAGAGTAAGCAGCGAGCTGCAGTAGGCGTCATAGTTGCGGAAGCGCCCTGAAAAGGTGTTCAGGTCAACATCCAGCAGCGGCGCCTGAAAAATATTTCTGAGGAGGATGTCGCCGGTGACGGCACAATCTCCCACCAGGTAGGCCAGGTCGCTCTGGGAGTGCCCCGGGCAGGAAAGATAGCTGATGCCGAGTTCAGAGAGTCCGGGTGTGTCCTCCACAATGCGGAAGCGCTCCGGTACGGCGGGGAATATTTTGTTCCGCTCGAATGACTCCTTCAGCGGTACGGTCAGTTCGCTACCGAAGCCGAAACTCCCCAAAAGTTCGGCCATCCGCTCCATCCGTTCACCGTGGCGTTGGAATTTGATGGCGTCACTGCGGGGGATGAACACCTGGGCATCACTCCGGTGGGTGATAAAATTGGCCAGCCCGTAATGATCCACGTGGCAATGGGTTATGAACAGGTATTTCAGGCGGGCAAGATCGACGTGCTGAAGCAGGGCGGCTTCGCCCTCCGGAGTCGGAGGGCCGGTGTCGAACAGTACAAGGCCGCACTCAAGCTCGGTACTGTAAAAATGAACCTCCCCGACCATGTAGGGGGTCTGTACGGTGTGCTGGTGCATTGAACTCCGGTGGCAATCAGAAGATATATTTCTCCGCTTCAAGGGAGGCGGCCGCCAGGTGGCGTTTCGCCTTGAGCAGCCCGGTGGCATCGTATTTGGTGAACCTGCGGATGCCGGCCAACAGCATGGTCAGGGTGTCTCCCTCCTCGATGTAATAGGCGGCACGGCGGGCGGCAGAGGCGGCCTTTTCGGCACCGTTGAAGGTGATTACCTTGACGGCTGCTGACACGGCGGCTTTTTTGTTTTCGCTCAGCTTCGGCAGGATCTTTTCGGCGCGCAGCAGGGAACTTTCGATGGAAAAAATGTATATGGCAATGTCGGCGACGGCAAGCAGAATTTCCTGCTCGTCCTTGATCCTGTCGGTGAATTTCTGTACTCCGCTGCCGGCCAGCACGAGGAACGCCTGCTTCAATCCGGCGACCAGCGCTTTTTCCGCCGCGAAGGGGATCGAGTCGTCGCGCTCGTCAAATGATGGCGACATGAGTGACTCAAACGCCTTCATGGCCTCTTTCTGGAGCGGAATTTCTCCCTTCAGTGCCCGCCGCAGGATGATGCCGGGGATCAGCAGACGGTTGATTTCGTTGGTCCCTTCCCAGATCCGGTTGATGCGTTCGTCACGGTAGAACCCCTCGGCGGCATATTCCTGGATGAAGCCGTAGCCGCCGTGAATCTGGACAACGGCATCGACAACGTCCGCCAGCACCTCACTGCAGTATACTTTGGCAACGGCGCATTCGACGGAATACTCTTCAATCCCCTGCTGATAGGCTTCATAGTAATTGGCCGTGTCTTTCGGGAGGGTGGCAAGACGGTCGTCGATCAGTCCGGCCAGGCGGTAGACCAGCGATTCCGCAGCAAAAATTGAGGCGCTGGTGTCAGCGATCTTTTCCTGAATGGCGCCGAATGTCCCGATCGTTACACCGAAGGCCTTGCGCTCATTGGCATAGCGGATTCCGGCGGCCAGTGCGGTTTTTGCTGCACCGGTGGCTGCGGCTCCCAGCTTGAAACGTCCCACATTGAGGACATTGAAGGCAATTTTGTGCCCCTTGCCGATCTCCCCCAGCAGGTTTTCAACCGGCACCACCGCGTCTTCCAGGATGATCTGGGTGGTGGAAGAGCCCCGCACCCCCATCTTGTTTTCTTCCGGCCCGACGCTCAAACCTTCGGTACTCCGCTCCACCAGAAAGGCGGTGAAATGCTGTTTGTCGATCTTGGCAAAAATGGTGTAGAGGTTGGCTATGCCGCCGTTGGTAATGAACTGCTTGGTGCCGTTAAGAATATACTGCTTCCCGTCGGCAGAGAGCGTCGCGGTGGCCGCCGCCCCCAGAGCATCACTCCCGGAGCCCGGTTCGGTGAGGCAGTAGGCGGCAATCCATTCCCCGGAAATTATCCTGCCGAGATAGCGATCCTTCTGCTCTTTAGTGCCGTAATACACCAACGGCAGGGTGCCGATGCCGGTGTGAGCCGAATAGGTGACGGAAAACGAGCCGGCCTGGGACAGCTTTTCAGCCGCCAGCATGCTGGTGGCTTTGTCCAGTTCAAGGCCGCCGTACTCTTCAGGAGCGTCGATCATTAACAGCCCCAGATCGCCGCATTTTCTCATCAGTTCAACGGTCAGCGGCAGGTTGTGATGCTCGATCTCGTCGCGGTGCGGCAGCACTTCGTTCAGGACAAACTGCTCGGTGGTGTCGCCGATCTGCCGCTGCTCGTCGGTGAAATCCTCCGGCGTGAAGATGTCGTTCCTGTCTGCTGCTGTGATGAGATATTCAGCGCCTTTGTATAGTTTTACGGCCATGATGTCACCTCGCGTGGAAATGAATTTTAGAGTTTTTCGAAAATCGCCGCAGCACCCATGCCGCCGCCGATGCACATGGAAACGATGCCGTAACGGGTATCGCTGCGCTGCATCTCCTGGAGGAGCGAGACGGTCAGCTTGGCGCCGGTACAGCCGAGCGGGTGGCCAAGGGCGATCGCCCCGCCGTTTACGTTGACCCGGGCCGGATCGATTTCCAGCTCCCGGACACAGGCCAGTGACTGGGCCGCGAAGGCCTCGTTCAGTTCGAACAGGCCGATATCCTCCAGCGACAGGCCACCCAGCTTCAGTGCCGCAGGGATGGCTGCCACCGGGCCGATGCCCATCAGTTCCGGCGGCACCCCTTTGACCGCAAAGGCGATGAAGCGGGCCAGCGCTTTTTTACCGATCTTTTCCAGGTACTCCTCCGAGACCACCAGTACCGCCGCCGCGCCGTCGGTCATCTGGGACGCGTTTCCTGCGGTAACGGTGCCGTCCGTCTTGAAGGCCGGTTTCAGCTTGGCCAGCCCGGCGGCGGTCGTGTCACTGCGCACGCCGTCATCGCACTCCACCAGCTCTGTGCGGCATTTCATCTTCCCGTTGATCAGAGTGCAGATCTCCGTTGCTACCGGGATGATCTCGTCCCTGAATTTTCCCGCAGCGATGGCCGCAGCGGCTTTGGCATGGCTGGCGGCGGCGAAGGCATCCTGATCTTCGCGGCTGATACTGTAGATATCCGCAACCAGTTCCGCCGTAATGCCCATGGAGGCAAAGGCTTCGGGCCAACTGGCCATGAGGGACGGGTTGGCGCTGTATTTCCCTCCCCCCATGGGGATCATGCTCATGCTTTCGGCCCCGCCGGCAATGATGCAGTCGGCAAATCCGGCCATAATCCGCTCCGCTGCCGACGCGATCGTCTGGAGACCGGAGGAGCAGAAACGGTTGACCGTCTGGGCCGGCACCTCAATCGGTACGCCGGCCTTCAGTGCGGCCACCCGAGCGAAGTTCATCCCCTGTTCCCCTTCGGGAAAGGCGCAGCCCATGATGATATCGTCAATATCGTGAGGATCTATGCCGGTCCTGTCCAGCAGCCCCTTGATGGCGACGGCGGCAAGATCGTCCGGGCGGACATCCTTCAGTTTCCCTTTTTTTGCCCGGCAGGCGGGGGTGCGGTATGCGGCAAGTATATATGCGTTTCTCATGGACATCCTCCGTAACGGATACATCCCCCTTTTGAAAGGGGGGCTATGAATGCAAGCAGGAACTGGTGTGGTGTAACTTTTAAAGTTCCCCCGCCCCCTTGCGGACCCTCTGGGGCCTAAAGGAGGGGGGCAGGGGGTGGGGGAATTTGCCACAGTTTACGCTGACGACAGCTTCACCCACCGCTCAATCCCCTCCCGTCAAGGGAGGGGAAGCCAGTAATTAATTGCGCAGCGGCTTGCCCTTTTTGAGCATGTGCTGGATACGCTCCAGGGTCTTTTTCTGCCCGCAGAGGCGGACAAAGGCTTCGCGTTCCAGATCCAGCAGGTACTGCTCCGTGATGATCGTGCCGGCCGGGACATCCCCGCCGGTAATGACATCAGCAACCATATCGGCCAGGTATTGGTCATACTCGGAGATGAAGCCCCCCTTCTGCATATTCCAGATCTGGGATTTGATGGAGGCGGCTACACTGCGGCCGGGTGCCTTCAAGCCGGTGAGCGGTTGGCCGGGACGATAGTTGGCGGCCAGTGATATGGCCTTCAGCTTGGCATCATGGATGCGCGTTTCCATGCCCATGGTTATGGCATCCCCCTGGCGCATAAAGCCCATGGGTGCCAGTTCGGCGGCAGACATACTGACCTTTGCCATGGCGATATTCATGTAATTTTTGAAAATGAAGGGGGCTGCGTCAAGTTCGTATGTTTCGGCAAGCTGTATGGCGCGGATCGCCATCTCTTTGGTCCCCCCCCCGGCCGGAAGCAGGCCGACCCCGAGTTCCACCAGCCCCATGTAGGTTTCGGCGTGGGGGATGATCGCATCCGCGTGGAGGCAGGTTTCGCAGCCGCCACCCATGACCAGGTTGTGCGGCGCGGCCACCACCGGAATTTTGGAGTACTTGATCGCCATCATCGCCTTCTGGAAGGCCCGTACCGTCATGGCGATTTCATCAAATTCCCCCTCGGCGATGGCCATTACCAGCAGCATCAGGTTGGCGCCGGCCGAGAACATACTCCCTTCGTTGGCGATGACCAGGCCGACGCCCTCTTCTTCCGTCCGTTTGATGCTTTTGTGGATCATGGAAAGAATTTCGCCGCCGATGGCGTTCATTTTGGTATGGAACTCAAGGCAGAATACGCCGTCACCAAGGTCGATCAGGGACGCGCCGCTGTTTTTTTCCAGCACCCTGTTGTTCCTTTTGAGGATGGAAAGGCTGATGTGCCCCTGCTTCTGCGGCACGTCGCGGTATTCCCGCTCCGGCAGGCTGCAGTAGCGGGTGCGTCCATCTTCGAATGTGTAGAACCGGTCCACCGTTTTGAGCCCGGCCGGTACCGTGACGCCATCCCGTTCAGCCCGTTCGACGAAATAGGGTACCCCGATCGCATCCAGCATCTCGAACGGGCCGAGTTCCCAGTTGAAGCCCCATTTCATGGCGTTATCAATGTTGACGATGTCGTCGGCGATCTCCGGTATCCGGTTATAGGCGTAGATCAGGGTGTCGCGCAGGTTGATCCAGGCAAACTGAGCTCCCTTGTCACTTCCGGTGATGACCGCCTGCAGGCGTTTGGCCGGATCTTCGATCGCTTTGGCCGCTTCAATGGACGCAAATTTGGGGCGGAGCGATGGTGCGTACTCACCGGTTTTGTAATCGTAATAGAAAAATTCCTGCCCTTTTGCTCCCTTGACCTTTTTGAAGAACCCCTGCTTACTTTTGTTGCCCAACAGCCCTTTGGCCACCATTTCACCAACAAAGTCAGGCAGTTTGAAAATGTCGCGTTGTTCGTCATTGATCAACAGCTCATGGGAGTTGTCGGCCACATGGCGGAGCGTATCAATCCCCACCAGGTCGGCGGTGCGGAATGCCGCACTTTTCGGGCGGGCGGTGGCAGGCCCGGCGACGGCATCCACCTCCTCAACGGTCATGTCGTACCCCTGCATGGTGCGTATGCAGTTGCAGATGGCATATACGCCGATCCGGTTGGCAATAAAGTTGGGGGTGTCCTTGCCGTAGACAATCCCCTTGCCGAGCCGCCGGGAGATGAAGTCGGCCATGAACGAGGTGACGGCCGGGTCAGTTGCCGTGCAGGGGACGATCTCCAGCAGGCGCATATAGCGGGGCGGGTTGAAGAAGTGCGTGACCAGGAAGTTCCTCCGGAGACCCTCCGGGAGGCATTCTGCCATCTCGTTGACAGAGAGGCCGCTGGTGTTGGTGGAGAGGATCGCCCCCTCTTTCAGGTTCGGGGCGACTTTCTCGGTGAAGAGCCTCTTTTTGATCGCCATGTTTTCAATGACGACCTCCACCACCCAGTCGCACTCCCGCAGTTTTGCCATGTCATCGTCAAAATTGCCGATTTCGATGTTGCCGGCATACCCGGGCAGGAAGAGCGGGGCCGGCTTCATTTTCAACAAGCCGTCCCGCCCGGCGGCGGCAATGCGATTGCGCACTGCGCTGTCGGCGATGGTGAGGCCGGCGGCTTGCTCGGCGTCGCTTGGCTCCTTCGGTACGATATCAAGCAGAAGGACCTGAATCCCCGCGTTTGCAAGGTGCGCGGCGATGGTGGCTCCCATCACACCCGCTCCCAGAACTGCTACTTTGTTGATCTGTTTCATTACATCCCTCCCCGTCGGAGCTAATTAGTTGCCATCCGGAAACTCCGGATGAGCAGTTGTTGGTTTCCGTAGTGGAAAGCGGGGATTTTTTCTCCTGGCAAGGAAATCAAGGAATTACACGGAGGCGTACATCAGTACGCCGCACACGTAAGGCCGCAGAT
>CAINRC010000010.1 GCA_903852495.1 uncultured Geobacteraceae bacterium | reverse complement strand
TTTTAACTCAACAATATCAGGCTGTTATAGCGATAGGTACAGCCAAGCGACATCAGGCTATTCAAAGCATCTTTAATGTCCTTAAAACAAAAATTTGGAAGTCACTTTTTGCTAAACTGATAAGTCCGACAGACTCCTAGTTTTTTCCTTGACGCCTTGTCGCCCCGCTTTGGCATGCCGACATAGACGACCGCCTTCTCAGGTGGAATCGCCTGCTTTACGTAGTCAACCTTATCCAAGCTCTTCTGAAATTCCTCTTCATACTGCCGCAGGCTGTACCGTTCATCCGGGATAAATGCCTGCTGTCTCTGGGGCCAGATTTTCAGCGTCAGCTTGGTCTCGGCAACACCATAACCGAGCACCCTCACAATACAGCTCATTGCCTGCAGACCCTTTATCTGGTCCGGCATATAGAGCAGAATCTCCTTGTCTTCCTGGCGGATTGATGTCGAGCCCTTGCCATCCTTGACTGCCAGTGAGTAATTCTGCTTTGGCTGGCTCACTTCCTCCTTGCCGATATTCGTTGATAGTTCTTCGGCTGTCCGGTCATCGGCAACCGAAAAGATCGTCGCTGTGTTGCTGGCATTGAAGATCGCCCGCCTGCCGGTCTCCTCATACACCGCGTCGATCAGGTCGAAAGACTGTGTTCCGATTACCACACTCGCACCGTAACTTGGTCCGACATTCAGCAGTTCTTCCAGCTTCGGCAGTTTGTTCAGTGCCGGTAGCTCATCCAGGAAATACCAGATGCGTCGTGACCGGTCCTGTACGAGATCAAGGTGATGGGTCATGAACAAGTCGATGAAAAGGGTCTGTACCGGCTGGAGTGATTTCTTCATCCGATTGCCGGACAGGATAAAGATGCTTCCCGTCCCTTCACTCAAATACCTGCGGATGGAAAAATCTCCATCATTTTTCGCCAGTAGCTCGAACGGCTTCACATAGACCATCAGCGTCACGAAGAAACTGTGGGACGTTGACGAGTCGCCCCTTTCCAACATCCCGGCAGCCCGGGCACATTCCGGTGTGCTCGTCAGCCGGGCAAACATCTTTTCGACCGTCGAGTTCAAGGCATTCCACAGGCTCGCGTTCGAACGGTTGGTATTCAGCCACCAGTACTTCATCAGTCCTGCAAGAATTTCCCGCGCTCCCTTGTTCCATGGGCCTTTGTTATCTGCCACGGTTTCGGGAATGATCCGGGCCGCGATATCATCAAAATCAGCCATACTGCTGATGTCATTGGCAAGGCTCCATTTGATGCTCCGGGCGTCACCGGGACAAAAGATATGATCGTTCTGTTCGTCATAATGCGTGGTCACAAAATCTTCCTGCTTGGCGCACCAGATCAGCGACCGGTCGCCCCGGTACCTGACATCATCAAGGATGCGCAGTATTGCCTGGGTCTTACCCTGCTGCGGTCTGCCAATGAACATGAATGATAAATTCTCCAGGGTGAACGGGATGGTTACCTTGCCTATCTTCAGGGTTCCAGTACCCCGGTCTTTTTTCATGATCTTTGAAAGCTTGCGCGGCGTAAAAGCGCTGGCCCCTCGATTATGAATGTTAGAAGTCTGTTCGTGCTCCTCCCGACGGGCGATAATAGAACCGATTATCAACGTCGCCACAAAGGTAATGCCGCCACAGATCCACGCCCACTTCATCCGCTCCCGCACCCACAGAATAATCCTGGATATATCCTCCATCAGCTCCCGGTCATTCTGTTGCATTGCCACTCTGAGTTGGGCAGGCATTATCCAATCCTGCCGCAATCCAATGCGGGCATCCAGCAGCGACAGTTCGCAACGTAGATAGAACATCAGTGTCCCGGGAGATCTCTTCTCTATCTTTTCTCCGATGCGGTCGCCGACAAACCCGGTTACAAGTAGCGCAAGGACTGTAGCGACTATCATCCAGATGCGTATCGAGCTATACCACTGGACGACCTTGTGGAATAAACTCAGTGTGCCGGAGACTCTTGACCGTTCCATACGCCTGACTACCTCTTGAATGCTTCGTAGCGGGTTCTGATTCGCTCCATCGCCGCTGAGTCCTCACGGTGCAATTCTTCCAGAGCAATCTTGGTGAAGGCGGTTCCCAGGCGGATGTCCTTGGTAGTGATAACGAGCTGCTGCAAAACTTCCATCAGTCCATCCACCCTGACGGCCATGGAATCAACCCGCGCGCTCAGAAGTTTCATCTCCTTGGCCATGCGCTGTTCTTCATTCGCTCCGCGGATAAGAGAGCGAATCGCCTCCATCCGGCTGCATTCATGTTCATCCCGGTATGCATTAACCAGGGTCATTTCAGCCGGTGTCAGTTCGACGGTTACCGCCGTTTTGATGATCTTCTTCATATCCGTTGTGCCTCAATAGTCGCCAATGGTTTGCCATCTGCCCGACCAATGGCGATATTTACTGAAAATGTCCCTTTTTGTGGCGATTTCATCAGGACACCAATGTTGCTACTGGCGTCATAATCACTGGTTTTCCCATGGCCGATAATTCTCAAAACCTCCAGTAATGATGCGGGTTCTCCAGTATAATGACAGGTACGGACGGCTTGCGTAACGTGCCATGAACATCCGACATATCTCCTCAAACTGATTGATGCCATCATCTTCACCGTTTCTCATTGCTGCTCAGCTTACTGGGGAGCGGCTGTCCAGTTATCGTTGTGACCTTGGTCAGAAATTGCTGCAGATCGAAAGAGCGGAAACCGTCATCGGCAAGATACTCTTCCACCAGTTCACCCAGTTTGACCCGGATCGCCATCTGGCCTGCCCGCTCTTTTTCCTTGGCCTTGCGGATCATCTCCAATCCCTTGAGCCTCATCTCTTCTGCTGTCAGTGCCTTTTTGCTCATGCGTGTGCTTCCTCCAAAATTCAGATTGCGAGTTCGTGATCCTGCTGATGTTGCAATTCATGGGAATGTTCGGTATCGAGCAAGATCCCCTGAGTCAGTTCCTTGCTCTGACCATCATTCAATTTGCCAGCTTCAGCCTTAAGCTCCTCCAGTCGTTCGGTGTAGATGGTCTCCAGAGCTGTGTTGCCAGCAGTCAGATTCTGTCCGTCTCCGACTGCAAGATCCTGAGCAGTTAATGCCGCTTCTTTTAGGTCTGTTGTCTCCCGTTCCATCCCGACCGTCAGGGATGCTGGTGCCTGTGCTCTCTCGTTCACCGTCAGGGTTTCCTTTGCCTGAAGTTCATGACCGACCGCCTTCAACTCGCTCAGGTACTCAGCTGGAGTAATGCCGATGGCTTCGAGCTGTTCGGTATGTCGATTGACCATTTCGGTTTCTGACAGGTTGGGATTTTTCTCGCTTTTGGTCTGCAGCTGTATAAGTGCCTCGCGGGCCTCTTCCGGCAGATGCGGAAGGCGTTTCTCCAGATCACTCCTCAGTTGGTCGGCATTGGTGATCGACTCATGACGTTTACTGAAGAGATCGTTGATCTCCTGCCGGTATCCTGCGAGCTCGGGAATTTTCTGTCCGGCGGCTCCGAGATGCTGTTCGATGCCATAGCCAAGGGTCCGGGTTTCATCGGCCAAGTGTGAATAAAAGGTCTGAATGATGGTAGCTTGATGTTGAAACAGTGAACGGTTCTCCATTGCGGAAAAGCTACCGTCGGGCCGGTTCACCATGTTCATAACGACGAGATGGGCATGCAGGTGGACGTCGTTTGCCCGGCTGGCGCTGTGCATGAACATGGCGGCGACCATCTTGCCCGGTACCCGCTCAGTAATGCCATCATGCGTCTGCCGGCCAGAGAGAACGTGATTGTCGATGAACTCGGCTGTTTTGGTGACAGCACGATCAAAGGCTTCGCGCACTGAAAGATCGAACAGACCCGCCACGGAAAATGATTTCGGTGCACTCAGGGGAATGTCAGTGGCAGCATTACGATGGTGGGCCTGTTCGCCGTTATCCCTTCCAACGAGACGGCTGCTACCGGATGGATCATATCCGTAGAGCAGATTATTGAAGACCTCCAGATTGACCCGCCCTTGCAGTCCCAAGGTAGACGCACCCCGTCCGACCCAGACGGCATTACTGCCGGTCATGTCGACATGGGAAAATAGTGGATCGCGCTGGTAGTAATATTCTGCCGCATTGGCGGCACTGACCTTCATCGGTTTCATTATTTGAACGCAGCCCAAAAACCCAATACGAACAGGACCGCATAGGCTAAAAATATTTCCATGGCATGTCGTTTCAACGGGGCAATTGCACTGGGGAAGATGGTCGGATCGTTCCGGTACAGCTCGATGAGCCATGGGATACTAATGACCAGGACAACCAGAATACCAACGATAAAAATTCCCGTAATGGTCATGCGCACCCAGAAGCTAAGCCGCTCCCGAAATTCGGCACGGACAATTCTTTTCTGGTTCCACTCTTGAAACTCTTGTTGTTGCCGATGTATCCACTCATCAGTCGATTTTTTTCGGTTCATATTTTCCTCACATACTATGAATTTTCCGCCATTAACTTTCGTATACCATCGCTTATGTAAAGCTGTCAATATGATAATTGACAGTAGTGAAAAGACA
Organism: uncultured Geobacteraceae bacterium; assembly: GCA_903852495.1. Taxonomy (GTDB): domain Bacteria; phylum Desulfobacterota; class Desulfuromonadia; order Geobacterales; family Pseudopelobacteraceae; genus JACRCG01. The sequence goes on along the minus strand of CAINRC010000010.1, from coordinate 10,671 downwards.
TGGTATTGAACTTTTATGAAAACTAACCATCGAATAAAATTGTTACGGTTGTTGTTCGGGTTGACACAGGAGGAGTTGTCGAGTCTGGCGGGAATTTCGCGTCCGGCCCTGGTAAGCTATGAACAGGGGGGGTATAGCCCCATCGATGACATCATCATTCGCCTTGCCGACATCTTTTCAGTTGAGCCAGGGTATCTCCGGTACGGGTCACCGGTTATCCTTAATCATGTCTGGATACCGAGCATTCCAAAACACTCCCTGAGAAAACAGAACATCATCGATGAGTTGGATAAGCTGTTCCCGGAGTTAATCCAGGAAAACCGGTTTACCGGCTTGGTGACGGGAAATCTTGCGGATGGCAACTGCACGTTAATCTTTGGGCGGGATAAAAACTTTGACAGTCTGTTGCTGACGAACCGCGAGCTTGCGGAAAAGATCACGGCTACTGCCGGCGGGTTGGTTTGCCACACCATCGAAGACAATACTTTCGGTACTATCGAAACCTTTGATGCAGATTGCCTGTCGTTTATCTCCGCGCAAATCGAAGAGTTCGGGATTGAACTTGATTTCATGGCATTACGCCAGGCGTTGACAAGGCTGACGGCATTAAAAGCCAGAACGGTTACCAACCTGGATGCCGTGTCATTGGTGCTTGAAGCGCAGCACAATGCTCTTATCCGCGAGAGGTTGCTACAGGCCGGCGATGCTGCCAGTCGTATTATCACAGGGCAAAGCCTGGAAGAGATAGCGAATGGCAATTCGTCACCAACGATCGACGTAACAGCCTTTTCCGATCAGTTGTCGCGGTCGTTGTGCGTCATATTCAAGGCTGCCTACGACCTAATGGCAAAAGAACGCCTATCAAACCCTTCATTTACGAACAATCCGTGAGGGAATTTTTCTGAGCAATGACATATTTTGTCGTAACTCAATGTTATATTAAATCAAGCCGTTTTTAATTGTGAGAACATGGGAAATCACCAAATTTACAACATGTCCTTTACTGCAGGTGGACTGTTTCTCAGAGAATCCGTTGAGATCGCACAGCTTTATCTTGAAATACAAGATTGGAATCTGGTCCGAGTAAGATCGCTACAGCAGAATGTCCTCCAGTCAAGGACCGAAAGCAGTGCAGTTCGGGTAATAAGGGAAATCTGCAAGCGCCTCGAAAAATTAATTGGCGATGAACTGAAGGTGGTGGCAGAAGGCTCATTTCAGGAGCAAAAACAGATTCTTTGGCTTGCCATTTGCCGACATCATCGTTTTATTTATGGTTTTGCAGTTGAGGTCATTCGGGAGAAGTACCTTCAATTGAACCTCGATCTGCTTCAAGAGGATTACGATGCCTTTTTCAATGCCAAGGCTGAATGGCATGATGAACTGGAGCAGCTTACCGTTAGCGATCTCATGCTGGCTCCCTGCCTGTGTTCCAATTCTTCTATTCTGTTGAATTTGGCTTGAAGAACTTAGATAGCGATCCAGGTTATATAGGAATGCCCACTTCGGAAACTCTTTAACGGGCTGTTTTACATCAAACGCTGACCTTACTAATGCCACGCGCACCTCTTTATAGAAATCAACAGCAGGAATTACATGTGGATTAGGCTCGCTTTTCTGAGCACGTTTCCACTTGAGGTATTCATGGGCAGACCAAAATACCTCCTCAAGCTTTTCTATCGGCAGACCAGCTTCATCAAGCTGCTTCTTCACATCGGCGTATTGCTTACCAAGGCTTTCTCCGTTTGCAACTGGGAACCATTTGACGAGGACCTCATTGTTGTAGGTAAATTGGGCACATGCCTGTTCTGCTCTTAACTGCATTTCTACAGGCCCGATCCTCCATGCATTGTTGAACTCGCGTACCGACGTCTTTGCCTCACGCTGAGTCCTTATGAACTCGGTAACGAATCTCCCGAAATCTTCCTTGCGAGAAGCCTTGTTTTTATCAGCAGCAGCAGTCGCCAGAACTCTCCATTCATCAAGGGACTTGCCGATTATCTCGCCGCTAGGAAGAGACTTCACTAATTTTTCAAATTCGAGAAGTCCTTCGGCTTTTTTCAGGTCCAACTTCTCGAAACCACCAAAACATCGTGTGATGTTCTGCAGATTTTTTATTAATTGCTTGATGTCTTCCATATTGACCCCTTAGCTCATGCCTGCGTTGTGCCAATTACCATGTCAATTCCCCGATAATTGACGGAATATTTGACGAGACAGCAAATTGCCGTCAATTATCACTCTTTATTTCTGTCCTCAAATACGTAACTTCAAACGCCTTACACTGCCGGTGCTTCTGCAACCTATTAGCAATAGCAAACGCATCATTCATCTCATAGTGCTGGAAAATGTCGAGGCCACGATCCAGAAGTATCTTCCATCCTGTGTTTGTAACGATATGCCGGGCATGGATGGTGTTGCTGACGTCAAACTCCCAGGTGAACTGAATCCCTATTGGTGCGCAGGTATCCTGCATTTTCTGGAACTGCTCCTCCTGCTGCGGCCCCTTAAATTCATCTGCAACAGTGATCAGGTGTACAGCAACTTCATCTTCATCCTGCTTGACCTTGGCAACAGTTTCCAGGAACTCCATCAGGTTCCTCACCTGGAAGAATAGCCGGATGTAAGGATCAGTGATAACGATCTTGCCGGCATTCTTCAGATATGGGCCTAACAGGGTATCGAATGAAACCCCTCGCTGATTTTCCGAAAAGGTGACATGCTTTTCAGTCGGCTCTTCCTTCGCCTTCTGCTTCTCATCTGTTTTCGTTTCAGTGTTGTCAGTGTCTCCTGAAGGTTCCTCGTTTTCATTCGATTCTGTAGTTGTTTTTGATCGGTAATACTGTGGGTACTGTTCCTCTTCGAGTGTTTTTACAGGAATCAGGTTGCCAGCCCCAGCAGAATAACCAAACCAGACAGGTTCAAAGGTTGGATCAATCCGCATTACCTGATCTTTTACCCGTTTACGCCCTTCAATGGAAAAACGGAGGATTTCCTCCATCTCTTCTTTGGTTGCCTCGCCTGATGGGTAGAGAATCTTCATCAAGCCGGAGAAGGTCTTGTTAATGCCGTCCTTATCGCGGGTTGAGATATCTTTCGATAATGTAAAGTGTTCAGTGTACTTTTGAGAGAAGTCATGTGACCGCAGGCTACGAAGAATTTCTGCCAGATAATCAACTACGAAGCCGTATCCTGAAGAGAACATCTCACCTCGGATAATATCCACTTCCCAGCCAGGAATGTAAAAGTGAAGTCGATCAAGAAATGCTGAGTCGTAGTATTTTTCGGGAAGTTCATCAAAGAGGTCGGTGTGCTTCAGCATATACGGCAGGTTGTGTTGCGTATTGCCAACAAAGGCTATTGATGCTTCAGCTCCCAGTGTTTCGACACCACGAGAGAATGACTTATTAGCCATGTAGTTCTTCATGATGTCTACCAGGGCCTTATCAACTTTCTTACCCTTGCCAGCGAATTCGTCAAAGGCGACAGCATCCCAGTAGCCGACAAGGCCAAGCTTGCCATTGGAATTATTGACAAACAGCTTCGGAACAGTGACTTCACCACCGGATATCAAAATACCATGGGGAGAAAACTCAGAGTAAATATGGGATTTGCCGGTGCCTTTTGGCCCAAGCTCAATGAGATTGTAGTTACGCTCACAAAATGGAATCAGGCGGATCAGTTGCAGCAGTTTGCTCCGCTTTCCGAACATCTCCGGATTGAAGCCTATGCTCGTGATCAGCAGGTCAATCCATTCATCAGTTGTGAACTTTTGCCGTGCCGACAGATAACCATCAAAGTCAAAGCTGGAAAGCTGAATCGGCTTAATGCTGCTCAAAAGCCAGGGGCAGGCGTTCTTGTCTTCAGTGAACTCATACTCCACGTCGGCAATGCACCATACACCACCTACCAGCAATTTCGGGTGTTTCTTGATGGTGTCGCTGTCCACAATGACTTTGCTAATCCCAAGGTTGGCAAATGTAGCCTCGTACATGTCGCTCTTGTCGTTCAGAGAGACGCTGATCTTGTCGATGACCTTGTGTCGCCCCTTCTCTTTGGTGATGGACTTCACCAACCCCGATTCATTACGGTGGACGTAATGCTTGCGTAGGATCTCCTTGACGGTTTCTATCCCTGACTGGATGCTGACCTCATCCGACGTAGCACAGTACTGCCCCAGCAGGTACTCCAGTACGTAGGATGGTACGATGGCATTCCCTTTAACCGCCTTAACCAGATCCTTGCGGACGACGAGGCCGGAGAAATGCTCATTTATCTTGTTGTCGAGTTCACTCATCGGAAGGGCACTCCATTAAAAATCGAAATCACTGGTAAATGAACGCCTGACCAGATAGCGGGCCGATTTGTATTCGCGGTAATGTGATGTTGCTCCGACCCGTTCTTCAAGCTTGAGAAGGACTTCCTGCCCGTTTGCCGCATCAGCCTTACGGCTCAACACAAATCGTACCTGCATCTCACGGTCACGGGGATTGTCAGAAGCCAGATCAAATTTCAGTTCATGCCTGTCGGATATCAATTCACCTGCTTGTGTATAGATACCAGCTCTGAGAGTGCGGGACTGCACCTTGTCGCCGGCTGGCTGAACCTGATAAAAGACCACGGATAACTGACCAGACGATATGATCGATGTAGCGCCACGGAGAATCTCGATTTCAACGGCGGAGGTATCGCTCTGCCGCTTCTTGTTGATCTGGATTACCGGTATGACCGTTTCCTGCAGCGAAGCCCCACCGTGGACATATCTGCTGCCCGAACCCTTCAGGCGCAGCCGGTTGATTGACTTCGGAATCTGGACCTGCTGATCACCTGTCAAGCCAAGCTGGGATACGGTGAATGTGCGCAGCCCCGGATTATCATGCATCCCCTTGCCGATCACGAAACGCCGGTCCCTGAAGAGGACCGTTGATCCGGATGCTTCGGCGCCAAGGAAATCGCTCTCGTCAATTGCGCGGTTCTGGTAGATGAAACCATGATCAGTAGTAATCAGCAGGTTGTTGGCATTGGCGGCAGCAAGTTTTTTTATAAGCCTGATTATTTCCTGGAGAGTTTCTTCCACCGCTTCAAAGGCTCGTTCCTCGGATACCTGCTTGTCGCCGGTGGCGTCAATCCGGTTATGGTAGACGTAAACCAGATCATGATCCCGCAACAATGCCCGGCAGTCATCTCCATTCAGGCGCATAATCTCATCGGCTTTTACCGCCGTGGCTCGTTGTTCCACGTACTCCGTCAGGATTCTGTTCCGATTGGCCGTGCCCTGAGAGCTGATACCATTAACAAAAGCCGTGCCGCTATCGTCCTGCGCCAAAGACAGCTCCTTGTTTGGCAGCAGTGCCGCCATTCCAAGCTGCGTGTAGCTGGGTAGCATGGCAAGCGCTGTTTCAAGCTTGGCCGTATAGCGGTCCTCCTGGCGAATCAGCCCAATAAGCTCTTCACCGATTTCGTAACGCAGGGCATCGGAAATAATGACAATGATCTTCTTATTGTCCTTCAGGAATGGCTGAACCCATTTGAAGTAGAAATCCCTCTGCAATGGGATATCGCCGGTTCCCCAACGGTCTGCAGCGTCCACATGCTGTTGCCAGGCATCATTGACCTTCAGCAGGAAATTGTTTGAGTAGAGGTTTTCAATCTGCTCGTTAAGCTGTTCCAGCAGCGAGGTCTGCCCGGACTTCCCGGCATGGAAGATGAACTTGCGGTAGAGTTGGTCGAGACGGAACCAGGATTGACAGTACCGCTGAATACCGTCCGACATGGACTGCATGGCAAAGTTGGACTCTTCCTGTGCAGCTATGAAACGAGCAGCAACGTCAATAGCTTCATATATGTTGCGGAACTCGCTGTACCAGTGACTTGAGCGCCGTTGACGGATAAACGAAACACAATCGTTTGCCGGGATAGTCCGATTAACAACCTGTTGAACAAGATCGCTCAGAATTTTCTGATCAATTATCCGGAAATAATCCAGTTCCAGCAGGTCGCGAAAATCGCGCTGGCCCAGATCATGCTCAATATTCAGAAGCTCGCTGCACTCCGTGGCGAGCTTTTCATAAGACGCCTCATGCTGACGGCTGTCCTTCCAGCGTTTCAGGAAGACAAGAGCATCGCCACCCAGCCGGGCAGTGCCGTTGGTTCCCATGGCATAACATGACTTGAACAGCTCGATGGCAAAATCTCTGATCCCTGGCGTGGCTGATTTGTAGCCATAGCATCGCTCAAGCTGCTCCAACAGGAACGCCTCCAGATCGCAGCGTTTAATCAACTTGATCTTGTCATCCCGGCTTTCTGCCAGCTCGGCAAGGAGGTTCTCAAGAACGCTTTCCAGACGGGTGTCGGCTCCGCTGCAGATTGCCAGCATCTTGAGTCGAATCGCGCCTGGTGTATCATTGTCAGCAAGGACTCTTTTCAACCCCTCTCGCCTCTTGGCGGCATTGAAAAACTCGCCATGGATCTGGACAATATCGGCAAACTCAGGCCCCAGGTCCAGCTCACTAAGCCAGATCCCGGCCTGATCGGTGCGAAACTCTCCGTAGGCAAGCTGCACATCCAGCAGCCAGTTGTTGATATCTTCCGGCTGCGGTCCTTCATGATAAAGTAGGAACTTCTGTTCCGACGCTTCCCTCAGGATTCGGTATTTGATGCCGAATTCATTGTTGTTCAGTTCGATCTTTTCAATGCCCGCAAGACTCAGAGCCTCAAACTCCTTGCGGAGCTCTTTCTTTGCGTCGTACCAGAAAACGACCCGATGCTTGTCGAAAATTCGTGTCAGTGCCTGTGTGATTCGATCCATTGTCGGCGTCCGGTCAGTCTTGAAGTTTTACAACAAGCCGGTACACCGTAGAACCAGTGGTGCGGGGCCAGTCAGTACAGGGGGGATTATCCTTGCGGCGGGCTCGGTCAACGGCTGCTGTGATACCAGGTATCAGCTTGACCGTTTCAATATGTTTGTCGTAGCTTGGTAAGTAACGTTTCAGACGATCTTTGCATTGCCGATTGTTCGTAACACCGACAGCATCTTCAAAATGCAACAGCAGCCACAATTCAAAGCAGGGATTGCTGACCGCAAGACCATACTGTTCGTTCGAAACCGCCCATTCATGCAACTGGGCAAGTTGTTCTTCTGTCCACTGATCCCTGTCAACAACCAACCATGCCGCATCACCAGACTTGAGTCGGTTGCCCTTGAGATAGTGCTTCATACGCCCTAATACATGATTTGGATCACTGTGGGTACCTTTTACCCACTTGATTGTAATCGTGGTCGTTCTACTGTTGAACTGTTCAAAATACTGCGGTTCTGTTGTGGTTCCCTCGGTAGCTAGCACGAATACCTTGCGATAATTGAGAAACGGAACCTTCCGTTCAAATTTTCTCCGTTTGCCCATCACGCGGCCTCACCTTCGGATTGTTTTTCCACGGTGGAGCGCAAGGTTCCCATCAGGATTCGGGGAACACCTCCAAGCCGTCCCTGAAGGTAGCTCTTACGGATATCCTTGTCATTGCGGACGTCCTTATACTCGCTGAATGAGATAAGGGTCGAACTGCCGGCCCTGTCACGCTCGGCAACCCACATTTCATCACGACGCAACAGTTCCTGATCCATAAGTAGTACGTCATGAGTGGTAAAAAGCAGTTGAGAACGACATTCCGGTCCGCAGGTAAAGAGATACGCTTCAAGAAGTCTGCGTGTCAGAAGTGTATGCAAGCTACGATCAAGCTCGTCAATGATAAATACTTTGTCGTTGGACTCCGTTGAAAGGTCAAGAAATGCCGGAAGCAGGTCAATGGTCCGCTGGGTTCCATCTGACTCGTTTTGCATATCAAACTTGACATCTTGCCCCTTGCTATCTTTGTGAAAACTAACCAGTTTTTTTGCCTTCAACTCTCCATGCTGGCGTGTCACCAAAAAACGGTCGTTAACCGGTTCAGCAATAAGTCTAACTGTCATACCCTCTTTTAGCTCAGCTTGCAGATCTGCTCGAATTACATCGGGGAATGGAATGTTTTCGAAAGGGAGATCTTCACTACCAAGTGACTCTATTCCAGTGTCAAGCATCGAAAGCATTGAGTTCATGGTGTTGTATAGCGGGTGTTCTTCCTGGAGGAACTGTTCAAAAGGCGCAAACCTGGAATCAGGGGCAATGAGAGTCAGATTGTGCTTGAACCAGTTGTATACTGGCCTAAAGTTATTAACCTTTTGGTTGGTAGCGTTGGTCAGGAAGAGCTGGTTTTCGCGAGTTCCTTTGAACGCAAAATGAAGGAATTGGTCCTTGTCCAAGGTGCTATGGAAGGTAATAGTATCATTAGTGCGTGTATAAAGCGGTTTCTCGGTAGTTTTTAGTATTTCAACCAACTTCTCTTCTGTTACTCGTTGGCGAGTAACTGCAAAGCTAAACTCAAAGCACTTGTCATTGATGAGCAACTCAAATTTAAATTTTGAAGGTAGTGAGTTGCATTCGGGCGCAAGTCGGAACGGCTCTGACTGGATCATGCTTTCAGGCTGCGTACCAGTTACAATAAAATGTTTGGCGAAATTCAGCGCCTTGAAAAAGTTGGTCTTGCCTGAAGCATTGCCGCCGTAGATGGCTGCCACCGGCAGCAGCTTCATGCCGTAACCGGGGATATCGGGCAATCTGTCGCCATGCTGTTTTTCCCGGCCGGCAACCATGGACAGGGTTGATTGCTCTCGAAATGACCGCCAGTTTTCTACAGAGAATGAAATGATCATGTGACACCACCCGGAGAAATTGTCTCTTGATAAAACAGAAATCAACAATACTATAGCACAAAATACAGCACTTCAAGAGAAAAAATCACCCAAATAGCAAATTATTCTTCCCCAGCATCCAATCCCGGAATTTTCTTCAGTGCATCGCCAAGCAGAAGGTAGTTGAATTTCACTCCATTATCCAGATCAATGGGAATCTGTTTCGTTGCCAGCGGGTAGAGAGTTTCCCGCTCGTATACTTCCAGTTCATCGATGACCTTGCGAAGTTTTTCAAGGTTCTTGAGCGCGTCTGTTTTCTCGCGAGGGTTGGCGGAGCCGCTAATGCTGACCTGTTCCAGATTTTCTTTGCGGGCGGATAGCTTGGTGCGGAACTCGCGCAGGTAGTCGTTGAGCACTACACTGGCAGTATCGGGACGATAGCGGTGCATGTAAATCAGGGCGTTGAAGCTCCCTTTGGGGCTGGAGAAGAGCCAGTAGATGGGGCGCTTTTTGTAACGCTTTAGGTGGTCATTGTAAAATTCAGTGAGAAAATAATCTCGAACGGTGTAGTCTTTTTTCTTTTTGACATTTAACGCTTCAACTATAAATTGCATGTTTTCTTCATAGTGATCTTCCCCAAAGGTAATCTTCAGGAATTTACGAAAATGTTCGGTAATATCATCAGTGAACCACCCTTCGTCGAGTATAGGGATAACATTGTCTTCGTCTGGCTCAAAGGTCGGATCGGGCACTCTGGCAAGATAATCTTCAACCGTTTCTCCCTGGTTGGCCAGTATTATCCCAGGTTTATCGAGAGAGTAGCGGCCAAACATACAACCGACCGCGTAACTAATGAATTCCTTTATGGTGTCGGCCAGCAGCAGAGTTTCTAACTCTTCTTCATTTTTTTCGCCTCCGTATCGATAGTGCGGATTGCAGGTAAGGGTGATTTCGTTGAGTGGGACGTCAGATTTTAGCTCATTCTTTAGACCGTATGCGTCGATGAAAATACTGTTGTTCTCTTTTTCAAGGCGCTGCATCTCCAGAGTCATCTCTTGCCAGTGAAAGCGGAGTTGATCATAGGTGGTTTTCAACTTTGGCTGGATATAGTTGGAATGTAATAATGAAGAGTTGTTGAAGTCCCAGGAAATCTCGTATGAATTCCAGTCATTCAGTGAACAAAGATATGCTTTTGAAGCATTGTCAAATATTAGTTTGGTAAGGTCAGTTTTAAATGGAAGGTTTAAAATATGCCCAAGTTTAAAATCAAGTGTTGGTGCAAGCATTTTCAAAAAATGATTTGTCACGCTACTATTTAAGAATGCTTCGCAGTATTTTTGATCGGCCACATGAAATACGAAACCCATTGGCCCTTTGGCATCAAACATAAAACCAATCGGTACATGTCGAACTGCAAAAATGCTACTTGAAATACCTGACCAAGTGAACCCAGACCTGAAAGCATAGTCTCCGTTATAATTATGGGATCTGATTCGGCCTGTTTCTGGATCAACAAAAGTCTTCAGTTCCTCACCGTCCTTATACCAATTTACAACATATTCATAATTGCCTGACCATTTCCTAAATCCACCGCCCTTAACATATGCAAACCAGCGCTTTTTACTTGCTATCGCTTCGTCATTATTTTTGATGTTGAACGCAATTTGAGTTGCTTTTACCTCATGCCACAAACGTAGAAACTTATCGTTACTACCTGTCGTTAAACCTTCTCTAGTTTCAATTTTTTCAGAAAGTGGAGAAATTGAAGAGAAAATATTAAGGACAATTTCAGAAGCCCAATAAACAATTGGGCTCCCTGGGATTTTAGAAAAATCTGAGGAAGAAGCTAAATGCTAGCGGTTCCGTGAAAATGTAGTAAACGTGGCACTTTAAAAATGTTGTGACAACAGTCCGCCGACTTCAGTTTTTACCGAGGCCGGCGGCTTTGT
>CAINRC010000009.1 GCA_903852495.1 uncultured Geobacteraceae bacterium | reverse complement strand
TGGAAAGATTTTCTGACCTTTTCATCCGAGGATGAAATGACCACGTTCCGCAAACATGAGCGGTCTGGCAGACCACTTGGTCAAGAGGCATTTATTGATAATGTCGAGGTCTTGCTTGATAGGACTCTCCGGCCAAAGAAGCCAGGACCTAAACAGAATACCGAATAGTTCTATATACTGTCCCCGGAACTCAGTCCCCGGAACTCACCAAAATCAACCAGCCCTCACTCCCCATCAGCCCTTATACATCATTTTCGTTGAACTCTGTTTTCAGAGGACAACACTGTGCCTTCACGCTTGAATAACAACGAAATGATTACACCTTGTTGAATTCCTCTTCAAATTGGCGCACTCCATTGAGTATTTGTTCAAACGGTGGTGGGTCATCAAGAAACATGGCCGTCTGCATCCATTCATAATCCTGCTTCCAGGCCTGTACATCACCCGTTACAGGCATCAGCCGCAAATTCCCCTTATGTACTGTGCTATAATCCACCCAATTCAAGCGAAAAAACACCTGACGGTGCGCAGCTACACGGTCAAACAGAGCCTTATCCTCTGCCGCCCTGGCGGCAACGCCCTTTTGGATGAGGCACCACAGGTCATAATAGTGTCTGGCCATACGGGCTCGACGGGGTTTATCCACCGGTCGGAAGGTTTCCTCATGTATCAGAAGCGCCTTTTCCCAAAAGGTTCGCTCGGCAGACAGTACCTGGACAGAACAATCCAGCGGGGCAACTACCGTGTTCAACACCTCAACCAGAAATGGCTTGATGATTGCCGCTTCCGACGGCCAGGTATCTGATCGCGCACCAAGTTCTATTTTGACGATAGGCTGCACATAAAATCCGTCTTCTGATTGCAGACTGGCGGGATACTGGAACAGAATCGTCTGACCATCCACATCGGCTTCATCCATACGAAGCAACCAACTGTCGCCTGCCGGCAATACGGAACGGATACGGGCTTCAAGAAGCGGCAACAGCTTCTGTTCAACATACTCCTGACAGGCGGTTTTCAACTCTTTAAGTCGGCTGTTGCGTTGTTTGGTTGATGGAGCAGTTTCCGGATTTTTATCGCCGCCAAACCCCAAAAAGTCCCGATCAATAGTAAGGTCGATATCTTCCGAAAACCTTTCAATCAGTCCCCAAACCTTCGACAATGACGTTCCGCCCTTGAAGGTAAGTACTCCCCCTATATCCGGCAGGGAAAAGAGTTCACGCAGCGTCCAGCAGACCCAATAATCCTTTTCAACGATTACCGGCGGCATATTAAGCCGCACCGCTGCCTCACGCAGATATAAGGCCCGCTCTTCCGTGGGCAGTTGCTCAAAACGTATCATCATTTGTCCTCATTTCCGGCAATATATCTCAGGAAGGGGTGCATCCAGGCTGGTGCCTGTGGCAAATCAAGTAACAGTAGTTTGCGATCTTCTTGTGTCAATAGCTGGCGTAGGTGAGCGATCTGATCTTGAGTTACATAGCGCTTACCCAGCCCCCGTAACGCGGCGAAAACAAGACCGCTCATCTTTCCGGCTGTTGCCATTTTGCGAGGTGCCCGTCGACGGAATTGGATGGTTAGCGTTCCGACCTTGATCTTTCGGGCGGGGCCATCGGTCTCATAGACAACCCGCATTGGAACCTGCTCGGAAAGATGCAGCATATTGGCTGCTGTTGCCTCTGACGGTTGGAGACGGACACCGTCGCGGCGAGCCAATGCTTCGGCAATCATGTCCACTGAGGGGGATAAAAGCCCCAGCTGCTCATGCTTGCGCGGGAAATCGTAAATCCCCCTGGCCAGACGTCGGATCTGTCCTTCTCGAACCATACGGATCAGCGCCATCCCTACGGTGTGCGGGGAGCCGAGATCAAGAAAGTCGGCTGGAGAAAAAACCCACCCTGGGCCGTGCTCGTGAATTCTGTTTTCGATCTGCTTGCTTGCGGTCATGGCAGCAGTCTCTAACAATTTTGTTAAAAAAACAAGCTTATTTTTTTAACAAAACGTGTCTGCTGGAACCTGTAATCGCGAACTCAATGAGCATTAAACCGGCCGGTGACAACACCCGGTCCGCTTAATGGTTATTCCGGTGAATCCGACCAAAGAAACTGACGTGATAGCAACCGGGAGTGCCGGGGACAGTATATTCAACTCCCACTCACTCCAACCCCCGCAACAACAATCGGCATCTCAAACATAAACCCCAAAAACGGCAACCCCCTCACCGCCTTCTCATAGCTCATCATCCCCGAATACACCGTATTTAGAGAGTGGAAATACCTACTGGATGTAGAAACTTTAAGTCGGGTGAGAACGGGATGTCGAAAAGGCTTGTCATATTTTCATGTGATATTGGCTAATTTTGTAATTTGATATCAGAGATCAGGCCAAATAGCCACCGCAAACCCTCTTAATTAAAGCGGATATGCGGATTATACGACCAGTATTTCCGGCATATAGTTACGACCGAACAAACCCCAGTGACAGTTCATAATCATGGCGGTCTGCGGCACAAAGCGCATTGATATACTGCAATCGACAATCACCGATATTGACCAGATTGCCGCTCCCCCATGTGAAGGGCTTCTGGTCCAGGAGATGGACAAGAACAATGTCGGTCATCAACCGGGCATGGCGACCGTTACCGTTGGGGAATGGATGAATTGCCGTAAGTTTGTGATGGAACCGCACGCCGATTTCATCCGGCGAAAAAGTGCCATGCTCGATCCAGACCGCGCAATCTGCACACAGATTTCTTAATTCAATTGCGATCTGCCAGGCTGGAACGCCGATGTTCTTACCGGTAGATCGGAAATTCCCAGCCCACCGCCAGACGTTGCCAAACATTTTTTTATGGAGTTGCTTGATATACGTTTCGGTTAGGACATCTTTCTGCTTACGCCTGAAGACAGCTGCTTCAGCCTCGGCAATATTTTCCTGTTCCCAGCGGTCCAGTTCAGAACGATTCGTGATATGGGTGAGCAACAATCCCGCCGCTTCGTCTGCATCAAGCGGAGTTGCGCCTTCCGGATAATCAAAATTCATGATTTCACACTCCAAAGCTCTTTCGGCATCTCCCGCACAAGATCATCTATCATCGATTGCAGCATTTTCTGGCGTTCCGGTTCCTGGAGCTGCTGATCTTCTAGTATCATCGTGTGGGTCGTGCGCTTCATTCGTTCGATGGCGATCTGCCGGACTTGCTCTCTAATGGTATTCTCCAGCGTAGAGCGTGGTACTAACGCATAGACAAAAACGCAGTCAAGGGCTTCGGCAGCCTGTCGCATGGTCTTTATTGATACAGCGCCGGTTACTTCGTCTTTTTCCAATATCGGGATGCGAGGCTGTCGGACGTTCAGACGCTCCGCCAACTGTTTCCCGGTCATTCCCAATGCCTCACGGATAGCGCGTATCCACCCTTTTGGCGGTGGAGAAACGTCTTGTACATTTTTGAAGCGGGAAAGTGTCTTGTCCAGTTGCTCGACAATTATCCTTTTATGAGCTGGTTTCATAATAACCTCTGTATTATTTATTGGCTCAGCAAATATAATCTAAAAGTTATTATATGCAAACTATAAAATAATGTGTGGGTTATGTTAGCCGATTCGGAATCGAACCATCGACACAAACGGGAATTTTCTCTGTACATATTTCGTCAAGCAGCTTAGGCTCTGGGTCAAGTACACCAAAGTACACCAAAGGTACACCAGAATAACGGGTTCGATGGTAAATATCTTGGTGATAGTGCCTATAATCAACTACTTACAGAGGTCTGGAAAAACGGTTCGATTCCGTCCCTGGGCACCACTTAAAAAATCAAGCACGTACGGTACTCCGTACGTGCTTTTTTATTTTAGTATGAGGTCGTTGTCTTCCTGGCGTCAATCTTTGATCTTTTCTCTGGCATCGTCCCCGGCGGTGTTGCGGTTCATTCCAGAACCTTGGCCTCAACAACAAAATATTCCGATTCACCGAAGCAGCTAGTGGGAATCCCTTTGTGCTGCTCGTAGGAGATGGCAACTTTTTTGCCCATGGTCGCATTGATCTTGGCAATCAGCGCCTTGTCACGTACTGAAAAAAGGAATTTTTCCGGCAGGGCACCCGGTATGGGCAGCATTTGCAGTTCGCCCTCCCAGGTTTTGCAGAGCCACCCTTTTTCAGAAAACTTCTGCATATACCCGACTCTTTCCCCTTTGGAATAGCTCCATTTCAGCGCTGCCGTGGTATATCCGGCGGCCAGAATAATCACGATAACAACAAGCAACACTGTGATTTTGATCGTTTTTTTCTTTATTTCCTCAAACGTCATGCGTCCTCCCGTATGGCGGCCTGAAACCGGCCGCACCCTGAATTGTTTTTCGCTACCCTATCACAAGATGAACGGTGGAGTTTCATTTTTTTCATCTGTTCTCTCCGTTTGCATAACCGGCCGCCACAGTATTCAGAGGGCGATTGACGATTCCGTCCGCTTCTGCTAGATTCCCACGCCCGTTCCGTTTGAATCCGGGGCGAAACCACCGTAGTACATCGAGCCCTTCAACCGTATGTCCAAAGAGCAGATAATTCAGAAAATTATGGCCGCGCTTTCTGCCGACCTCGCGCTGTTTTCCGCTGCGGCGCTGACGGCTCACGGGGCGGCAACCCATGCGGAGTGCCGTCCCGACAACAAGTATGATACCACTGCGCTGGAAGCTTCCTACCTCGCCCAGGGGCAGGCCAATCGCGCCCAGGAGATCCGGGCCGCGCTGGAATCCTACCGCACGCTGGCCCTGCAGAGTTTTGCCGGTGATGCACCGATACGGCTGACCGCCCTGATTACCCTGGAAGGGGAGGAGGGGGGGCTGCGCCATCTTTTTCTCGGCCCCATGGCGGGCGGACTCAAGATTGACACAAATGACGGCGAGATTGTCGTCATTACCCCCGGTTCCCCTCTGGGGCGCAGGCTGCTTGGTTTGCGGTGCGGTGATGAAGTGCGGGGCGGGGATGAGGCGGCGGTGCTGCTGACGATTGTTGCGGTTCGCTGATCTCATCCTGGAAAAAGCAGTTAGCCACAAAAAAGCACAAAAAAACTCATAAATACCTACGGTTGTACAATACAAATCATTAACCAAACGGGCTAACTATTCACCCGCAATACCATCCTGCTTTTGTGCCTTTTGTGCCTTTTTGTGGCTATGAACTGCCGAATTTAGGTTCACATGGATCAATGTATGAAAATCACGCTGTTAACCCATTTCAAAGAGTTTGAAAAACGCTCCAATACCGGCCGTCTGGTGGTTGATGTCCTGGGGGACGCTGCCGAGCAGGTTCGCTGGGACCGGCTGAATCCACCCCCCGGGCTGATCCGGGAGATCGAGGCGGGGGGAGTGGCGCTGATTTATCCCGGTTCCCGTGACGAGACAGATGATGATTTTACCGGAATCCGCCAGGTCGTCCTGATCGACGGCACCTGGCACGAAGCCCGCAAAATCCACCAGCGGAGCCCTTATCTGCAGAATATCCGCCGTATCAGCCTGGATACGGGTGAAAAATCGGTGTACAACCTCAGAAAAAATCAGAAGGAATTCGGACTGTGTACGGCGGAGTGCGTTATTGAAGTTCTGCGCCTGTCGGGAAATATCGCCGGGGCGGAGCAGCTGCAGGAGCGGTTTCTGGAGTTTATACGGCCATCAGGTGTGATGCGGGGATCTGTGCAGGGGCATTAGACTCAAGCTTTAAATTTGTTTTCGGTGCCGTTGATCATCCGGGTGATGTTTTCATGGTGCCGGAGTATGACAATAGCTGCAATCAAAAGCGTCACGATGACCACCGTTTTACTTCCCCCCAGCAGATACACCGCCAGCGGCATGGCGGCCGCCGCAGAGATCGACCCGAGTGATACATAGCGCCAGATGAACATGAGGCCGGCGAACAGTGCTATGGCGATTGCAACGGCCAGAGGAGCAAGTGCGAGAAACACTCCCAGTGCGGTCGCGACTCCCTTTCCCCCCTTGAATTTGAGAAATATGGAAAACACGTGCCCGCAGAAGGCGGCCAGACCGACCCAGGCGGCGAATTCGGGCGGGAACGAACTTGATTTGACGAGGAGTACGGGAAGCAGGCCCTTCAGGCAGTCGCCGATCAGCGTTATGACACCAACCTTACGCCCGACGGTGCGGTACAGGTTGGTGGCACCGATATTACCGCTCCCCTCCTTCCGTACATCAATACCGTACGCTTTACCGAGAAGCAGCCCGGTCGGGATCGATCCGATCAGATACGCCGCGCCGACAAGCAGCGCCAGAATAGTTGTTACGTTTCCAGTCATGGTGTGAATCCCTGCAGGTGTAGTAGTTTCTTTGCTCAGGCCCAACCGGAAACCGGGGGGCGCCGGGCAAGCTAAAAGGAAGAATCTCTGGCTTTGGTGGCGTCGGCAACGTATTGGCTGCCGGGGAATTCACGGGTAAGCCGGTCGAGTGTTGCGCGCCCCTTCTCTTTCTGTCCATCCTCCAGATAGGCCAATCCCAGATAATACAATGACTCGTCGTGGCGCGTCAGGTCGGTAAATTCTTTCAGGGCATATTCAAAACGGGCGATGGCAGCTTTGTAGGCATCGGACTTCAAATAGAAACGCCCGACATAGATTTCATACTGCAGCTGCTTGTCACGGCACTCGCGATATTTTCCCCGTACCTCTGCCATCTGGGGGCCGCTCGGGTAGAGCTTCAGATACAGATCGAAGGTGGTCACGGTGTTTTTTACCGGAGTCTGGTCCGTGTCTATGCTGTGGATCTGGTTGAAATAGCTCAGCCCTTGACGGTACAGGGCAAAGTCCACCTGGGGATGCTTGGGGTGCAGTTTCCGAAAGTCCTCATAGCCGACAGCCGCCTCGATGAAATCCTTATTGAGGAAGTAGGCATCGGCAATATTCAGTTCGGCCTTGGTGCTCAGTTCGGGGGACTGAAATGTTTCCTTCACCTTTTTCCATTTGGCGATGGCGTCTTCATATTTTCCGTCCTTGAAGGAAGCCTCCCCCTCTGCATACAGAAGGTCTGCCGATTTGCTCACCGGCGGGGTTGAACAGCCCGGCAGCAGGGTCGAAGCGAAAATAAAGGTAGCAAGCAGTTTTACCGCTGTTTTCATACGGATTCCTTTGTGCATTATACGATTCCCGCGCCGCGCGGGTCTGCCAATAGTTGGCCTATGATGTCATGGTTGAGCCAGAGTGTTGAGGCCGCCGGGTTCCAGGAACTGTGCAGCATGAGTCTGCCGGTGGCAAGAAACACTACTCTGGATAATTCGGCACAGACCAGCTGTTTCTGATCGGCATGCATCTCCAGCAACTCGGCCGAACTTGCCAGCATGAGTTCAGCCTGTTCGCGGGTATTGTGCTGGGGCCAGGTGGCAAAGTCCACTATCTGCTCGAGCACTGGAGAAGAAAGAAATCGGTCGGCCCGGTCCAACAGTCCGGCCAGGCTCTCGCCGTCCTTCAGCATCGCCTGGCAGCGGGCTTCAAGGGGGGCTGCCGTCTGCTCGCCGGCTTCACGGCGAACGGCGGTGAGCAGCGGGTAAAGTGATATCTCAACTCCGAGGAAAAGTGCGCTGGAGTTGGTCTGGATTTCCGGACAATTGTAGACCGTTGCCGGAATGCCCTGTGCAGTAGCTTCTGCAGCGATATCTTCGAGGCGCATTTTGGCAAAGCCCTGAACATAGGGGGTGTATGACTGCCAGCGATACTCGCCGTTGACCAGGATTCCGGTGCCGTGATAGCCGTACGCCGAGTAGCAGACCCGCGCTCCGGCGCCGGTGCCTCTGCTGCGCAGCGCAGCGGTGCCTTCAATCAGGTAGCGAAAGGTGTCCGCTGTTACTTCGTTGAAGCTGGAGTTGCAGAGCCGTCCCAGCGGGCTGTTCCAGAAAATCTCCGATGCCAGGTATTTATCCCCGGTTCCTTTAAAAATCCGGTTCAGGAGCGGCATGAAAACACGGGCACGGGGGATGCCGCCCGCCATTGAGTGAGCGATGAGAATGTTGGCACCAGCCGGTATGCGCCCCAGTAGCTCGGTTTCAAGCAGAGCCAGATGTGAACGAAACCTTGCGGTCCCGGCGGCGCAGGCTTTTTCCACACTTCCTTCCATAAAGCTGATGGTGGCGAAATCGTCGGGGCGGGCTTTTTTCAGCTGTTCGGCGATGGAGGGAACTCCATCGACGCTTTCCATGTCAAAGCCGGCTTCCAGCGGAATATTGATGATCGTTCCGCCCAGGAGCGCTTCCGCATCAGCCAGCTCTTCAGCCGTCAGCGGCCGCAGCGTGCCATCACTGTCTCTCCGGCCGACTGTGGTGCCGATAACGGTCATGCCGGTGCGCCGGGCCTCGTCAACCAGGCCGTTGGCGTAGCCCCGGCCAAATAATTCTCCTACCAGTACCAGCACATCGCCGGCTTTGTACCCGGCCTGTTCAGGCAGCTGCAGTAGTGGTCTGTATTCAGTCATGTACTCTCCCAAAGTCATAAAATATGCGTATTTCTAGCATAAATCGCCCGGTCATGGAACATAAAAAGCTGCCGTGACATAAGTGTCAATTCATGCTAATGTCGAAAAAAATTTACGGGGGAAACGCTGCGTGAATAACGACCTGATTCTGCTTGGCCACGGTAGCGGTGGCCGGCTTTCACACCAACTGCTTGACGAACTGATTATACCGATTGTCAGCGGCGTGCCGTCGTCGGGACAAAATGATGCCGCACTGTTGGATAGCGTCCCCGGACGGCTTGCCTATACGACCGATTCGTTTGTTGTCGACCCGATCTTTTTCCCCGGCGGCACTATCGGCAGTCTGGCGGTGCACGGCACCATCAACGACCTGGCGATGATGGGCGCCCGGCCGCTCTGGCTGAGTGTCGGGTTGATCATCGAAGAAGGGTTCAGCAAGGGGGACCTGAGAATCATACTGGAGGATATGCGCGCGGCGGCCGATGCGGCCGGCGTTGCCATCGTTACCGGAGATACCAAGGTTGTGCCGCGCGGCAAGGCGGACAAGATTTTTATCACGACTTCCGGTGTCGGTGCGGTGGAACATGACCTCCCGATACATGGCGCCAACGCGCAACCGGGGGATGTCATCATTATTAACGGCACAATCGGTGACCACGGCATTGCTGTCATGGCGGGACGTGAGGGGTTAGAGGTCGGAACCGAAATCAAAAGCGATTCAGCGGCCCTCAATTCCCTGACCGCCGCATTACTTGCGGAGGTGGGTGGTGCGCTTCATGTGCTGCGCGACCCAACCAGGGGCGGGGTGGCGACCACCATCAAGGAGATAGCCCAGCAGTCCGGTGTTGCCATCACCCTGCGGGAAGAGTCGCTTCCGGTAACGACCGCCGTGCGGGGGGTCTGTGCGATTCTGGGGCTTGATCCGCTCTTTGTGGCAAACGAGGGCAAACTGCTCGCGTTCGTGACCGCCGACGCGGCAGAAGCGGCTCTGGCCGCCATGCGAAGGCATCCGCTGGGTGCTGCTGCTGCGGTCATCGGTACGGTGACTGCCGGTTCGGCCGGACGGGTGCAGATGGAAACAACTATTGGCGGCCTGCGTTCGGTGGAGATGCTTTCCGGAGAGCAGTTGCCGAGGATCTGCTGAAATGGCCAAGGAAAAAACACCGGTCACTGCTGCTGTGCGTATGCTCCGGGCCGAGAAGGTTCCCTTTGATGATCATCTGTACCCGTATGAGGAAAAAGGGGGTACGGCAGCCTCCTCCCGTGAGCTTGGTATTGACGAACACGCGGTGATAAAAACGCTGGTGATGGAGGACGATCGCCGCAGGGCGCTGATCGTTCTGATGCACGGTGACCTGCAGGTATCAACCAAAGAGCTGGCGCGTCTGATGGGGGTGAAACAGGTGTCCCCCTGTACGGCGGAAACGGCACAGAAACAGAGCGGTTATCTGGTGGGAGGAACCTCCCCCTTCGGGACCCGTCTGCCGATGCCGGTGTACATGGAAGAAAGCATCGCCAGCCTGCCGAGGCTATACATCAACGGCGGCAAGCGGGGCTATCTGGTCAGTATGGTGCCGGCTGAACTCATCAAGGTGCTGAAGCCGCAGCTGGTAACTGTAGGAATACGCTAGAAAAGGGGGGTTGCATGATCAGAAAAGCGCAGATAGCAGATGTAAAGGATATCCAGAAAATACTCATGACCTTCGCCAACCGGGGGGATATGCTGTCCCGTTCCCTTTCGGAGCTGTACGAGTCATTGCGCGATTTTTACGTGGTTGAAGAGGATGGCGAGCTTCTGGGTGCTGCGGCGCTGCATATTGTGTGGGAGGAACTGGCCGAGGTTCGTTCTGTCGCGGTAACCGAGGATGCAGGGCGGAAAGGGATCGGCAGCCGGCTGGTGCAGGCGTGTATAGCAGAAGCCCGCGAGTTGGGGCTGAAGCGTCTCTTTTGTCTGACCTATAAACCGGATTTCTTTGCCAAGCACGGGTTTCGTCTGGTGGACAAGGCCGAGCTGCCGCATAAAGTGTGGGGTGACTGTATCAAATGTCCGAAGTTTCCGGACTGTGATGAAAATGCAATGATTCTGGACCTTTGAATAACCAAAGGGCGGCTGTGAGGGCCGCCCTTCTGTATTCCGTTAATCTGCAGACTGCCGAAAAGATCAGATGTAGTACATGACCCGGTTACTCGCTTCGTTTTCCATACCCATGTCGTAGGCACGCTTGCAAAGGGTTTGCAGCGTCATACCACTGAACAGGGTGTCAAGTAGCGCATTTGCTTCGGCCCACACGGTTTGAGTGACGCACTTTCCTTCAAAGGGGCATTCCGTCTTGCGGCGGCGTTTTTTGGGCGTGACCCCGGCGCAGTCAACCAGCAGCACATCCTGCTCGGTGGCGTTCAGTATTTCAAGAACCGTGATTTCGTTCGGTTTACGGGAAAGGGCATAGCCACCCTGCGGGCCGCGCTTGCTTTTCAGAAGGCCGGCACGTTTAAGACTCTGAAAAATCTGCTCAAGATAGCGGGGTGAAATCTGCTGGCGCCGGGAGATGTCCTGAATCTGGACAGGATCGGAACCACAGTTGTATGCGATATCAAACATGGCTCGCAACCCGTATCTGCTTTTTGTGGAGAGGCGCATTTTTTCCTCCATAAAGAATGAAACACGGGAAATCATTACGGAACCAGAGCATGGTTGTCAAGGAAATAAACTCCCGCCCCGAGGCGTTCTCTAGCTTAATCTCGGGTTCCGGTCAGCGGGCAGTACGGGCAATTGTTGCCGCGATAACAAACTCTGCCCCGGCTTTTTTCAGCTCTTTGGCGCATTCGCCCATCGTGCTTCCGGTTGTCATGACGTCATCAAGCAGCAGGATCCGTTTACCCGTTACAGAGTCCGGCCTGCTGACCGAAAACGCCCCCTTGACATTCTGCCGCCGCTCTGCCGAGGCAAGCTCAATCTGCGGCTCCGTCCGCCGGTTGCGGATAAGAACATCGGGACGTATGGGGAGGGCCAGCTGCCGTGACAACACCTGGCCGAGGAGCACCGCCTGGTTAAAGCCGCGCTGACGGAGGCGGGAGCGGTGCAGTGGTACCGGGACAATCAGGTGCGGCTGCTGCTCTGCCAGAAAACCGCCGAGCCGCTCCAGGGTCAGGCGGGCCAGGGGGGCACGCAGATGGGTCTGCCGGTTGTACTTGAAAGTATGGATCAGTTCGCGGATCGCCCCTTCATACAGGAAGGGTGCCCGGGCCAGATCAAAATGGGGCGGATGGGTCAGGCAGGCACCGCAGCGGTGGTTATCGCCGGTTCCGGCAAATGGTATCCCGCAGACCGGGCAGAGCGGTGCTGCAACCAGCGGCAGACTGTCCCGGCAGGCGGGGCAGATATGGAGAGTTCCGGCGTCCGGAATAAACGTGCGGCAGATGTGGCAAAGGGGAGGAAGGAGAACATCAAGCACCCCATGGAGGAACAGCTTGAGCGAAAATCCCCCCACGACGGACTAAAAGCCGAGATCGGCGTTGACCACCAGGACGTGGAAGTCGGTAAGGCGCGGTCTGCGATTGATGATGGTGGTCACTCTGCAGAGGCGGTCCGGAGATCCGCAGTCGCTGCAGAATCCGGTGGTGGCACAGGGAGTTTTGTAGCTGAGGCGTTTGGCGTTGGGGGGAGTGGCCCAGGCCTTGACCCGCGTGATGGCATCTTCCGGCGTGCCGTCAACCAGCTTGTTGCGACCGGCGACCACGATTACCTTGCGGGGGCCGAAGAGCATCGCTCCGACCCGGTTGCCGGTGGCATCAATGTTGACAAGTTCTCCGTTCAGGGTCAGGGCGTTGCAGCCGGACAGGAACAGGTCGCAGGTCAGCTGGCGGCGCATGATGTCCAGCTTTTCATCGAGAGAAAAGGTCGGATAGCCGTGATTGAGGATCTCTTTCCCCTGCTCCCGCAGTGTCTGCTCCACACCAAGGGACACGACCGACATGGAACCGCCGAAACCGACGGTGCCAGCGTCGGCCGCACCGGCAATAATGTACTCAGCCGCATCCTGCGGGGTGGCACAGTAGACGGCGGTGAAACCGTTTTTCTCCAGTGATGCCAACGCTTTCCGGCATTTCTGCTCATGCGCCCACTGTACCAGATCTTCCGTCATCCCCATACCATCCCCCCTATTTGGCAACTTTGACAGATTTGATGACCACGGTTGTTTCCGGTACATCGGGGAATCCGCGCCGTACCGTTTTTACCGCAGCAATTTTGTCTACCACGTCCATCCCGGAAACAACCTTGCCGAACACCGCGTATCCAGCCCCGTCAGGATTTGGACGGTTGAGCATATTGTTGTTCACGACATTGATGAAAAACTGCGCTGTGGCGCTGTCCGGTGCAGAAGTCCGGGCCATGGCGATTGTCCCGCGATCATTTTTCAGGCCGTTTGCCGCTTCATTTTTGACGGGAGCTTTGGTCTGTTTTTGTTTCATCTCGGTCGTAAAGCCGCCCCCCTGAATCATGAACCCGGCGATGACACGGTGGAAGATGGTGTCGTTGTAGAATCCACTTTTTGCGTAGTCAAGGAAGTTTGCGGTACTGGCGGGCGCTTCTTTCTCAAAAAGTTCGATCTGGATCTTGCCCAGGCTGGTGTCCATGGTCACGACCGGGTTATTTTTTACTTCAGCGCCAGCTATTCCAGCATAGAGACAGATCGCCGCAACGGCGCACAACAGTTTTTTTAACATGACATCCTCCGAAGTTGGGTGTGTGAAACAGGGGTCGCACTATACGGCAGACCGGTCCTGAAATCAAGGTCAGTGGTCAGATTTGCGCACCAGTTCAGCCAGGCAGGAGATGAACGCCGTGGAGCTGTTAAGCGCTTCGGTGCGCCGGAAATCGCTGATGCCGAGGGCTTTCGCCTCTTCCTTGTACTGAATGTCGATTTCGTACAGAGTTTCAATATGATCGGATACGAATGAAAGCGGCACCATCAGCAACTGGGTGCAGCCGGCGGCGGCCAGTTCGGCAATTTTAGCCTCGGTGGAAGGCTCAAGCCATTTAACCGGTCCGGCGCGGGACTGAAACGCCAGATGGTGGGTGACACCCTCGAAATGCTCCATGGTCAGGCGGACGGTCTCCTGAATATGCTCAAGATAGGGGTCGCCGGAATCGATAAACGACTGGGGCAGGCCGTGGGCCGAGAATACCAGCTGAACGGAGCTGCGCTCAGGAAATCCGGCCAATCCCCGCTCAACCTTTTCGGTCAGAGCGGCAATATAGAGCGGGTTATTGTAGAAGTGTCGGATGTAGGCCGTCTTGAATGGTGTCCGGCTTTTTTTCAGCTCACGCTCCAGCGCATTGATGCTTGAGCCGACCGTGGCGCGGGAGTAATGGGGGTAGAGGGAGAGGACAATGATTTTGCTGATGCCTTCCCGTGAAATGGCAGCCAGCGCTTCGGCGGTATCCGGCTTCGAATAGCGCATGGCCACGAAGCAGCGGTAATCCGGTCCGAGTACCGCCGCCAGTTCTGCTGCCTGCTGTTCGGTCAGCTCGCGGATGGGAGATTTTCCGCCGATTTTCTGGTAGTACGCCAGGACTTTTTTCGACCGGCGGCGCGCGATAAAGCGGGCGATGAGCGGCTGGATGAACGCAGGGCCGATACGGATGATATCCCGGTCGGAAAAGAGATTATACAGAAACGGTTCAATGGCAGGAAGCGAGTCCGGCCCCCCCATCTGGAGCAGCAGTACAGCGGTTTTACTCATGTAACCTCCACTCCCGTTTTTCCGGGGAGCTGATCTATTTTATTGACGCCGCCGGACTTTTCAGTACTATCTGCTCCGGTGGTGAGGGGGCAAATGCCCCGGTGCCATGGGCGAAGAAACTTATACAGGAGCAACTTCATGACGTCAATTTTAAGTGACAGCGCACAACGGGTACAGGATTTTATGGCGGCCAGAGGGTTCTCCTTTGAGGTGAAGGAATTGTCCAGTTCCGCCCGGACCGCACAGGAAGCGGCTGACAGCATCGGCTGCACCGTAGGCCAGATTGCAAAATCTCTCGTATTCAGGGTAAAGGGGACAGACCTTCCGGTTCTTGTGGTCGCTTCCGGTTCAAACCGGGTGGATGTGGCGAAAATCGAACAGGTGACCGGCATGGAACTGGGGAAAGCTGATGGAAGCTTTGTGAAGGAAAAGGTCGGCTATGCCATAGGCGGCATTCCGCCGGCCGGTCATAGGGTGCCGCTGAAAACCATACTGGATATCGATCTGAAAAAATACGATGTCATCTGGGCTGCAGCCGGAACGCCTCATGCGGTTTTCCGGCTGCAGCCGGCGGATCTGGACTCCCTGACAGCGGGGGTGTGGCTTGAACTGTCAGAATAGCGGCTGAAGCTTACGCCCGTATCATGACCAGCAGCATCTTGAATGGTGTGACCGCTTTCAGTTCATGGGGGATATTGGCCGGCATGATAATTATCTGCCCGGCGCTTACCCTCTGACTTTCCCCATTGATAACCACCTCCGCCTCACCATCAACGATCTGCACAAAAGCATCATATGGTGCGGTGTGTTCGCTCAGCCCCTGTCCGGCGCCGAACGAGAACATGGTCACAGTCCCGATTTTCTTGTCGATCAGTGTCTTGCTGACAACCGAGCCGTCCTGATAGGAAACGAGCTCGCTCAACGTTAATGCCGTGCCGATTAATTCCATAAAAACTCCGATCAGTTATGTATTCTGTGTAGCTTTATTCTAGCCCCTTGGCGGGAAAAAACAAGGGTGGAAAGCTAGCATATTTTTGTATCAAAAGCGGGGTAAGGTCAGTTCCAGTGTATTCAAATTCTTCTGCACTCGTGAATGATGAGAAGGCCAGCAGCAGGTAACATATGATAAAAATTCTTTTTACAACTACCCCACTGGAGGCATTTCAACATTACTATCCGGATCGCTCTTAAACAATTCGTCTTGTTCTTTCTTGATTATTTCCAAATCCTTTACAAAATCTATAATGACATCATCGTTTGGCATAGAATTAACATATGGAGCTATAATTTCCAGCGCTTCGTCATACCGCTCCATCAAAGCCAGTGCGAGTGATATCAATCCGGACGCACTGAAAGACTCCTTACTATTCTTTCCAAATAACGGCTCAATCATTTTTAGTGCTTCATATCCCTTAGCCTCCGCACCTCGGTAATCCTTTTGTTTGTAGGCTAAATCCATTCCTTCAAGAAGAATAAGTTCTGAGCTATAAAGTACTTTAGCTCGATCAATGTATTTATCGGCGCTTCCCTTCTTCGGTCGCAAGTTAACCACCAGTTTTTTACAAAAGCAGATATCTTTTCTCAATTCTTTGTCTTCAGGAATATAGTCGAGGATTGTTGCTCTGTAACCGCCTTTTATCGGTTTAAGCTCCATACTGGAGGTAGGTAATTTGTAGTGAGCAGAAACTGCACGGTCGGCATCATACTTACCTACTGATTTCACGTTAAATCTCGTTGTGCTAATACGTTCTCCATACATCCAGCCAGACTTTATACCATCCTGACCTTTATCAAATACAAAAATAAGCTCTGTAATATCGGGCTTTTCATTACATAGCGTATCAACAAGAATGGTTGAAGGTTTGCCCGAATAAATGAGTGTTTCGGCGTTTCCAGTTTTGACAATACCCATGAATGAAAAGAGGGTTAACGCTATTGTGGTCAATGATCTTGTAAATAACCGGAGATTCATAAAATCCACCTACACTTAAAGTATTGTCAAAATATCTCAAATGAATCCCAAAACTGACCATGTGCACCGGCAAGGAAATGTTCAAGCTTTGATTGAATATTTTTAGTGCCCTTTTACATATAGTCGCCTCTTAATTAGTTGCCATCGCTCTCGCCCCATTCAAAGCCGCAAGTCACAATCTGGTCAATGATCCTTTTAAGAGGCATATCTCCCTTGTCATAAAAGGTGCCGTTTCTGACATAATTAACTGCCTGTTGAACCATGGAAGCTCCTTCAGTGTTTATGGCATGGAAAACCAATTTGTTAATTCCAGCCAGATTAGCGGCAATAATTTGCAGTGCAGTCATCAGAATTCGGTTGCCGCCGTACGCACCGCATCCCCAGAAACCGGTGTGAATTGTTACCGCATTAGCACCATTTTGCAGAGATTCAAATCGCGCTGCTGCAAATCCGGTGGCAGCAGTACAGAGGATATATTCAATGGTTTCTACAGTATAAGCTCCGTAACCGTCAGCCGGTGCTTCTATAGCGATAATATTGGTTATGGTGGGTGGGACGATCTGTTTTGTGGCCTTTATGATGTCTTCAGGTAGAGCTCGGGAGAATTCATTACCATACAGTCCATACGGTCTTTCAGAGCATGGCCTTGTGTCAATTGAGCAGCGGCGTTCAACGTTACGAACCAGGA
Organism: uncultured Geobacteraceae bacterium; assembly: GCA_903852495.1. Classification (GTDB taxonomy): domain Bacteria; phylum Desulfobacterota; class Desulfuromonadia; order Geobacterales; family Pseudopelobacteraceae; genus JACRCG01. The sequence goes on along the minus strand of CAINRC010000009.1, from coordinate 476 downwards.
TCGGAGTTGGTCTGTCGTTTTCAACGGTTCTCGTGGACGTACCTTTTCTGACTAGAGTTTCTCTCAATGATGCAAGTGCCGGATGTTCAGCTACTTGTAACTCATCTTGTGCCAAAAGAGGACCACCGTAGTCTGTAAAAATCTCGTAATTGGAGAAATTCAGGTACCATTCCAACATCCCTGTTTGTATGGTTGGCTCATAACCGAATACATCTTCGCGTATCTGAACATTTGTCTGCCATTCCGTTTTCCGGATAACTTCCGGCAAGGCACATTCCCGCCAGCGAGAAAATGCGACCTCACCAGAATGACTACATCCTTTGGGGCAAGCTATCCTGAATACCTCCCACTTGTTACGGTTGTGGATTTCAGGTGGATAGTCCTGCATCATTTTTTGAGAGTCAAAAGTGAGTCTAGTGATAAGATTTTTTTCCATTTGACTCCCTATAATTTATCAGAGTTACTAATATCAAGCT
>CAINRC010000008.1 GCA_903852495.1 uncultured Geobacteraceae bacterium | reverse complement strand
TGACGAACTTGACGTAATTGAATGCTTCGAGAACCCCGGGCGTGATCCACGTATGGGTGAAGTAACAAAGCGACAAGCAGCACTTTATGAGGCTATGGGTGTTGTTCCGCCTGCCTCGTTACAATAAACCGGGAATGCAGGTTATATACGATTACCAGAACACAACGCTTTGGCCGCAGGAGGAACACCATGCCGGAAAATCTGTTGATTCCATCGGTTGACCTGAGGATAGGCTCTCTGGAGGAGTACAATCGCAGGCAAAAGGAAAAGGCGGCGTTTCAGCATAGAAAGCCGAAACCGCGTCCTTGTATTACCATTTCACGTGAATTTGGCTGTGAGGGGTATCTGGTGGCGGAGCGACTGCGTGAGCTCATGATGCAGAGGACCGGCGACGAATGGGTCCTGATCGATAAGGCCATTTTGGAAGAGGTGTCCCGGCGCCATAATATCTCTGAAGAGATTTTGCAGACTCTTGGAGAGAACAACCGGATCATGAACGATATTCTGGCAACCTTTTCACCCCGCTGGAAGAGCGACCAGGATTATTTCCGCCTGCTTTCCCGTCATGTCGTGGCACTGGCGGAACAGGGGAATGTCATCATCTCCGAATTGGGGGGGGCGATTATTACCCGGCATATCGAATGTTCATACCACTTCAGGATATACGGTTCCGAGGCTTTCAAGACATCTTCGCTTTCCCGCAGGCTGAACACATCGGCTGAGGCCGCTGTAAAATTGATGCACCGGCAGCAGAAAGTCCGCGACCATTTTAACAAAGCGTTTCTCGACCGGGATGATCTTGATCCCTCGCTGTACCATATGCTGCTGAATAATGATCGTAGTACGGCGGGAGCCATTGCCCATACGATTGCTGATTTTGTCTGCGCCCGGCAGGCGGAGCATCACCCGTGACGCAGCCTATCTTGGTCGGCATCAGCGCCTGTTTGCTGGGTGAGCAGGTTCGTTATGACGGCGGTCACAAACGCGACCGCTATATTACGGAGACGCTGGGGGAATATTTCAGTTTTATGCCGGTATGTCCCGAGGTGGGATGCGGGCTGCCGATCCCCCGGGAGGCCATGCGGCTTGAAGGCGATCCGGTTGCCCCCCGCCTTGTGACCCGCCGGACAGGCATCGATCTGACCAAACAGATGCTGGCCTTTTGTGCGGCAAAGGTTGATGAGCTGGAACAGGCGGGGCTGTGCGGATTTATCTTCAAAAAGGATTCACCCAGTTCCGGGCTGTTCCGGGTCAAGGTGTACAACAACGGGCAGGCGCAAAAAAACGGCAGTGGTCTGTTTGCCGCCGCCATGGTCCGCCGCTTCCCGCTGCTGCCGATGGAGGAGGAAGGGCGGCTGAATGATCCTGAAATCCGTGAAAATTTTATCGAGAGAATCTTCAGCTATCGCCGCTGGAAGGATTTTCTGGCGGCAGCCCCTTCGGTCGGCCGTCTGGTTGCGTTTCATACCGCCCACAAACTGCTCATGATGGCTCACAGTCCTGCGGTGTACCGTGAAATGGGAACTTTGGTGGGACACGCCGCAGAACTGCCGCTAACAGATCTGCTGTGCCGCTATGAAGCACTCTTTATGAAAGGGATTGCCTTTCACGCAACTGTCAAAAAAAACACCAACGTATTGCAGCATATCATGGGGTACTTCAAGCGGCAGCTTTCTGCCGATGAGAAAGTGGAGCTGCTGGAGGTTATCGGCCGATACCACGATCAACTGCTCCCGCTGATTGTTCCCATGACTCTGCTCAGCCACTACATCAATAAATACGATCAGCAGTACCTGAAGGGACAGGTCTATCTCAACCCCCATCCGTCACAACTCATGCTGCGTAACCGTGTATAGGAGTCAAACCGGCTCCTGATCCAATAATTCACCTGAAATCTCCTTGACAAAAACAGGGGCGCTTATTACCTTGAACCTATTGGCACTCACCTGTTACGAGTGCTATTTTTTTGGGGTAGTCATATGGATATGGATCTTTCCGCACGCAGTAGACAGATACTTGAAGCAATTATTGAGGACTATATTGCGACCGCCGAACCGGTCGGCAGCAGTTCTGTCGCGCGTCGCCACGCCCTGACGCTGTCCTCGGCAACCGTTCGCAGTGTCATGGCCAATCTGGAAGAGAGGGGGCTCCTGACATCGCCGCATACCTCGGCCGGCCGGATTCCAACTGAAAAGGCGTACCGCATTTATGTCGATTCACTGATCGCCCTGCGTCAGGTGAGCCGTGATGAAAAACGCCAGATCATCAGTCACTGCCGGCAGGCCGGTATCGGGCTGTCAGGCATCCTGAAAGAGACCAGCCGGACATTGTCACAGCTCTCCAACTATATGGGTATCGTGGTTGCCCCCAGCTTTACCGCCGATGTTTTCCGCCATATTGAGTTTATTCGTATCGGCCACCGCAAAATTCTCGCCATCCTGGTTTCCAGCAAAGGCGCACTGCAGAACCGCCTGATCGAGACGGAAGAGGATTATGCGCTTGAGGATCTGATCCGTATGGGTAACTACCTGAACGACAGGATGCAGGGGTTGACAATCACGCAGGTGCGCGAACAGATTCTGGCGGAGATGTCTTCTGAAAAGGCGCAGTATGACCAGCTCCTGTCCCGCGCCCTGAAGATCAGCGAGCAGGTGGTGAGAGTGGAAGGGGACGAGATTTTTGTCGAAGGGCAGGCCCGCATCCTTGACCAGCCTGAATTCAGTGATGCCGGCCGCATGAAGGAGATCTATCAGGCCTTCGAACAGAAAGGGCAGCTGGTTCAGTTATTGTCCCGCTGTATGAATGCAGACGGGGTACAGATTTATATCGGTGCGGAAACATCGCTCAGCCAGTCCGCCGGCATCAGTCTGATCACCTCCCGCTTTGTTACCAGCAGCAATACCGTTGGCATGGTGGGGGTTATCGGCCCGACCCGCATGGGCTATTCAAGCGTCATACCGATTGTGGATTACACCGCACGAATGGTAAGTAAACTGCTCAGTGAAGTTTAACTCTAACAGGATCAGTACGTTAGCTTCAGACGTACTAACAAATCTGCTAAAAGGACATCAAGCCATGAAACACAAGGATATGGTAGAAAACGAAGAAACTGAAGAAGGTGTTGGGGAAGAAAATGCTCAAAACAGCACCCCCTCGGAAGCCGGATCGACTCTTGAAGAACAACTGGCGGCCAAGGAAAAGGAGGCCCGTGAAAACTGGGATCGCTTTCTGCGGGAACGGGCTGACCTGGAAAACTATCGCAAGCGGGTAGGGCGCGAGAAGGAAGAGCTGCTGAATTACGGCAATAAGTCCCTGCTGGAGGAGATCCTGCCGATTATCGATAACCTGGAGCGGGCTCTGGCACACGGATCTGAGGATGATCTGGGCGCTGTGATTGAGGGGGTCCGTATGACCCATACCATGCTGCTGACCGCACTGAAAAAATTCAACGTTACCCCGATTGAAGCCGTTGGCGCTCCTTTTGATTCGGCTTTTCATCAGGCCATGGCCCAGGTCCCGACTGATGAGCACGAACCAAATACGGTCGTTGAGGAGTATCAGAGGGGCTATATGCTGAAAGACCGTTTGCTGCGCCCGTCCATGGTGACGGTGGCAACGCCGGTAAAGTAGATTTCACCAAAATACAAAATAATTTTCCCGAGACCTTGTTTTTTATAAATACGATGAATATCTTGATCACAGAGTATCCAATAAGGAGGATTAAACATCATGAGTAAAGTAATCGGAATCGACCTGGGAACAACCAACTCCTGCGTCTCAATTATGGAGGGTGGTGAACCGGTTGTTATTGCCAACTCCGAGGGGGGACGTACAACACCTTCAATGGTTGCCATTTCCGACAGCGGCGAGCGTCTGGTCGGCCAGCAGGCCAAGCGTCAGGCGGTCACCAACCCGGAAAATACCCTCTACGCCATCAAGCGTCTGATCGGCCGTAAATTTGATTCGGAAGCGGTGCGGAAGGATATCGCCATTTCCCCGTTTAAAATTGTCAAAGCGGATAACGGTGATGCCTGGGTTGAGGTTCGCGACAAGCGCTACTCCGCCCCGGAAATATCAGCCATGATCCTGCAAAAAATGAAAAAAACTGCCGAAGACTATCTGGGCACGACGGTTACTGACGCGGTTATCACCGTGCCTGCTTACTTTGACGATTCCCAGCGTCAGGCAACCAAAGATGCCGGTAAAATTGCCGGTCTGAATGTTCTGCGCATTATCAACGAGCCGACCGCCGCAGCGCTGGCATACGGTCTGGACAAGAAAAAAGACGAAAAAATTGCCGTGTTCGACCTGGGAGGCGGAACATTCGACGTTTCCATTCTCGAACTGGGCGACGGTGTGTTCGAGGTTAAATCAACCAATGGCGACACGTTCCTGGGTGGCGAGGATTTTGACCAGCTGATTATCGACTGGATCGCCGATGAGTTTAAAAAAGATCAGGGCATTAACCTGCGCGGCGACAAAATGGCACTGCAGCGTCTTAAAGAAGCTGCTGAAAAAGCCAAGTGCGAGCTTTCCACTTCCATGGAAACCGATATCAACCTCCCCTTCATTACTGCCGATGCTACCGGGCCGAAACATCTGACCCTGAAACTGTCCCGGGCAAAGCTGGAGTCAATCTGTGCCGAACTGCTGGGGAAACTCGAAGGCCCCTGCCGTACCGCTCTGAAAGATGCAGGTCTCTCCATCGGCCAGATCGACGAAGTTATTCTGGTTGGCGGTATGACCCGTATGCCGGCTGTGCAGAAAAAGGTTGAAGAGATCTTTGGCAAAGTGCCAAACAAGGGTGTCAACCCGGATGAGGTTGTTGCCATCGGCGCCGGTATCCAGGGCGGCGTTCTGCGCGGCGACGTTAAAGACGTGCTGCTGCTTGATGTTACGCCGCTTTCCCTTGGTATTGAAACGCTGGGCAGCGTCATGACCAAACTGATTGAAAAAAATACCACGATCCCCTGCCGCAAAAGTCAGGTCTTTTCTACTGCGGCTGACAACCAGCCGGCAGTTTCCATCCATGTTCTGCAGGGTGAACGTGAAATGGCCCGGGACAACAAGACGCTCGGCAACTTTGAGCTTTCCGGCATCCCCTCCGCTCCGCGCGGCCTGCCACAAATCGAAGTGACATTTGATATTGATGCCAACGGCATCGTCCACGTATCCGCCAAGGATCTGGGGACCGGCAAAGAGCAGTCAATCAGCATTACCGCATCATCCGGCCTTTCCAAGGAAGAGGTTGAAAAAATGGTGCGCGATGCAGAGACTCACGCCGACGAAGACAAGAAAAAACGGGAAGCTGTTGAGGCCCGTAACCATGCTGATAGTATGGTGTACACTACGGAAAAATCGCTGAAAGATTTCGGCGATAAAATAGATGCCGTTGAAAAAGGCACCATTGAGAATAAACTGGCTGAATTGAAGAAACTCATGGAAGGTGAAGACGCAGAAGCTATTAAAAAAGCGACTGAGGAACTTGCCCAGGCTTCCCACAAGCTTGCCGAGGCAGCATACGCCAAGAAAGAAGGGGGCGAAGGAGAAGCTGAAGCCGGAGCCGGAGCCGGACACGCTTCAGCCAAGCCGAAAGATGATAAGGTCGTCGATGCCGATTTTGAAGAGGTTAAGGACGAAAAAAAATAGTCCTGTAACTTCACCGGTTCAGCACTGTAGGGGCGGGTTTTACATCCGCCCCTACACGCATTTCAAGAGATAAAGGGACTTATTGTGGCAAATGGCGATAAACGTGATTATTACGAGGTACTTGAGGTACATCGCAACGGATCTGAGATAGAGATAAAAAAAGCTTTCCGGAAGGTGGCGCTCCAGTTTCATCCTGATAAAAATCCGGGTGACAAAGCGTCCGAAGAGAAGTTCAAAGAAGCTTCCGAAGCGTATGAAATATTGTCTGACCCGCAGAAACGCGCCCAGTACGACCAGTTTGGTCATGCAGGAGTGTCCGGGGCGGGCGGCTTTTCGGGCGGCGGTTTCGGCGGGTTTGGCGCGGGAACTCCGTTTGGTGATATTTTCGGCGATATTTTCGGGGATATCTTCGGTGGTGGTGCCGGTGCCGGCCGTGGCCGCTCTCAGGGGCGGCGGGGTGACGACCTGCTCTACAATATGGAAATCAGCTTCGAAGAAGCCGCGTTCGGCGTTGAGAAAAAGATCGAAGTTCCTTTTGCCAAACGGTGCGGCACTTGTAATGGTTCCGGCTCAAAACCGGGTACAGACCCCAAGGCCTGTCCAACCTGTCGCGGTGCCGGCCAGGTCCGTTATCAGCAAGGGTTTTTCAGCGTCAGCAAAACCTGCGGACAGTGTAACGGCGAAGGCAAGATTGTGGAACACCCCTGCCCGGACTGCCGTGGCAAAGGGAGTACCAAGGCTACCAAAACGCTTTCTGTCAAAATCCCCGGCGGAGTTTCAACAGGAACACGGCTGAAGGTTACCGGTGAAGGCGGGCAGGGTAAAGGGGGCCCCAACGGTGATCTGTTTGTTGCTCTCAGTGTCAAAGAGCACGCACTTTTCCAGCGTGAAGACAATAATGTGATCTGTGAAATCCCGATCAGTTTTATTCAGGCTTCCCTTGGTTGTGAATTTGATGTGCCGACCCTCGACGGCAAGGTCGCCATGAAAATCCCCGAAGGAACCCAATCCGGCAAAGTCTATCGTCTGAAGGGGAAGGGCATCCCGTCGCTGCAGGGGTACGGTCGCGGCGACCAGTTGGTGATAATCAAAATCGAAACGCCGATCAATCTCAACAAGAAACAGAAGGAACTGCTGGAAGAATTTGCCAAAATCAGTGGTGAGGACATACACCCGATAAAGAAAGGGTTTCTCGATAAGGTCATGGATTTTATCAGCTAACCACTTTTTTAAAGCTCTGGTGCCCTGAACAGCCGCCGTTGCCGGTATATTGCTTGCTTTGATCAGTGTTTTCTTTTACTATACTTGACCAAATAAGGCGGTTTTCGAGGGTGCCCCATGGACAAACAGCAATTGGTAGAAAGAGCTGCCGAAGCGTTTCGCCCATTTGAAACGGAGAACTTGATTCAAGCTCTGCAGAATCTGAGTTTCAAGCATCTCCTTTCTCACCCGGCTGTGCTCATTCTGATTATTGCGCTAGCGCTTTTCGGAGTGGCAAAGCGGTCAAAGCCGATTTTGCTCTCCCTTTTTTCACTGTTCGCGATTACCGTTATTACACGCTATGCCATGCCGACGCCCGGCGAGGATCTTTCCCTGTCGTCGACGTTACCCTTTGTCGGTGGTGGGCTGCTGATCGGTATTGTGGTTATATATTATTCACTCATAAAATCTGACTGATACGAATAAGGAACCGAACGAAATGAACATAGATAAACGTGACTGGATGTTTATTGCTCTGATAGTTGTGGTGGTGGGTATTTTTGTCGGGATTTCAGGAAAAGAAAAAACAAAGCTGGTTCCGAACAATGCAATGCACAAAGCGTCGTACGATGCTGCGTTCAAGGACGCTCCGGCCCCGGATGCCCCGATCATGAAACGGGCTTTTTACAAGCCGGACAAAAAAGGGGCCGAGGTTTTTTGTGAACCGTGTCACAAGGAAAAAGGGGTGCCGTATCCTCCGAACCACCCCGCCAAGAATCGCTGCCTGTTCTGCCATAAACTGAAACAATAATCGTATTATTCCGGGCCGGCTTCTCCATCAGAGATAGAGGAGTCGATGACCTGGCCCGGTTCCTCTAAGCTGATCCGGCCGATTTTCCCCGCACGCAACTCCCGTAAAAACGCTTCAGCAGCCCGATGCACATCGATCTCCCCGCCCGCCATCAAACAACCCAACCGTCGTCCTATCAGTTGCAGCATTTCGGTGGGCGCCTCAGGCAGTTCCGCTAACTTATAACGTACCTTCAGCAGCTCAGGATACCTCCCCATCATATACTCGGCGGCAAAAAGCCCGACGCAGGTGTAGTCAAGGGCGCTTGCGCCGATGGCGCCGCTGGTTGCCAGACGATATGCCACCCCCTGATCGTCCATGTTTGGCCAGAGTATGCCGGGTGTATCGGACAAAACGATACCGTTTTTCAGGTCAATCTGCTGCCCGCAGGTTGTTATGGCCGGTTTGTCGCCCACTTTGGCTATGCATTTCCCGGCCAGCGTATTTATCAGGGTTGATTTCCCGGTATTGGGGATGCCGAAGACCATGACCCGCAGCGGCCAGCCCGGTCGTCCCCGATGCGGCACAGTACTCTTGCAGAGCTTGATCAACTGCTTGGCATCGGCGTGCAGCCGGGCCGAAAGCGGCAGAGCGCTTACCCCGGCCTGCTGTTCGAAATAACGCACCCACAGTTTGGTGATCGTCGGGTCAGCCAGGTCACTTTTGTTCAGAATTTTAATGCACGGCTTGTTACGGCGCATTTCTTCCAACTGGCAGTTTGAGCTGGATAACGGAAGGCGGGCGTCGAGCACCTCGACAATCACATCAATCTTGCGGATCGCCTCGGCCATCTTTTCTTGCGCCTTGCCCATATGACCGGGATACCATCGAATCGTCATGTATATATTTTCCTTTTGACCTGAATCGGGCCGTGGTGAAGAATCTTGCTAATACAAATCATATTTCAGGAGACGGCACTCAATCGCTCCGTTGTACAGAACGTAGCGCCGTGATGCTTTGAGACCGATGTACTTTGCCAACTCTAGATTTCCGGTCAGGACATATCCTGTCCAGCCCCGGCAACGCTTCTTCATGATATCGCCAATCTGACAGTACAGCTCCCGCAGATCATCCTCCTCCCCTAGTCGTATGCCGTAGGGTGGATTCAGGATTACCACGCCCCTGTCCCCTTCAGGATGGAAATCCTGCAGTGCGGCATGGAAAAAGTGGATCTGTCCCTCAAGGCCGGCTTTGCCAGTGTTCCTTCCGGCAAGCAGCAACGCCTTGGCATCAAGATCATATCCGGTTATTAAACCGACCGGCAGCTTACGGATGCCGGCCTCTGCTTCTGCGCAGATGCTGTCCCAGAGCTGTGCGTCGAAATCCAGCCAGCGCTGAAAGCCGAACCGGCGCTGCAGGCCGGGTGGAATCCGTGCCGCCATAAGCGCCGCCTCAACCGGTATTGTTCCGGAACCGCACATAGGGTCGGCCAGCGGAATGGAACCATCCCATCCGGTAAGGGCGACGACTGCGGCAGCCAGCGTTTCACGCAACGGGGCTTCATTCCGTTCCAGGCGGTAGCCGCGACGATCAAGGGATTCTCCGGAGCTGTCCAGACTGAGAGTACAGACATTCTTATGCAGATGGACATTGATGCGTACATCAGGCAGGGCGGTGTCGACATTCGGGCGCCGTCCGCAGGCTTCACGAATGCGGTCAACAATGGCATCTTTGGTTTTGAGCGCCACAAAGCCTGAATGTGTCAGAGCGGAATCACGCAGAGAGCAATCCACCGCCAGCGTCATTTCCGGAGTTATGAGCTCCTGCCAGGCGATGTCGTGTACTCCGGCATACAGCTCAGCCGGGGTTGCACAGGGGAAGGTCGCCAGCTGAACCAGCACGCGGCTGGCCGTCCGAAGCCAGAGGTTGGCGCGGTACAGGCCGCTCCGGTCGGTGCGGAACACCACTCCCCCTTTTCCCGGCTGTGCACCGGTGATTCCAAGAGCCCCCAGTTCGGCACCGGCCAACTCCTCGGCACCACGCGGCACGGCGGCAAAACAGTCCAGTAGCTGCCCCTGTGCTGCCACGGAAGCGGCCACTATGGCAGGTGCAGGTATCGGCTGCGCAGAAATTACTGCTGCCGGCTTTTCTTTCGGTGGAGCCGGACGTGCTCCCGGCCGTAATATATGACGTGGTTTATCCATTACCGTTCCCTGTTTCCTTTGCCCAGGCACTCTCTAGCAGGTGCCGGGTCTCCGCTTCAGTCCCACTGTTATCGATGACCACACTGCCGTAGCGCTCTTTTTCAGCGAGCGGCATCTGGCTTTTCACCATACGCTCTGCCTGTTCGCGGTCTATGCCGTCACGCCGCATGAGCCGTCCCATCTGGATTTCCGGACGAACGGTAACCACCCACACGTCATTCACCCGGTCGAGCGCACCGGCCTCTATCAAGAGGGGGGCCATGTAGATCAGCCGTTTGTGGCCTTCGGCAGCCGCCTTGGCGATCTGTTCTGCGGAGATCCTGCGTATTTCAGGGTGCAGAATACTTTCCAGCTGGCGGCGCTTTTCACTGTCTGAAAAAATCAGATCCCCAAGTTTTTTCCGGTCAAGCGTTCCGTCAGGTGTCACAACGCCAGGCCCGAAACACGAAACAATCTGTGCCAAAGCTGCGCTCCCTGGCAGTACGGCATCCCGGGCGAGCTGGTCGGCGTCCAGCACCGGAATCCCTTTTTCCATAAAAAAACGGGCCACGGAACTTTTCCCGGCAGCTATCCCGCCTGTTAATCCGATGACCCGAATTTCACTGGTTGTAACAGCTCGCTTCATACCGCCACCTCGCGCGGCATCATAACAGAGCAAACCGTAAAAGGACAGATTTTTGCCTTGAGTTGACCGGCTAAATAGTGTAATCATCCCACTCCAAAAATTTTCTGCACAGTCAGTTTTGCGGGCGGTTAGCTCAGCTGGATAGAGTACAGGCCTCCGAAGCCTGGGGTCGTGAGTTCGAATCTCATACCGCCCACCAATAAATACAGCCACTTGGGAGATGTCCTGAGTGGCTGTTTCTTTAAATTGTGATGTAATTGTGATGTAAATAACTTTTTTGTGATTTATGCTGCTTTTTCAACAAGCCTCAAAGTATTGTCTGTAATCTTGGATTTTGCCCCTGTTTTGATGCAGTCTGGCATAATGGTGTAGATAGTCGCTTTAAAGTATTTCTTCGGGATTGGAAATTATAAGATTGGATTGACAAGATAGCGGGGATTGTTGGATTATTTGGCCTTCACAAGAGGCCATTTTTTTGAATAG
>CAINRC010000007.1 GCA_903852495.1 uncultured Geobacteraceae bacterium | reverse complement strand
TGCCAACAAACAATAATGCAGCAAGGGTAAGATTGGACATAAAAGGTCATAATGTTAACGGCAAACAACAATCTACCTCACTCCGTATCTGATCGATTTATTGAAAAGGGATTTTTATATTTACTTTGCGTTTCCCTTATACTGCATCTGATGGTTTTTGCAGGTCTATATTATTTGCCAATGTCACCACCCCCAGAACCTTCCAAAGAACCGATATTTATTGATCTGCAAGAGATACCAAAACCAAGACAGCCACTTGTACAACATAAGCAAGAGACAAGGCGTAGTTCAGAACAGCGCATCCAACCTCCCAAGGAAAACACTCTGCGTGGCAGTTTACAACATGATGCTGAGGTCATTAAGAAACAGGCCGCGCCATCAACAGAAATGTCTCCTTCACCTATAGCCAAGCCATCCACCATCTCACCACAGGCAGTTCCTCAAATAACTCCCGGCTTTTCAGTAGGTAGCCTTCTTAAATCAAAAGAACAGGATGTACGGCAAGAACCATCAATCCCGCAGTTATTCCCCGGAGCCGGTCACTTAGCAAAACTGGAGGAGAACTATCGACGCAAGTATGAAAAAGATATAAATGAGGGTGATACCCGCTTTCTCAATAGCGATGACATTTTATTCGGCTCATTCCTGCACCGTCTTGAAGGAGCAATCTACGGTGTCTGGCGCTATCCGCAGGAAGCAGCCATGAATGGAGTAGAAGGAGTCACACCGGTTCGTATTACCTTCAACCGACAGGGTGAGATCTCCAACGTCGAGCGGCTTGAGAGTTCTGGCTCCCGGATACTAGACGATGAGGTGCTGCGTACACTAAAGGCTATTGGGCGCGTGGGGGGATTTCCAAAGGGATACGACAAAGACGAGTTCCACCTGATTGCGTTTTTTCAGTATGCTGGTTCCAGAAGATCACTGAGGTAAGTAAAGGCTAAAAAATGAGGGCACTGGGTTAATTTTGGCCTTTTTATCTTCCTCTTGTTGTCAAGTGCCGAGTTGACTTTTTTGCCACTGCTCAATAGCAGGGGTGCTGGCGGTCTCTGTCATACCGTGTTGCAGAGATTAAATTCGTTATACTCTTATCGGTTATCAGTATTTATGTAACAAAGTAGAACTAATAAGACTAATAAATTGTTCACGCTAAGAAATCGATTGATCCAAATGCAGCTGTAGAATTGCCATCAATTGAGTCTGCATTTGGGTCCATCGTTTGTCCTGCGCTATCCTGACCCCTAAATGTGAACACAAGATGTTCCGGGTCGATAGTCGCGTTACCGTTGCTGTTTTGGGTGAGCTGGAAATTGACAGTTGCTTCCTTGGTAAGGGAGTTATAGGTTACTGATACGGGTGTTGGCAGGACTGCGGCATCCTTGCTGGATAACGGCATGGTATTGTTGTAATACCCGGATTGTGCATTATTGCCGCGAGAAATGGACCAGTTTGAAGTATTGGTAATAGAGTTTACATCCATGTCGGTACTGAACTGGATAACAGACGACACTGTTTGGGAACTATTTGGATCTTTGAGCTTCGGAGCGGTAAGCGACGAGGTGTCAACAGCCCAGAGCGGCGTTCCCGGCCCGGCATTTTCAAGGAACGTGTTTGCTGAACTGGTGGTATTTATCCCGACTATCTGCGGGCTGACAATGGCGCTCAGTTGCGAAGCAAGGGTAGGGTCACCCCCGGTGGAGCCGTTCAGTATTGCAAGCTGTTGCTGTACGCCATCACTGTAACCAAGACTATTGTATGCGACGCCCAGTTGATAATTAGCCGATGGAAAGTTTGGCTTAAGCTGAATGGATGTTTGCAGAGCCGTCACTGCGTCGTTGTAGTTGCCTTGGGCATTGTAGACCGACCCCAAGGCATAATAAACGTTGCCGTCGTTGGGTGACAGCTTTTGAGCCTGCTGCAACGTGGTTAAGGCATCATCGAGCCGGCCCTGGGTAAGGTATTGTTGGCCCAATGTGTATAGCGGGAGCGGGTCTTTCGGGCTAATCTTTATTGCCGCTTTGAATTGCTGTTCCGATTGGACGTACTGTTTGTCTTGCAAATAGGAGTTAGCCAGACCGATCGTTGCAGCCTCAAGTGTAGGGGCGTTTGTAGAAGTGTCTTTCGTCGCTGTATTCGATTGAATACGCACAAGTTGCTGGTATGCCTTGATAGCATCGCTGTTTTTCCCTTGTGAAAGGTAGAGCTGGCCAAGATAGTTATAGGCTGTCGTATTATTTGGATCGAAGGCGATGGCCTTTTTGAAGGCAGTGATGGCCTGATCGTTCTTGCCGGCAGTCAGGTATGTCGACGCTTGCGCAATTGAGTACTGGGCGATCTGCAGTCGGCTGTCCTGAGCAGTCTGATAAGCGGCAGTGAGACCCAACGCGTCAGAAGCGCTATTACCAAAGCTAAGCCAATCTAAATTACTCATACAGCATTCTCCACAATCCTTTTTATTAGAAGAACATCAGCATTTGCATGTTGCAGCCAGTGCTTCACGAATATACTCAAGCATCTCAGCTTGATCCTTAAAAGCCTCCAGTGCTTGAGGCGTCTCTTCAAGGATTTTTTTTGTTAATTCCTCTGGTTCATAATAGTTCACAGCATTCACATCTTCTACCAATTTATTGTCGCTATGCACGGAAGCGCCATTCTTAATTTCTTTATCGTCATTCTCGAAAGAAACTATCGTATTCATTCTTTGCCTCCATAGGGGTAAATTCAACATTTTTATTTACCTGGTTGCGAGCTTTGTGGCGGGTAATATGAACCTGCCGGAGGCACCGAAGTAGTCTCTGTTGTAGGATCTGTAGAATAAACTGGTGGCGGCGGAGCATTCGCTGGAACATCAGCTGCTGTCGTGGGAGCGCCTTGCGGAGGTGCAAAAACCGGTGCTGATGACGTTGGCGGAGGCGGGGCCTGATAAACCGGTGCTGCTTGAGGTGGATAATAATATACTGGCGGTTGTTCTGCAGGCACCACAATTACACGGCGCCGCGGGCGGTAGGATGGTGCAGGGGTGCTTGACTGATATCCCATTTGGTTTCCGAAAGTAGCCATGCATTGCGAATATGTGATGTCGTAACGTCGTTGTGCCTCGTGTCCTGACACTCTTCCGGAGTCTGCCCCCACGGCTGTTCCCATTAGCAAACCTGTGCCGGCACCAATCGCCGCGCCCGCCCCAACATGACCACTTACTGATCCAAGTAGGGCGCCTGCACCTGCACCAACCAGTGAGCCAATTGCAGCCGCATTTAGAGTGCTTTGGTTTTGGGCATCTGCCGGTGAAATTCCAATAGACTTTTCAGCCCATTTGCGGCACTCCGCATCTTCTTCCTGGAACTTGGTGAAAGGTTTTCCTTGTGTCGGCAACACCGTCACGCTTGGCCCTTGCGGCATGGTTGTCGCGCATCCGGCAGACGCCAATAGAAGAGTACCAATTGCAAGCTGTTGTAAGTATTTCATGATTACGGTTACTCCTTAATGTTATTTCGGTGCTGGAGGTGTCGGAACAACTTTCATCCAGCCTTTGGAGCATTGCTTCACATATGGATAATATCCTTGCGAATCCTCGCAATAGTACCAGTAAGCCGGCTCTTGAGGCTGTGCAGGAGCTGGCTGCGGAGCCTGCCGGATATATACATCAGGTGAAGCTTGCTGGATAACAACTGGCGGCGAAGAGTAGTAATAATCCGGATAGTAGCCTGGGTAGTAGTAATGCGGACGTGATAATTCCCACAGTCCAACACCAACTCCCACACCTACCAAAGGCCCCCAACCGGGGCCCCATCCTCTATAGTGTTCGGCATGGCCCGACGCGGCGAAAAGCAACATCAATGATACCAGTGCGAAAAGCAGACGGATAAGTTTTTTCATACAGGACTCCAACGTAATAAAATAGTTCGTTCTTGCATTTTTAACTCTGGTTTGAAATTATGAAGGTCACCTTGTTCATAGGGTGACCTTCATTTTTCCTGTTTTTCACATCAACACAATAAACATCATGTCAGCTATGATAAAATGCTGATACCGGTTGAGGCTGTTGAAGATGATGTGCCATTGAGCAAGGCAGTTGTTGCGCTGGTATTCAGGACATTTCCTTGGTTGCTATAAGTCGTACCCTGGGTCTGGGTTCCGGAGCTGCTCTGAGCAGCGCCAGTATCCTGCCGATGGTGGTGATGCCCGTGCCCCTTAGTTGCAGCCTGTTGCTGGAGCTGTGTAAAAGCCTGCTGAGCGGCAGAAAGATTACCTGACTGTAAAGCAGTCCCAAGAGCTTGGAGAGGGTCTGTTGCGTTACTGGTAGTGGTGCTCGTGCTGTTCTGATTGTTTGATGCTTGTCCATTGCCGGGACTGTACTGTTGCAGCTGAGCAAATGCTTGCTGTGCCGCAGTAAGGTTCCCTGATTGGAGAGCATTCCCAAGGCTCTGGAAAGCCTGCTTCGCTTGAACGTAGGGGTTGTTTTGTAACGATCCATTTGCAGAGGTAACGCTAGAAATTGACATAATAATCTCCAGTTAAGGGGCAAATAACGTTTTCATGTTTCAGAGCCTGCACATGATTACATTGGGAGAAAGTATTATCGTGGTTGAATACATCAGTCAGTCAGTATTCAGTAGACCTCCCCATTGTGGGGGCCAGCCGTTATAACGAATAATGCTGAATCACGCGGTAGTCGAAGTGGACTGCCCTTGTGAAACACTGCTGACCGCCTGCGGTGTTTGAACGCTATTCGATAGAAAGCTTGCAGCGGCGGTGCTACTGCTGCTGACTGTGGTGCTATTACTGGTGTTGGCGTTGCTATTGCCATTGCCACCATGGTGATGATGGTGGTGGCGTACCTGTGTCTGGCCGGTATTCTGAGCTGAACCTGCACCCTGCAGTAACTGCTGAAGTTGGTTAAAATCCTGCTGGGCACTCTGTAAATTTCCTGACTGCAAGTCAGTACCGAGGCTTTGCATCATCTGCTCGAAAGAGCTGGTGCTTTGAGTCCCTTTTGTACTTTGTGAATTGGATGCACTTTGAGAATTAACTGAATTCAAAGTTGAATTCTGTGTTTGATACAACATTTGTAAAATTTGGTCGTTTGAGCTTATTCCTGATACGCTCATGATATTCTCCTTTCATTTAAGTGTTTTTGTTAGTATCACCAAGGCCAATGCAGAACTAAATGCTCACCTCCTTTCCGATCGCGTATTATCGTATGATTTTACAATTGCTTTATTGTCGATCATAGTAATATGCAATTGTGTATAAAATATGGAGTAAATAAGGATTTATCGAATATATGGCTGTAACGCCGAATATAAGCCAGACAAAAAAATAAAGGCCACTTTTGAAGTGACCTTTATTCCCATATAGCAGAGCTCTTTGGAGGAAAATCCTGCCGGTATGGAATTACTTCAAACCGCTTATTCTCCTTGTTCTGGCGAAGCGTTATGTTTTGCCTGCCATTTCTGCTTCAGTGCTTTGAGAGTTGCTAACTGCTCAGGTGTCAAAATAGCACGGAATTGTACCCCAATTTTTGCTCTGCTCACATTAAGGTCTGCTTGAATGCCGGCAATTTTTGCCGTTTCCGCACGAATTGCCGCTTCGTCAACAGTGTCCGCATGGATCAGCGCGTGCAAGTTTTTCCTCTCTGTTTTCATGCTTGCAAAGATTGGTTTCACTACCGCTCTATTTGCCTTGAAAATTGCTTTGGCCTGAGCTTTCTGGGCATCAGTTAGACCGAGCTTTTTGAAAATAAAACCAGGGTGATGCCCTCTGCCACCACATCCTCCTTCGCCTTCATGTGCTTGTGCAATGCTTGCAAATGCCGTCATCGCAGCAATGCAAAAAAATACCATTACTTTTCCCATACGTTTCCGGCTGTTTAACATACTGTGAACCTCCATTGGTATTTTGTACTGCAATTTTGTAGAACTATGCTGAAACCTTTACGTTTTGTTTGCCTTCAGCTCGTTATCTACAGGTCAAGCATAATGACAAATTGTGGAGTGAGTATGAAATGAATGAGGATTAAATAAGCTGGACTTTAGAGTTACAGCGCCGCCTTCTCGCCTTTAAGGCGGGTCACTGCACAGCTGTCTGATTGTCGAATAAGTCTGAATCTACGCGATCTTGTCTCGTTTTGGATGGTAATCATCCTCAAACGGCCATTTTTGCGGTCCGAATTTACCGGACTTCGGGTTCCACATGGCCCGTATGTTGATATACCCGAAATACCTTTGCAGCCCCTGACGTACTCTGCCGGCGGTTATGGGTTGTTTCAGTCGCCACGGGCTAAATGAAGCCAGGGTCTTCACTTTTGCATCATCAAGCAATACCAGTAACTGGGGAATGGCATAGCTGACTGACAGTATCTGAACCCATCTATGGAGAACCTGACGAGTTTGCTGCCAGGTTTCCTTCCATCCCCAGCGGTTCTTGAGTTGGTTGAACAGATCCTCAACCGACCATCTACGCCCGTAGTTGAGTATGACCCTTGCGGCGGACAGTGATGTGTCGGTAGAAAGAATCAAGCTTGGCTTGGTACGACCGTTATCGTTTACCAACTGACTCCAGACGATCCGTACGGCCCGACCGTTCAGAAAACGGGCCAGTACAACGGCAGAGCGGTAGTAGACCATCTGGGTTTTGCCATAGATAAAGCATTCCATGCTTACTTCCGGTAAGGCGTCGATCCAATCGGTAGAGACCTTGTCGCCGTACTTTCTCGGGCGTCCCCGCTTGCCGGTTTGCACAGGTTGATGAAAGAGTGCAGTATCTCGGCGCACCTGACCGATCACTTGCAGGCCATGTTCCATAGCATATGAGATCAGGGTGCAGCGCATATACCAACTGTCCATCAACAGAAAGGTCTGGAATTCTTTGAACAAGGGAGCAATCACGCGCAACAAGGTCTTTGCGGCAACAAGCTTGCCCGAATTGCCTCCTTGCCGTGCCAGACGGGAGATGATTGGGATCCCCAATGACCGGAATCCCTTGGAAAGCGTCAGCGCCAATGTCACCCAGCACTGCCCTCTGACATACGTTGGACGATTGGTTTTGTTGCCATGCTGGTGATGAATGGCCGAGCCAGGCGCCTTCTTTGATGATCTAAACACAATCGTATCGTCAATCATGAGAAACCAACGACGCTTGGGGAACATCAGCAAAGCAAGACGAACCGTCTGACGTCCCAAGGCGACCCAGGACCATTTACCGAAGTGGAGCCACTTGTAGTAACTGTTCCAATGCCTGACCGTATCGACTGCCAGTACAGCATCGGTAACAAACCCGGTCTGGGTAAGCATCGCCCCGAAGAGCAACTCCAGGAAAGTTGGAACCGAACGTTTTGGGAGAGCTTGAGCCAGAAATGTGATAGCATCGAACAGGGCTCTGGGGATATGGCGGTATCCCTTGTAGTCCATAGCGACCTCCTGAGAGAGAATGTTTTCTCTCAAGAGGTCGCGCGCTACTCACTTCTAAGATCAATTACGTGAGTAGCGCGCGACCCACACTCTTGACCCGGCTGTCAAGCTGTTTTTTCGGATAAATCAACATTTTTCAAAGATCGCTACAGAAGTCTAAAGTCCAGTTAAATAAGGATACCGCTCCATAAAGGAAATAAATTGCAAATGACGGAAAATTATATGTGATGTCAATAAACGCGTCTCCAGATGTTTAAAAACTGTAATCAATACCGGCTGTAGGCCCAAAAAAACTGGAATTATCACTTCCCGCTTTTATATACAGGCACTTTAAGCCAATGTTTG
>CAINRC010000006.1 GCA_903852495.1 uncultured Geobacteraceae bacterium | reverse complement strand
CCGGGAAAGAGCCTGACAACGACGTTGTAGCCATTCGGAGAATCTCCGGGAGCAGAGTGATAAAAATGGCACCGTATATTGAGCCAAGGATGCTGCCAAGACCGCCGATAATGATCATGCCGAGGTAATCAATGGCAACGGTCACCGGAAATGTTTCGGGAGAGATGATTTTGGCCTGAAATGCGATCAGAGCGCCGGCGACACCCACGTAAAAAGAGCTGATACCGAAAGAGAGAAGTTTGTATTTGACGATATTGACACCCATTACTTCCGCTGAAATCGCTTGATCGCGAATTGCCACAAACGCTTTACCTACTTTTGTGCGGAACAGATTTTTTGCAAACAAAACAGCCATAATCGCGATTACAAAAATCAATACAAACAGACGAGCATCTGAATCAATTGCAAAGCTGCCGATTTTGGGGGTGGGGACGGTGAGCCCAGCGACGCCGCCGGTTACTGATTCCCACTTGACGATAAGAAATTCTACTATGAAGTGGGCTGCCAGAGTTGCCATGGCCAGATACAGCCCTTTGATCCTGAGTGAGGGAATGCCCACAAACATACCGAATGAAGCGGTAATAAGCCCCGCAAGTGGAATACTGAAATAAAATGGCATATTAAATTTAGTGCCGAGATACCCGCATGAAAATGCGCCGATTGCCATGAATGCAGCATTACCCAGTGATATCTGGCCGGTAAAGCCGGTCAGGATATTAAGACCGATAGCCCCGATAACTGCGATGCCGATCCGGTTGATGATATCGAGAAGGTACCCAGGAGTGTAAAGCGGCAAGGAAAAAAGGACGCACAGGAATAAGACCAGCATGATGCGTGCTGATCTTGATTCGAAGATTGTCATGTCTGCCGTATAGGTAGTTTTAAAGTCACCGCACCGCATAGAACCTCACAATAATGGTGTGTAAAAGTAGTTAAACCCGTTCGATTTTCTTCTTGCCGAACAGTCCATACGGCTTGAACATCAGGATCAGGATCAGGGCAATATACGGAGCAACTTCTTTGGCCCCGCCACCGACCATAGGGTCTATATAGCCGCCGGAAAAGTTTTCCAGGATACCAATAATCAGACCGCCGACAATAGCTCCAAGAATACTGTCAAGCCCGCCGAGAATTACAACCGGCAGAACTTTAAGCCCCATGAAACTCAGTGACATGTCGATGCCGCCGCGGATTGTTCCAAGCAAAATACCGCCCATGGAAGAAACTATGGCGGCGATAGCCCAGGATATGGCGAACATTTTTTTAACGCTGATCCCCATCGAGAGAGCAACCTGCTGACTCGAAGCTGTTGCGCGCATGGCCATACCGGTTTTTGAGTATTTGAAGAACGAGGTAAGGATCGCGACCAGAATTGTCACACAGCCGATGGCGTACAGGTAACCCTGTGAAACAGGAATTGGCCCAATTTGTACCGGTGCACTCGGAAAAACCTCGGGAAACGGTATCGTATCAGTACCATACGCCAGTTGAATAAGAGCTTTCAGGATACTAGACAGGCCTAGTGTGACCATGATCACGGAAATCAGGTGGGAGCCGATGAGCGGGCGAAGGATTAAACGTTCGATAATGGCGCCCAGCAGTGCTGAAAAAGCGAAGGTGATCAGAATCGCCTGCCAGAATGGTATCTGATGCTTGGAGAGTAAATTCAGGCAGATATATGCCCCGACCATTAAAAACTCGCCCTGAGCCAGATTAAGTGCGCTGGTGGCCTTATAAATGATGACAAACCCGGTGGCAACGAGAGCATAAATGCTGCCAACCACGAGGCCGTTGATGAAAAGCTGCAGGAAAAAAGTGACGTCCATAATGGCTACTCCGCTTTAGCTAGGCCGTTCTGATGGCAACGGTGGTTTTAATATGGCCTGTCTTGCCGTCCGGGAACTCAATGTTGGTATCGATGGCGACCGTCTCAGCTCCTTCATGAAGAGCATCGATCAGGTCTTTATACAAAGTGCCAATGGTAGCCTTCCGCACGGTGCCGGTCCGGGTAAGTTCCCCCTCATCGGCATCGAGTTCCTTGTATATTATGGCAAACCGGACAATTCTGGCCTGCTCAGGCATTGTTGCGTTAGCCCGGTTAACTTCACCGGCTATCAGTTCAATGACCTCAGATCGGGAGGTCAGATCAGCAAAGGTCATATACGAGAGCTTGTTATCGCCGGCCCATTTTCCCACAACTCGGCTGGTAATGCCGATCAGAGCCACCAGTGGTATGCCGCTGCCGCCAAATACGACCGCCTCAGATATATACGGAGAGAAGCGCAGATTGTTTTCAATCTGTTGTGCCGAAAAGGTGGAACCATCTGCCACGGTTAGTACGTCATTTATTCTGTCCGTGATTGTAAGGTGACCATGTTGATCCAGGTGACCGGCGTCACCTGAGCGGAGCCAGCCATCAGCGGTAAGAACCTGCCGGGTGGCTTCAGCATCACCATAATAGCCCTTGAATAATCCTGCGCTTTTCGAAAGGACTTCTCCATGTTCATCAATCCTGATTTCAGTGCCGGGCAGCGGTGACCCGACTGTTGTGCCTCTTACATCGCCGTTACGATGCATACAGGTTATCCCGGCGATTTCGGTCTGCCCGTAAAGCTGTTTCAGGTTGACACCGATAGCGTGGTAAAATCTGAACACGTTGCTTCCGAGAGAAGCCCCGCCTGACAGTGCTGAACGAACGTGAGAAAGTCCAAGACGATCTCTGAGAGCCCTGAAGAGAAGCAGATCAGCGAAGAAGCGGCCGATGACCAATGATACCGGCGGAGCTATGCCGGTCAGTACGCAGTCGGCGTACCGTTCTCCAATCGGCAGGAACGTGTTGAACATGAATTTCTTGAACGGAGTTGAATCCATCATTCGTACGCGAACGGAGGTGGCTATGGACTCCCATACTTTGGGAGGGGAGAGCATGATGTGCGGTCCGATTTCTCGCAGGTCGGCCATGGCTGTTTCCTGTTTTTCAGGAAAGTTTACCGTATAGCCTGCTATAAGCGGTGCGGCAACCGACATGAGCTGCTCACCAAACCAGGCCAGCGGAAGCAGTGAAACATACTCATCTCGCTCTTGTTTGGGATCGGCTTCATTGAAGGCAAGGCTCATGGTGATCAGGTCTCTGTGAGAGAGCATCGCACCTTTTGGGGCCCCGGTTGTTCCCGAGGTCAGGCAGATAATGGCGGTATCGTCAGGGTTTCCAGCTGCAACCAGCTGTTCAAACAGCTCCGGTTGCTGGTCTCCAAGCGCCGAACCGAGCTCCTGGACAGCAGCCAGACTTACCAGCAGATCGTCATGGTATTTTCGCATCCCTCTTTTTTTGACGTAAACGATCCGGTAAAGTTTTGGGAGCCGGTCTCGCATATCAAGAAGTTTGTCAACCTGCTCCTGATCTTCGGCGATGACAAAGCTTACATCAAACTTGCCGAGCGCATCAGCGACCTCCTGCGGGGTTGAGTCGTGGTACAGTGAAACGGCAATGCCGCTAACCGATTGGGCAGCTATCTCGGCAAAGAGCGACTCGGGGCGGTTGTTGCCAAGTATGGCCAGTTTCTCGCCGGTACCAAAGCCGAGAGAATGGAGTCCGAGGGCTAGAGTGCGGACGTTGTCAGCATACTGCTGCCAGCTGTAGCTCTGCCAGATGCCGAGCCCTTTTTGACGCAGGGCGGACTTTCCGGCTGCAATTGTGGCCGCCTGCTTCTTGAGCAGTTTCGGAAATGTCATATCATTTAGATCTATCTGCACCTAGGGCTCCTCCAGATCTTCGTCGCCAAGATAGGCCTTGATAACATTCGGATCCTGCTGAACCTGTTCCGGAGTCCCGCCGGCTATTTTCTTGCCAAAATCAAGCACACATACGGAGTTAGATATATCCATAACAACGCCCATATCATGCTCGATCATGATTATTGTAATGCCACGTGCTTCATTGATCTCCAGGATGAAGCGGACCATGTCTTCCGTTTCCTCAAGATTCATGCCTGCCATCGGTTCGTCCAGGAGGAGCAGTTTTGGCTCAAGGGCAAGGGCGCGCGCCAGCTCCACCCGCTTCTGGAAGCCGTATGCCAGTGTTCCGACGATAGATTTACGGATACTCTGAATCTCGAGGAATTCGATAATCTCTTCACAATATTCACGGTGGCGGGTTTCTTCGGCCTGGGCCGGTCCGTAGTACAGGCCCCCACTGATCAGGCCGGCGTGCTGATGGAGATGCCGGCCTATCATGAGGTTGTCGATTACGCTCATTCCCTTGAACAGTGCTATATTCTGGAATGACCGTGCAATGCCACGTTTGGTTCTTTCATAGGGGGGAAGTTTGGTAACGTCCTGGCCTTCATACATCACTTTACCCTGTTGCGGGTGGTAGAGGCCGCTTATGCAGTTGAGCATGGAGGATTTGCCGGCACCATTCGGGCCGATAATGGCAAATATCTCACCCTGGAAGACCTCGAAGGATACCCCCGAAAGAGCTCGAACTCCGCCAAAATTAAGCTGTATATTGCTGCAGGAAAGCTGAACCATCGAAACAACTCCTTACGGTAGTGGCTCAATCAATAACAGTATTATATAAATATTCCGGTTCTTTGTTCTATCGTGAGGTCGATGCGGCTAACGTAAACACAAACTGTTTACCCTGTGGAAGAGTGGCTCTCATTAATGCAAATCATAACTACATTGCACACGTTAAACAGCCAAATATCACTGTACACACGGTAATGTCAAACAAAATATTGATAATGCAAAAAATGGTTCTATTTTCTGTTGACATAAACGTAACAGAAAAAGTACATTTTCTGCGGCCGTGGCAGTTGATCGGTATTTTCGAGGAGATATGCGAATGAGAAAACCTGTTTTAAAAGATTCAACACTTGTGGTTCGCGATCGTGTCGCCCTGATTACCTTCGGGCGTGATGATGTGCGTAACGCTCTGACCGGGACCGAACTGGTGAAAGATCTACTGCAAACTCTTGCCTGGGTGAATTCTGCCGAGGAGGTTTCCGTGCTGGTTATGACCGGAGCGGGTTCGGCTTTCTCATCCGGAGGCAATGTCCGCGAAATGAGAGATAAAAGCGGAATATTCGGCGGTTCCGTTCAGCAGATTCAGGATCAGTATCGCCGTGGCATCCAGCGGATTCCACTTGCCATGGAAGCGACGGAGGTACCTCTTATTGCCGCCGTCAACGGCCCGGCAATCGGCGCCGGTTTCGACCTCGCCTGTATGTGTGATCTGCGGCTTGCTTCCAGTTCGGCGGTCATGGGCGAAACGTTTGTTAACCTCGGCATTATACCGGGTGACGGTGGCGCCTGGTTTCTCCAGCGTCTGATAGGATACCAGCGTGCTGCCGAACTTACCCTTACTGGCCGTCTTATCACTGCGCCCGAAGCGTTAAATCTTGGCATCGTGCTGGAGGTTACGGAGCCGGAAAATCTCCTTGGCCGGGCACTGGAGTTGGCCGCGCAGATTGCCGCCAAACCGCCGCGTGCCACACGCCTAACCAAGCGTTTGCTTAAATATGCCCAACGCGGCACTCTCCCCGACTTTCTCGACCTGTGTGCCTGTTTCCAGGGGATGGCTCACCATACCGATGATCACGCAGAAGCGGTTACTGCTTTTCTGGAAAAACGTCCCGGGAACTATTCCGGCTCGTGAATACAGTTATTAGCCCTTTCTGGCTGTTTACTCCATATAATCGCCATTGTGTAACGAGAGTTTATCACTGATCTCATAGTTGTAAACTCCGCTTAAATCCAGTTCCTGCGTGTCTTTAAAGGATTCTATGTCGATCACATATATTCATACTGTCTGTTGTTTTGTCTGAAAATAATCACTATTTTGAGATTATCAAAATATTGTTTGACAGTGATTGCGTTCTGATTTATGTTACCTTTACGTAAGGTGTATAACTGTTACTAACAGTGCCTGATATCAAGGGAGGTCGCAGATGAGTTCATATCCGACATTAAATTTTGATTTGGGTGAAACCGCTGATTTATTGAGGGACACGGTTAAATCGTTCGCCCGGGTAGAGATAGCTCCCCGGGCCGCCGATATTGACCGTGAAAACCATTTTCCCATGGACCTCTGGCGGAAGATGGGTGATCTGGGGCTGCACGGTATTACCGTTTCGGAAGAATACGGCGGGGCCGGGATGACCTATCTAGAACATGTGGTTGCCATTGAGGAGATCAGCCGGGCATCTGCCGCCGTTGCCCTGGCGTATGGCGCTCATTCCAACCTTTGCATCAACCAGATTTACCGGAATGCCAATGAAGATCAGAAACAGCGCTATCTCCCCAAGCTTATCAGCGGTGAGCATGTCGGTTCCCTTGCCATGAGCGAGGCTGGAGCTGGCTCGGATGTCGTCAGTATGAGGCTGCGGGCAGATCGCAAGGGGGACCGTTTTATCCTGAACGGCACCAAAATGTGGATCACCAACGGCCCCCACGCCAATACGCTGCTGGTGTATGCCAAGACCGATATCAATGCCGGCTCTAAAGGGATCACCGCTTTTTTGATCGAGAAAGATTTCAAAGGTTTTTCCACCGCCCAGAAGCTGGACAAGCTCGGCATGCGCGGTTCCGATACCTGTGAACTGGTGTTCGAGGATTGTGAAGTGCCGGTTGAAAATGTTATGGGCAACATCGGGGACGGCGTAAAGATCCTCATGAGTGGCCTGGATTACGAACGGGCGGTGCTGGCGGCCGGTCCGATCGGCATCATGAGAGCCTGCATGGATGTGGTCATCCCCTATATCCATGAACGGCGGCAGTTTGGCAAGGCCATCGGGGAGTTTCAACTGATGCAGGGCAAAATCGCCGATATGTACAGCACCATGAATGCCAGCCGGGCGTATGTGTACGCCGTCGCGCGTGCCTGCAGCGGTAAAAACGCCATCCGGAAAGATGCCGCCGGTGCCATTTTGTATGCCGCCGAAAAAGCCACCTGGATGGCGTTGGAAGCGATCCAGATCCTCGGCGGAAACGGCTATATCAATGAATACCCGACCGGTCGCTTGCTGCGCGATGCAAAGCTGTATGAGATCGGTGCCGGTACCAGCGAGATTCGACGCATGCTGATCGGACGTGAACTTTTCGCTGAAACAGCCTGAAAACTCGTGTTATGTAAGGAGAGCAATCTACAATGGCCATACTGAAAAGCAGCGTCCGTACACAGGCAGATGAATTTCGTGCTAATGCCGAATTGATGAATTCGCTGGTTGCCGACCTTCGCGAAAAGGTGCTGAAAATCAAGCAGGGTGGCGGTCAAAAAGCCTGTGCCAAACACACCGAGCGGGGCAAACTGCTCCCCCGGGAGCGCATCCGGCAGTTGCTGGACGTCGGCTCACCGTTTCTGGAATTCTCCCAACTGGCCGCGTGGGGCATGTACGGAGCTGACATCCCCGCCGCCGGTATCATCACTGGCATCGGTCGGGTCTCCGGGGTCGAGTGCGTGATTGTGACCAACGATGCCACGGTGAAAGGGGGCACCTATTTCCCGCTCACGGTGAAAAAACATCTGCGGGCTCAGGAAATCGCCGGTGAGAACCATCTTCCCTGCATCTATCTGGTTGACTCTGGCGGAGCCAACCTTCCTCAGCAGGACGAAGTGTTTCCCGATCGTGACCATTTTGGCCGGATATTTTATAACCAGGCGAATCTGTCAGCACGGGGCGTCCCGCAGATCGCAGTTGTCATGGGCTCCTGCACCGCCGGCGGCGCATACGTACCGGCCATGTCCGACGAAAGTATCATCGTCAAAAACCAGGGGACCATCTTTCTTGCCGGTCCGCCGCTGGTCAAGGCTGCAATCGGCGAAGTCGTCAGTGCCGAGGATCTGGGCGGTGCTGACGTGCACTGCCGGACCTCCGGGGTAACAGATCATTATGCCGCAAACGACGGCCACGCCCTTGAACTGGCCCGGCGGACCGTTGCCAACCTGAACCGCATCAAGCAACCGCGCCTCGCCGTCAAAGAACCGGTGGAGCCGCTCTACGCAGCGGAAGAACTGTACGGTATTATACCGACGGACACCCGCAAGCCGTATGATGTGCGAGAAGTTATCGCCCGGATTGTGGATGGCTCGGAATTTGACGAATTCAAACAGCTCTACGGCACGTCGCTGGTCTGCGGGTTTGCCCACATCTGGGGCTATCCGGTCGGCATTGTGGCCAACAACGGCATCCTTTTTTCCGAATCGGCGCTCAAAGGGGCTCATTTCATCGAGCTGTGCAGCCAGCGCGGCATCCCGCTGGTCTTTCTCCAGAACATCTCCGGCTTCATGGTCGGCAGCAAATATGAAGCGGGCGGCATCGCCAAAGATGGCGCCAAGATGGTCACCGCCGTATCCTGTGCAAAAGTACCGAAATTCACGGTCATCATCGGGGGGAGTTTCGGTGCCGGCAACTACGGTATGTGCGGGCGGGCCTTCAGCCCCCGCTTCCTCTGGATGTGGCCCAACGCCCGCATCTCCGTTATGGGGGGGGAACAGGCCGCCAGTGTTCTTGCGCAGGTGAAGCGGGACGGTTTTGAAACGCGGGGCGAATCATGGCCGCTTGAAGAGGAAGATGCTTTTAAAAAGCCGATCCGTGATCAGTATGAAACCCAGGGGCACCCCTATTATGCCAGTGCCCGGATGTGGGACGACGGCATCATTGACCCGGTGGATACCCGCATGACACTTGGTCTGGGCATCTCGGCCGCCCTTAACGCTCCGGCAGAAAAAACCGAATTCGGCATTTTCAGGATGTGACAGAAATGACCAACAGCGCACTTATCATAACCATCGACGACTCCGGGCGGGCACGCATCACCATGAACCGTCCGGAACTGCACAACGCCTTTGATGATTCCCTCATCGCGGAATTAACGGCGGTATTGAAACAGCTTGATGATGACCCGGATGTCCGGACGGTCACCCTGGCGGCCAGCGGCAAAAGCTTTTCCGCAGGGGCCGATCTCAACTGGATGCGGCGCATGGCCGATTATTCCCATGAGCAGAATCTGGCCGATGCCGAAGCGTTGGCGGAACTGATGCGGACGCTGGATACACTTTCCAAACCGACACTCGCCTTGGTGCAGGGTGCTGCGTACGGCGGTGGGGTCGGTCTGGCCGCCTGCTGTGACATCGCCATCGCCACAGAACGTGCGTCATTCTGCCTTTCCGAGGTCAAGCTGGGGCTTATTCCGGCAGTGATTTCCCCCTATGTACTGGCCGCCATCGGGGCCAGAGCGGCGCGGCGCTATTTCCAGACGGCAGAGGTGTTCGATGCCGGCGAGGCGTTGCGGATCGGGCTGGTTCATCTGGTCGTTGCCGATAATGTGGAACTTGCCGCTGCCGGTGAGCGCATGACCTCCCAACTCCTTAAAAACGGACCGAATGCCATGAATGCGGCCAAGAACCTCATTGCGGCGGTCGCCGGTCGCCCGGTGGATGATGCGCTGATAGCGGACACCGCCGGCAGGATCGCCGGCCAGCGCGCATCGTGGGAGGGGAGGGAAGGGCTGTCCGCCTTTCTGGAGAAGCGCACACCGGCCTGGGTGAGGGAATAGCCGTGGCATCTGCACGCTACTGGGATGATCTTGCCGAAGGGGACCGGCTCAACTGCCGTCCTTTTTCACTGGGGCTGGCGGAGATAATGGAGTTTGCCAGCAGATTCGACCCGCAACTGTTCCATATTGATGAGGAAATGGCTGCCGCGTCACGTTTCGAGGGAATTATCGCCTCTTCGCTGCACACCCTGTCTTCCTGTACCCGAGTAATTGTTGAAGCGCTGGATGGCGTTCAGATTCTGATCGGCCTCGGCATTCTTGCCGTTGAGCTGCCGAATGCGGTGCGTCCCGACGACATCCTGACTATGGATGCGTACTGGACTGAACTGCGTCGATCCGTAAGCAAACCGGGACAGGGGCTGGCGACCGTGCGGTTTACCCTGCGCAATCAGCGGGGTGAAACAGTATTGGAGTCCGGTTTCAAGTATATGATCGCCTGTCGTACCGATTGATATCTCCATAAGGTGTAAAGGACACAGCCTATGTTTAACACGATTCTGATTGCCAACCGGGGCGAAATTGCCTGCCGCGTCATCCGTACCGCACAGCGACTCGGGATTCGCACCGTAGCGGTATATTCCGATGCCGATGCCGGTGCCCTCCATGTCACGCTGGCTGATGAAGCCCACCATATCGGCCCGGCACCGGCCCGGGAAAGTTATCTGGTCGCGGAACGGATTCTTGAGGTGGCGATCCGCAGCGGCGCGGAAGCTGTCCACCCCGGCTATGGCTTCCTCTCCGAGAATGCCGGTTTTGCCGAGGCCTGTGCCGACAAGGGAATCGTGTTTATCGGCCCCCCCTGCGCAGCGATACGCGCCATGGGTTCCAAAAGTGCCGCCAAGGAGATCATGGGTGCTGCGGGAGTGCCACTGGTGCCGGGCTACCATGGTCATGAGCAGGGGGCAGAATTTCTGCAAGCGGAAGCTGACCGGATCGGCTACCCGCTGCTGATAAAGGCCAGTGCCGGTGGCGGCGGCAAAGGAATGCGGGTGGTTGTCCGCAGTGCCGATTTTACCGATGCTCTGGCCGGAGCACGGCGTGAGGCCATGTCCGGATTCGGTGATGATCATGTCCTTCTGGAACGATACCTCACCAAACCGCGCCATATCGAGATCCAGGTGTTTGCCGACAGTCACGGTAATGCCCTGCACATTTTTGAAAGGGACTGCTCCATTCAGCGCCGTCACCAGAAAGTGGTGGAGGAAGCCCCGGCCTTCGGTATGACCCCCCAGTTGCGTGCCAAGATGGGCGAGGCTGCCGTCGCTGCCGCCCGGGCCATCGGCTATGTTGGCGCCGGAACGGTCGAATTCCTGCTGGATGAGGATGGTTCATTCTATTTCATGGAAATGAATACCCGCCTGCAGGTGGAGCACCCGGTGACCGAGATGATCAGCGGCCTTGATCTGGTGGAATGGCAGCTGCGCGTCGCCTCGGGCGAACCGATGCCCTGCACTCAGGAACAGCTTGCCATCAGCGGCCATGCCATAGAGGCCCGCATCTATGCCGAAGACCCGTCCCGCGAATTTCTCCCCTCCATCGGTCGGCTGCGCCACATGAGAACCCCCGGTGAAAGCGCCCATGTCCGCATCGACTCCGGGGTGCGCCAGGGGGATGAGGTCAGCATCAATTACGATCCGATGATTGCCAAGCTGATAGTCTGGGATACGGACCGGAACGCTGCCATCCGCCGCCTGAGAACGGCACTGGCTGATTTTGAGGTCGTCGGAGTAACCACAAACACCGGCTTTCTCGGCAACGTTGTTGCGCACCCCGCTTTTTCCGCCGGAGCAATTGATACCGGTTTTATAGAGCGTCACCGGGACGGCCTTATCCCGGAATCGGTTCCCGCCTCTGACCGTATCCTTGCTCTGGCGGCGCTCGACCTGATGCTGACCCGGTCTGCCGAAGCGGAAAGCCGTGCCAAGGCTTCCCATGATCCCCACTCACCCTGGCACCACACCGGCGGCTGGCGGCTTAATTACGATAATTACCACTTCCTGCATTTCATCGATGAAGAGCAGGCTGTCACCATTACGGCGCATTACCGTCCGACCGGTTTTCTGCTCGGTCTTCCGGGCGGCAGTATGCTTGTGCGGGGAGACCGTGACAATGCGGGAGATCTGCACGCAGATCTGGCCGGGACACGCATCAAGGCAACGGTTATCCGGAGCGGTGCTGCGATCACCGTGCTGGACCAGGGGAAAAGCCACCAGCTCGTCATTCACAACCCCCATGCGGTCGGTGAGCAGGATGATGCTGCCGCCGGACGCCTGACCGCACCCATGCCGGGCAAAATAGTTGCGGTGATGGCTGAGGTCGGCGTCAGGGTTGAGCGCGGCACACCGCTGATCATCATGGAAGCGATGAAGATGGAACACACCATCAGTGCCCCGTGTGACGGGAGCGTGGCGGCATTTCACTATCCGGTCGGAGCGGTGGTGAACGAGGGCACTGAACTGCTTGACTTCACAGCGGAAGCAGAACCGCCCCAGCCATGAGAGTGCCAAAACGGGTAAAAATTGTCGAAGTCGGTCCCCGGGACGGGCTGCAGAACGAATCGATGATTGTGCCGACGGCCGTCAAAATCGAGTTGATCAACCGGCTTTCGGCAACCGGCTTGAGTGCCATTGAGTCCACCAGTTTTGTTTCGCCGAAGTGGGTGCCGCAGATGGCGGACAATGCCCAGGTCATGCTCGGCATCACCCGCCGCCCCGGCGTCAGCTATCCGGTTCTGGTGCCCGGTATGCAGGGTTTTGAGGCGGCCGTAGCAGCGGGAGCGGAAGAAATAGCCGTATTCGGCGCCGCTTCCGAAGCATTTTCCCAGCGCAATATCAACTGCTCCATTGCGGAAAGTCTGGAACGCTTCTCTCCGGTAATGGCCGCCGCCCGTCAGCGCAACATCAAGGTGCGCGGTTATGTTTCCTGTGTTCTCGGCTGCCCGTACCAGGGGGATGTGGCTCCGGAAACGGTCGCCCAGGTTGCCCTGCGCCTGTTGGAGATGGGGTGCTACGAAATTTCTCTGGGGGATACGATCGGTTTTGCCACTCCCGCCAAAGCTCAGGCCATGGTGAAAAAAGTGGCGGCGGTCGTACCGCGCTACCGGCTGGCGGTTCATTTTCACGACACTTACGGACAGGCGCTTGCCAACATTCTGGCTGTTCTTGAACTGGGTATTTCGGTCGTTGACAGCTCCGTTGCCGGCTTGGGGGGGTGCCCCTACGCCAAGGGTGCTGCCGGAAATGTTGCCAGCGAGGATCTGCTCTGCATGCTGAACGGTATGGGCATTGAAACCGGTGTTGATCTTACCGGACTGGTGGCCGCCGGGCTGTACATTTCCAGCTATCTCGGACGACCATCCGGCTCAAAGGTCGCCCGTGCCCTTGGTCCGAAAATTACCTTGAAATCCTAAAACAGACCTTTTTTAAGGAGAGCGTTGCCGATGACTGAATACGATTACTGGAAGATATTCCCCCGCATGGCGAAAACGGTCACGATTGGTGACATAACGGTTCGGGACGGCTTTCAGCACGAGGAAAAGTTCATCTCCACACCGGCTAAAATCTATTATCTGGAAGAGCTGATATTTGCCGGGTGTCGTAACATCGAGGTGACTAATCTGGGCAATCCGAACGCCATGCCGCAGTTCGGTGATGCGGAGATTCTGTTGGCACATCTGCGGGGTGACGATTTCAGAAAGCGCTGCGCGAAACGGGGCATCAACTACGACGATATCTGCCTGACGGCGATCACCATCCGTGAGTCAGCGGTTGACCGGGCCATTGAACTGAAAAAACGGGGTCTTGGTCCTGACCGTATCCTGATGATGGTTTCCACCGAAGAACGGCATCATTTTGCCAACTCCGGTTGTACGCTGCCGCAGTACTGGAAGGAGGCGGAGCGCTGCATCAAAAAATGCACCGACGCCGGCCTGAAAATGTGCGGCACCGTCAGCACCATCTGGGGGAGCCCCATCGGCGGTGCAACGGATTTGAAGGACGCCGTTGACTTTACCGGCCGCTGGCTGAATATCGGTGCCCATGACGTGGAACATGCGGATCATGACGGCAGCGCCTCGGCCCCGGATGTGTACCGTTATTTTTCCATGATTCTCGATCAACTGCCGAACCCGGAACTGCACATTGCCCATTTTCATGAAACGAAGCGGGTTGCTTCCGCCTCCATTCTTGCCGCACTTCAGGCCGGGATTACGCACTTCGAGGCGGCCATGGGGGGGCTGGGCGGACAGCCGGCCAATTTTATGGACGATTGTCCGGTCAAGGGTACCGGCGACTATTATTACCGTGATCCCCGCTATGTCGGACTGGTCACTCTTGAGGATACCCTGGTTCAGATCGACGAGATGGGGATCCAGCACGGCTGGGACGTTGACCGGGTGCTCAAACTCGGGGTGCAGCTGGAAAAAACCATCGGCCGCCGCCTCCGCTCGGAAGCGATCATGAACGGCAGAACCGCAAAAGAAGGCCATCTGGAGTATGAACGCCCCGGCCTTCCGGCCTTGAAAAATAAATGTGGCGAAGTTCCCGGACAAAAATTTCCTTCAGACTGGTAGTAGACTGTATATCAAACACAACGATCGGAGGTTCATCATGTCGCAGTTACTCACCCACACCGTCGGCTCCCTTCTGGACGAGATTGCGTGCCGTTATCCTGACAACGAAGCGCTGGTCTACCATGAACGGGGCCTGCGCTACACCTACCGGCAGTTCAACGACGCCTGCCGCCTGCTGGCCAAAGGGCTGCTCCGTCTCGGCATCAAAAAAGGGGACAACATCTCCATCTGGGCTTACAACGTCCCCGAATGGGTGCTGCTGCAGTTCGCCTCCGCCAAAATCGGCGCCATCCTCGTCACCGTCAACACCAGCTATAAATCAGCCGAACTGGAATACATCCTGAACCAGTCCGACTCCACCTCGCTGTTCATGGTCGGCTCCTTCAAAGATAGCGACTACGTAGAGGTGCTGTCCGGCGTCGTTCCCGAACTGGCAACATCGCAGCCGGGCGCACTATCCTCCCCCAAACTGCCGTTCCTCAAGAACGTCATCTTCATCGGCTCTGAAAAAACCCCCGCCGGGATGCTCAACTTCGACAGCATCATCAAACTGGGGGAGGGGGTGCCGGACGCCGAACTGGCCGCCGTCGAAGCGACCCTCAACTGTCACGAAACCATCAATATG
This sequence comes from uncultured Geobacteraceae bacterium, assembly GCA_903852495.1. GTDB lineage: Bacteria > Desulfobacterota > Desulfuromonadia > Geobacterales > Pseudopelobacteraceae > JACRCG01. The sequence goes on along the minus strand of CAINRC010000006.1, from coordinate 38,634 downwards.
CAGTACACCTCCGGCACCACCGGCTTCCCCAAAGGGGTCATGCTGACCCACAGCAACATCGTCAACAACGGCTTCAACATCGGCGAATGCATGAAGTTCAGCGAAAAAGACCGGCTCTGCATCCCGGTTCCCTTCTTCCACTGCTTCGGCTGTGTCCTTGCCGTCATGGCCAGCGTCACCCACGGCACCACCATGGTACCGGTGGAAATATTCGATCCGCTGAAAGTCCTCCAGACTATAGAAAAAGAGAAATGCACCGCTGTCCACGGCGTCCCGACCATGTTCATCGCTGAACTTGAGCACCCGGAATTCAGCACCTTCGACCTGACCACCCTGCGCACCGGCATCATGGCCGGCTCCAACTGCCCCATCGAAGTCATGAAAAAAGTAAATTCCCAGATGCACGCCTCGGAAATAACCATCGCCTACGGCCAGACCGAATCCTCCCCCGTTATCACCCAGACCCGTACCGATGACGCCATCGAATTGCGCGTCGCCACCGTCGGCCGTTCGCTGCCGGATGTGGAGGTCAAGATCGTAGACATCGAAACCGGCGAAACCCTTCCCCCCGGCAAGCAGGGTGAACTCTGCACCCGTGGCTACCACGTCATGAGGGGGTACTACAAGATGCCGGACGAAACCGCCCGTGCCATAGACAGTGAAAACTGGCTGCACACCGGCGACCTGGCCATCATGGACGACCATGGTTACTGCAAGATCACCGGGCGCATCAAGAACATGATCATTCGTGGCGGTGAGAACATCTACCCGCGTGAGATCGAAGAGTTCCTCTACACTCACCCCAAAGTATCCGATATCCAGGTCTATGGCGTGCCGGACAGGAAATACGGGGAGCAGGTTATGGCCGCCGTCATTCTCAAGAACGGAGTGGAAATGAGCGAAGAGGAAATACGCGAATTTTGCAGAGGGAAAATTGCCAATTACAAAATTCCGAAATACGTTAAATTTGTGGACAGCTATCCCATGACCGCTTCCGGCAAGATTCAGAAATTCAAGATGCGGGAAATGGCGATCAAGGAACTGCAGTTGGTGGATATGAGTTAGGCCGTTTCCATCCGGAAAGGGTTCTTAAAGAGCCTCCCCCAAAAGCCATGCGCAACAGGTTTTTGGGGGAGTTTTTGTTACAGTGAACTGAACAGGTATAACGGCCGGGGCTTCAGATGAAAGAGTGGTTTCCAGCAGAAATCGCCGCACAGAAAATCAACTTCATCCAGCCTCTCATCACAGGCCCATTGCATATGGTGCAGGTTGATCAGTTTGGCTACGCCCGGAAACCGGGCATCGGTGCCGCCGGCCAGCAGGGTATAGCGCTCCTTGAATACCGCACCGAAATCTATGGCGGCAAGCTGGCCGCCGCAATACACACTGGTGACCCGCAATAGTCCCAGTTGTGAAAGCGTCTCAATCATTCCGCGAAACCCCTCCCGAAAGCGCGAATCAGCAAAAAATGAATCTGCTGCAAAACGCTCCGTATTCATTTGTACCATCAGGTTGAAAAGTTCCTCTTCGCCATACCGGATTATCACTCCCTTTTCCTCCACTGCCGCCAGTTCCCGGCGCAGCAGCCTGGCCCTCCGGTGTGAAAAGCTGTTCCACCAGTTCTGTATCTGGTACTGGTAGTCGGGCGGATGGAAGAGGTACCCGGTTTCATCAATCGGATAGTCCGCACTGGTATGGCACGGCTTCGACAGATATCGCAGTTGAAAATCTGCGCCCAATTCCCTGCGCAAAATCTCCGTATCAAGATGGCTCGGCAACAGCCGGTTCTGCTCCAGCCAGGTCTTGGTGTGCCATGTTTCACCGGGGAAGAAGCACCAGACATTCTTTTCCTCAACCCAGCTTAAGGGAAGAAAGAGTTTGTCTGCGGAATCATCGCTGAGGTACAAAAAACGGAGAGGACGACAAAAGTGCCTGTGAAATGCCATCCGTACCTCCCAGAGGTCAAAGATCGTTTCACAGGGGATATATTTCCGCCAGAGCGATTCAGCCTCTACCAGATGGGTGGTGTAGTTGATTGACATTTTAGTGGCGCAGCGAGGCATTAACGGTCACCCTGCTGCCGCCGAAGAACCGCTGGGCGAATGCTGCTGCAGCCTCCGGGTCATACTGACGGCAGCTGAAGATATCAAGATAGGCGGTGTTGGTAAGATTAGCGAAGTGAGCTGAAATCAGAGAAGTTTCGATGAGTTGGACCATGCTGTACCCCGCCACCCGCTCATCCTCGCCGAAATGGACAACCTGTGTTTCTCCAAAGCGTTTCATTCCGATAAGTTCGCACAAATCCACGGCAAAGCGGCGAATGGCTTCCATGCTGCGAATGGTTTCAGGATTACAGTCATAGACGTCGATGGAACTGGAGAGCCCCCAGCTCTGCTTCGTGAGAGTTTGCGCCGCAACTTTTTCTGTACTGTTCATGATTCACCTCTCATCAGGCTTCTGCCTCTTGTGTGATATTACAATTTTTCCAGCATTACGGTCCTGTCAAAACGGCTTGCTACTGACAAAGAGTGGGTGACGCAGATGATGGTCTGTTCCTGTACGTTCATGAACAGGTCGTCAAGTATCTCTTCTTCGGTCGTGCGGTCAAGCGCTGAAGTAAATTCATCCAGCAGCAGCACTACCGGGTCGCGTACCAGGGCCCGGGCGAGGGCGATGCGTTGCTGCTGCCCCCCTGACAGCTCGACGCCGTTCCGGCCGATGACCGTATCATAGCCGTCTGGCAGGGCCATGATCGTGTCATGTATGCGGACCCGCTTGGCGACAGAGATAATAACATCGAGCGGAATGTCATACCACCCCGTGGCGATATTCTCTCTGACCGTTGTTCTGAAAAGGTAGGGGCGTTGCCGGACATAGCCGAAATGAAGCAGATACAGCGGCAGACTGTAGTCGCCGACCGGTTGTTCGCCAAACAGTATCTGGCCGCTGTCAGGGCTTATCTGTCTGGTCAGCAGGTCAATTACGGTACTTTTACCGGCGCCGCTTGGCCCCATGATCGCTATCTTCTCTGACGGCTGAACGGTAAGATTGAAATCCCTGAGAACCGGTTTGACTCCGTCGTGGCTGTAACAGACGTTCCGGAACTCAAGCCGGGTTGAATCAGGGCTGTCGGCTGCGCCACTACCCCCGTCAAATGATTCCTCCTGAAAGTCAATTATTTCCCGGATACGGGTTATCAGCGGTGCGGCCTGGGCGAGTTTGGTGACCCCGACGTTCACAACTTCAAGAGAGAACGCAATGTAGGTCATGTACAGGTTGTACGCGATTAAGGTGCCTATGGTGAGTGTCGCATTCCGGTGGCATATCCAGTACCCCCCCAGAAAAAACGGAAGCAGTGATATCAGACGGGAAAACAGCTCCAGGCTGTTGTAGGACCATTCACCAATCAGCACCGAACGGATATTGGCAGTTGTAAAGAGATTTGCCGAATCAGAAAAGCGTCGGTTTGATGACAAAAACTGCTGATAAAACCTGATCTCTTTGGCCCCGGAAAGGACATCAAGCATAGTGTTATTTTGCTGGGAAAGTTTTTCCCGTGCACTGTTTGCCGCTTTACAGAGCGGTTTCTGCATCAGATAGAGCAGCAGTAGATAAAAAGGGAGCGTTAGAGTGGTGTACATTCCGAGGCGCCATTCCCAGCAGAGCATCAAAGTGACAAAAAAAACAATCATGGTCAGCCCGTACAGACTGGCATACACGTAATCAAAGACCAGCAGGGACAGGTGCTCGGTATCGTTGGAAACTCTGGTGATCAGATCCCCGGTGTCATAGCGGGCAAAAAAACGTGCCGGTTTTTTTATCAGGGTAGCTACAAGGCGTGTCCGTAATGAACAGAAAACCAGTTCCGATGCTCTGGCGAGGTAGTAGGTCTTCATCAGTGAAAACAGGAAAAAAGCAGCAAGACCAGCGAGTATGGCTGCGGCATACCGGTAGAAGAGCGTGGTATTGCCCTCAGGCAGTGCCGTGTCAAGCATCAATGACAGGAACCAGGGGACACAGAAAGAGGCGGCTATGCCTCCCAACGCCATCAGATAGGCCGCAGTCAACTGCAGTCCGTGCCCCTTGATATCCGGTTTCATAAGGCGCCATAGTTCGGCATACAGCGATAACGCCGACCGGTCCTGGACAGCTCGTTGTTCCTTGCTGCTCTCTTCCTGTTTCATGTGGTTCCCAACTCTGTCTGCTGCCCTCCATACTTAGCCGGTATAAATACCGTGCTCGGCAGCGGTTTGATAAATTGTTGGCGTAAGCTGTAAGTATATGCTCCCTGCATCGGGATCAGCAACAGGTCGGAACAACGGATGCCACTACCGAAATAGGAGCGCCCCCATAAATCCCTCGGAGTGCAGAGTGAGCCGAGCAGCAGGCAGGGGCGTTCTGTTGCTTCAGGGCGCGAGAGGTTGACGACCGGAAAGTACTCCTGCTCGAACTGTTCCCAGCCGACAATGTTGGTCCCGCCGTCTGTTATGATGAGATCATCGCTCTTTTGATCCAGTACGGTCAACAGAATCGAGGCGGCATCGCTGCAGATCCAGCGGCCCGGTTCTGCATAAAGCCGGCACTGTAGATGCGGAGCAATATACTCCTGAAAAGCCTGGTAAATTTCCTCGGCAAAGCGGCGTAACGGGACGGCCGGTTCTGTCGTGTAGAACGGTCCCTGTCCGGCGGCGACTCCATCAGCAGGTTCCGGGGTCGGCAGCCACTCGCCCGAGGCCGGCCAGAAGCCGCCGCCGATGTCTATGAATTCGAGCTCAGCACGGGTTTCCCCCGTGAGTCTCTGGAGACAGTTTCCCACCACTCGCAGGTTGGCGACATATGCCTCCGGAGTCATGTTCCAGCTTGTGTGAAAATGCAGGCCGTTCAGGCTGAGGTGGCGACAGGATGTCGCACGTTCTGCAAAGTCAGGCAGTTCGGATGGGTCAATGCCGAACTTACGCCAGAGTGCCCCATGGCCCGGAACGGACAGACGGACAGCGGTTTGGATCTGCACCCCTCTGCCGGCTGCTGCTGCTTCCAGTCGCTCCAGTTCAGTGGCACTGTCCATAATGACCGTGACCCGGTCGCGGTGTGTGAGCGCCAGGTCCAACTCATCAGCCCTTTTTGCCGGGCCATTGAACAGAACTTTCATGGCACCGGCTGCAAGTGCCAGTTCCAGTTCACTGCCGCTGGATACCTCTATCCCCAACCCGGCCGTAACCATTGTTTTCAGCAGATCGGGGTGAGAGTTGGCTTTGACCGGAAAGAAGGTCCGCATATCGGGCATCAGCGCTTGGAATGTTTCGCAGAACTCCCGTGCTCTGGACAGCAACGGCGCTTCTTCAATTATGTAGAGCGGTGATCCGTGCCGTTCTGCCAGACGCCGGAAAAAATCGCGCCGTTCAAGGCTGTTGGCTACCAGTTCCTGAACTGTTACCGCCGGGCAGTATCCGGATGCATCTGTCATATGGTTTCCTCGTCGCAGTAGGTGACAGTCAAAGTTCCCATTAGCTCGCGGCTTTCCTGTTCCGCCGTAGCTGCTGAAAACGGCTTGAACAGTGCGTATCCAAGGATGCGTGAGTGGTAGGAAGCCGGGGGATGGACCACCAGGCCGCCCGGTTTCTGCACGAGTTTCAACTCCATCACCCGAGAGTCGCGCCCCAGCTTTTCGGTGTTGATCGTTTTAATGATTCCACCCGGCAGAGGTGCAAACAGACGAAGTCCCACTACAGTATGGCTTGAATGCGGCTCTTTTGGCAGACGCGGCTCCCCTTGTGCCACGTCGAGGGCAAGGCCGAGAATATCCAGGCCGTACGTGGCACGTAACAGCGGCGGCAGGCAGTCACCGCCGGGACGGGGTGTCAGCTCCAGAATAATAAAGCGATCTCCGGCTTTCAGAAAATCGACCATGCAGAGTCCCCGGTCTATGCCGAGAACCAGGGCGGCAATACGAAGTTTTTCCCTTAAAGCCGGGCGGTCAATCATCGGGTATTCCGGTATCTGGTAGGCCATAACGGTTCCCGGTGCCTGGTCAGGCTTAAGCCATTTGCGGCTGATCCGTATGATATCCACTGTGTCGGCTTCAATGATGAAATCACAGCTGTACTCTTCCCCCTCGCAATATTCCTCGGCAATAAATTCACGGCGTGGATCAACCAGCGTGCCATCCACTTTGTACGGGTCGTACATTCGTTCCGTTGCCGGCTTCTCTGCCAGTTGTCCGGTCATTTCAGTAAAGGCAGCAGCAGTTTCCTGAACAGTGGTGCAGAGATAGATCAGTTCACTGCCGGAGCCGGTCAGCGGTTTAAGCATCATTCTACCGCCATGCTGCTGCATGAACTGAACCGCCTCTTCAGGGCAGCGGATCTGACGAATTGCCGGACAGTCGATTCCGGCCGACTGCCAGCGTTTTTTTGAAAGAAATTTGCTCCGGCAGGTCAAAACCGCTGTCAGTGAAGGGTAGGGGAGTTTCAGAACATCAGCGAGCAGAGAGGTAAGGTGAAGGGATTCGCAGTCAAAGCAGGTTATGCCGATTGCCTGGAGGTTATGGCGTTTAAGATGGCAACAGATCTGCTCCAGTACTGTACCGGGCTCTTCCAGAGCAACCAGCAGCTCGCTCTGCTGATCGGGAGGGACTTCATGACCACGTCCCCGTTCGGCTGGATCGGTCACAAAGACAATCCGTCCGGCGTACTGTCGGTCTATGAAGGCGATGTAATCGGTGGATGCTCCAATTACCAGCACCCGGTTGTCCGGCGCTGCAGGACCGTTACGATTGGCGAGTCCTGTTACCAGAAGTTCTTCGCTCACGGCTGCCCCCATAGTGCTCTTCGGCTACTGCTCTTCCTTGCGTATGCCGTACCGTTTTATCTTCCGGTACATGGTTACCATATTCATGCCCGCTTCACGGGCAGCGGCGTCAATATTGCCGCCATGCCGCTTCAGGAGACTTTTAAGCAGGTCGGCTTCAAACAGCTCCAGCGCTGTTGTGTAGGGCACATCAGAGGCAATCTGACTTCCATTTTGTGGACTCGTGCTGCTCCCCGCAGGCGGCTCTATAAACTGCGCGAGGGTTTCGCCGGAGATAAACTCACCTGTTTCCACCGCCATGCATGCTTCTATGACGTTTTTCAACTGCCGGATATTACCCGGCCATTCAGATGCACAGAGCATTTGTAATGCGTCACTCTCAAAGCCTTTGATTACGGTTTTAAATTTCTGGTTCTGCAGCTGAATAAAGTGGGCTGCGAGCAGCGGTATGTCACTGCAGCGTTCCCTCAACGGGGGGAGGTGGATGTTGACAACATTCAGGCGATAGTAGAGATCTTCCCTGAAAGCTCCTGATTTAATGGAATCTTTCAAGTCTGAATTTGTGGCGGATATAATTCGCACATCAACCCGGGTCGGGTTTGTGTCGCCAACGCGGTGGAACTCTTTCTCCTGGAGAAAGCGGAGCAGTGTCTTCTGGACATTCATCGGCAGGTTGCCGACTTCATCCAGAAACAGAGTGCCGCCGTTGGCTGTTTCCAGCAGGCCGCTCCGGCTTTCCGTTGCTCCGGTGAAGGCCCCTTTTTTATAGCCGAACAGTTCGCTTTCCAGCACATTTTCCGGTAAGGCGCCGCAGTTGATGGCAACAAAACGCCTTTCGCGACGGGGGGAGTTATAATGAATCGCCTGGGCGATCAGTTCTTTGCCGGTCCCGGATTCACCGGTGACAAGAATGGATGTGTCCCGGACGGCAACCTTGCCGACCCGGTCCAGAACACTTTTCAGTCCTTCACAGGCGCCGATGATGTTGTCAAAACGGAATTTATCTTCCAGTTCGGCACGCAGTTCGCGGTTTTCTTCAAGCAGTTGCCTTTGCTGCAGCGCGTTTTTAACCCGGTAGACGAGTTCGTCCGGCTCAAACGGCTTGGTGAGCATATCGTAAGCGCCTTTGCGGAGCGCCTGGATCGACATTTCGACCGTTGCGTAGGCGGTGATCATGATCACCGGAATGTCGTGCTGCTTGGCTTTAATCGCCTGCAGTACCTCCATGCCGTTCATGCCGGGCATTTTAATGTCACTGATAACCAGATCCCATGCGGAAGCCCTGAACTCCTCAACCGCCTTCTGCGGTGAGGTGAAAGAGCGTACCAGATAGCCATGATCCAGCAGAATCCGCTCCATCATCCGGCACAGTCCTGCCTCGTTATCTATAAGTAAAATACGTTTTTTATCAGGCACTTATAACTCCTCCCGCTCGATCGGCAGCGTGACGGTAACCCGTGTTCCGACGCCAATGGTACTATCGATGCTGATTTCGCCATGATGCTGATCAATGATCTGCCGGGTGATAGCCAGACCAAGCCCGGTACCCCGGGCTTTGGTGGTGTAGAACGGTTCAAAAATCTTTTCCAGACTCTCTGCCGGAATACCGCAGCCGCTGTCAGTAAATGTTATGCGCACGTGGGCGGCATCAACCGACTCGGTGCTGACAGCCAGTTTCCCCCCGTCAGGCATCGCCCCGCCGGCGTTCAGGATAAGGTTTATGGCGACCTGACGCATCTGGTCACCATCCAGTTCAACGGGCGGCAGGTTAACTGCGAGTTCCGTGCTGATGATAATGCCGCGCATGTCCGTATGGTTGGCAGCAAAATCAACAATCTGCTGCACCAGGTTGTTGAGATCGGTCGGTTCAAGCGTCGGGCGGGGAGTACGGGCGTAGGAAAGCAAATCCTGAACTATCTTTTTGCAGCGCTTACTTTCCCGTTTGATTTCGTGGATATACTGGTAGTTGGGATCATCCTCACTCATCTTGCTTTCCAGAAAGCCTGCGTAGCCGAGAATTACCCCCAGCGGGTTGTTTATTTCGTGGGCGACGCCAGACGAAAGGACACCCAGTGAGGCCATTTTCCCCTGCTGGGCAAGGCTGGACTCAATCTCCTTGTTACGCTGGATAATGTCAGTCATGCGATTGAACGCTGCGCCCATCTCGGCCAGTTCGTCTTCCCCGCTGACGGTCATCCGTTCGTCCAGATTGCCGCGCTTGACGCGTTTTATAACCGACATCATATGCGTGATCGGTTGCGTGATAATGTGCGAGGCTTTAAATACGAGGGCGGTTGCAACGGCGCCGACAATGAGTATCAAAAGTGCCATACTGATCAGAATATGGGTCTTGATTTTGTTTGCTTCCTGATAAAACTCATCTTCATAGGATCCGACGGCAACAATCCAGTCCCATGGTTCAAAATATTCATAGCGAACTATTTTCATGCGGGGTGAGGGGTCGGTGGTGCTTTTCCAGGGGTAGCGAATCCAGCCGCTCTTTTTTTCGCACATCTCTTTGATGAAGCTGTTGCCGGCAAGATCACGAGCGCTGATCAGATTTTTCCCTTCGGAATCGGGATGGATCGTGAACGTCCCTTTGCTGTCCATACAGAAAATATAACCGCTCGCGCCGACTTTTCTGGAGCGGATTCGTTCTTTGAGTGTGGCGAAAGATTTCTGTTCAAAGGCGGAATCTCCGATGGTCTCGTCCAGGTAGCTCCCTGCTGCAATTATCCAGTCCCATTCCCGGAAATATTTATACGCTACGACCTTGCTGCGCGGTTTTTTATCGCCTAACACCGCATTGCGCCAGGGATAGGTAATGTACAGGGTTTCGCCCGGTTTGCTGGCCCGGGCCGCAGCGCACATATCGCGGATGAAGTAGCGGCCGTTTTCATCGCGTTCATTGAAAACGTTTTCGCCCTCCCGTGCAATGTGAGCCTGGAGGTCGCCCCGGCTGGTCATGGCATATATATAGCCGCTTTCGCCGACGTTAATTTTTTTCAGCGCCTGCCGGGCTTCCCGTTTGGCGGTGTCGAGGTCGATTCTTCCTTTGGCATGCTGGTTTTGTTCAGTGGCGACGAGATTGTAGGAAAGGGCGGTCAAGGTGGCTAATTCATTATTGAGGTTGCGTGCTTTGTCCTGTTTATAGACCTGAAACTGCTGGTAGTGGGAATTGAGCAGATCAATGGAGAATCCGGAAAGGTGCAGTAAGTCATCTTTGCTGGTTTTGGTAATGCCCCGGTACGCCTGCTGATTGGCAATAAAGCCGATGACTCCGGCCACAACAAAGATCGGAATAATAACCAGCGGCAGAACAAGTGTCAGCAGTTTCCCGCGAAGCTTCATTTTGTTGGTCTGAATAATCATTACGCTCCAGAGTACGGCAGCTCATCCAGTGAAATATGTTAAATTCTGCCAGGTGCAGAGTTGGTGCAATTATATCGCCCAATCGGTGCATTTGAACTTTGCCTCTATATGCATTTCGGTTTATAAGGTATGTCAGATGTAAAAGCAATAGAGACCGGTTATGAATGAGCCTCAGGTGTACTGCCTGTGGTCAGGAGTATACAGATATGTCAAAAAAAAGAGTAGTCATTGCCGGTATGGGGTTCGGCGGGTTACGGGCTGCAAAAGCTCTCGCCGGGAGCGGTTTTGAGCTGACAATGGTCGACCGCAATAATTTCCATCTGTTCCAGCCGCTGTTGTACCAGGTGGCGACTGCCGGTCTTGAAGAGGAGGCTATCGCCTATCCGGTACGCGCTCTGACCCGTCACTGGCGCGGGGCATCATTTCTGCTTGCGGAAATCAGCGGCGTTGATCTGGCGGAAAAATGTCTGCTGACCGATGCAGGGAAGGTTTCGTACGATTATCTGATTGTCGCCGCCGGCAGCCGCACCAATTATTTTGGAATGGAGAGTGTCGCTACCCATGCCTTTGATCTGAAGCGTCTTGATCAGGCGGAGGATCTGCGCAATCACATTTTACTGAAATTTGAACAGGCGTCCCGCGAACCGGATTACCAGCGCCGGGCGGCATTACTGACTTTCGTGATCGTCGGCGGCGGGCCGACCGGGGTTGAGTTTGCCGGAGCGTTGCGGGAGCTGATTGTGTATGTGCTGTCACAGGATCATCCGGACATATCGGTTGCCGATACCAGGGTCGTGCTTATTGAGGCGGCGGATTCGCTGCTGACGGCAATGCCGTCTGATCTCCGGGAGTACGCCTGCCGGAAGCTGCGGTCCATGGGGGTGGAAGTCCTGCTTGAAAACCGCGTTGTCGGTGCGACTGCCGAATCTGTTGAATTGCATGGTGGAGCCGTAATCGCTTCACATACGCTGTTCTGGTCAGCCGGGGTGGCTGCGGCCGAGATGGCGGGATACCTCCTCGGTGTAGAACGTGCCGCCGCCGGACGGATTGTCGTCCAATCGGACCTCAGCATCAAAGATCATCCGGAAGTTTTTGTTGTCGGTGATATGGCGTGCTGTCTCCAGGAAGGGGTGCCGCTGCCGATGATGGCCCCTGTGGCAAGCCAGCAGGGGACGTATGCCGCTAAAATGATTCATGCACGTGAACTGGGGAATACACTTCCCCCGTTCCGCTATTTTGACAAAGGGGCGATGGCAACAATCGGTAAGAGTTGTGCGGTTGCCACCGCTGCCGGTTTCAGGTTTCGCGGTTATATCGCCTGGCTTGCCTGGCTGCTGCTGCATCTTTACTATCTGATAGGGTTCCGGAACCGGATGGTTGTTATGATGAACTGGACCTATGCGTACTGGTTTCAGGAGCGGCAGGTACGGTTGATCACCGCAAAAAAACGGAGGGCGGCATCACTGCCGTAGATCCGAGAAACAGAATTATTCTACACCCCGTTCAATCTTGACTTTTTCGGTGTAAGTCCCGTATTGTCACGAAATTAATTTTCGTACTACGCCATTGCAGCTTTGGTGCTGCATATGGTTCCTGTGGAGAGATTCGTGAAGGCTTTTGTTATTATACCAACCTATAACGAAAAGGATAACATTCGCTCTTTAACGAGCGCGGTTCTTGCCCAGAATGCGGATATCCAGATATTATTCGTTGATGATAACTCTCCGGACGGCACCGGGGTAATTATCGACTCTCTGGTTGCGGAAAATGACCGGATTCATGTGTTACACCGTTCCGGAAAGCTTGGTCTGGGTTCCGCATACCGTGAAGGTTTCAAGGTTGCCCTCGGTATGGGGGCAGATTATCTGATTGAGATGGACGCAGATTTTTCACATGATCCCGGGACCCTGCCGCTGTTCCTGTCTGCCATTAAGGTCAGTGATCTTGTTGTCGGTTCGCGCTATCTCAACGGGGTGAGTGTTGTCAACTGGCCGATCAGGCGCTTGATGCTGAGTTACTTTGCCAGCGTCTACACGCGCTGGGTTACCGGTCTGCAACTACGCGATTGTACCAGCGGCTTTAAATGTTTCCGGCGGGCTACCATTGAAGCGCTTGACCTTACCAACGTAACATCTGACGGATATTCGTTTCAGATCGAGATGAATTACCGCTGTATGGAAAAAGGGTTCCGCATCACCGAAATTCCAATTATTTTTATTGACCGCCATGCCGGCAGCTCAAAAATGTCCGGTTCAATCGTCCGCGAAGCGGTAACTATGGTCTGGAAGCTTCGCATCGGCACTATTTTGTACCGTCTTCTAGGAAAATAAGGTCTTTATGTCACACGATTTTTGGTCAATTATTGTTATAGCCGGTTTGCTTGGGTGGCTGTTTTCCGTAATAATGCTGATATACACGGCCTTTCCCCGTAAAGATGTTTTTGTGGTCGCCAGTGGAATCCGCTGGGGCGGGCTGAGCGTACTGTCCTTTGCTGTTTGGGTTGTTGCGTTGCTGAATGCTTGATTTTGTTCCCAATGTATAGATGCAACAGGTAGGCTAGTGTATCTTATCGTGTGATTACAGAGTGTTGGGATTCAGTCTGTGATGTTTATATTTACTAATTTTTCCACGTGTGATATTGGCTCAAACCTATGGCGCTTTACTCCTGCAAACTTGGTGCATCGGATGGAAAAATTCTCATCAGGGATTTTGAGGCTGCGGATAGTGGCGTCTTGCGTAAAAATCTTGAGGATCAGGGCTTTTTTGTTTTTGAAGTAAAAAAGAAGCCATTCCAGTTCCTGTTTGACAAGGGGATCAGGCGTAAGAAGATCGATAACAGGGCTCTTCTGACGTTCAACCAGGAGATGCTGGTGCTGATAAAGGCCGGTATGCCGATTATGCAGGTTCTGGACGCAATTCTTGAACGTCATGATTCCGGTGCGTTATATGAAGTTCTGGTGCAGGTGCGTGAAGACGTAAAGGCGGGTGCGGCCTTGTCGGTGGCGATGGATAAGCATGGCCGGGCATTCCCCTTTCTTTATGTTGCCTCTATTCGGGCGGGGGAGCGGACCGGGGATCTTCCTCAGACTATCCGCCGCTATATAGAATATTTGAAGAGGGTAGGCACGCTAAAAAAGAAAATTGTTGCAGCCGTTTTTTATCCGGCCATCCTTGTTGTTTTCGCATTTTTGGCGATCACACTTCTGCTACTGTATGTTGTACCAACTTTCAGTCAGGTATATGCAGACTCCGGAGCACAACTTCCCGCCCTGACTCAGTTGCTGATTACTTTTACCTCACTGCTCAGGCGGTATTTCCTGGTCGGGATTGTTCTGTTTGTAGGCCTGCTTGCGGCATTCAGGTCCTGGAAGAGCACGGAAGCTGGACGCTACGCGCTGGACAGATACAAATTAACGCTGCCGGTAATCGGTGATGTCTTTACCAAGTATTCCGTTGCCGGCTTTACCCGTACCCTTGCCACCGTGCTTGGGAGCGGCATTCCGATCATTGAATCGCTGCGCATGTCCATTGGCACCCTCAATAACGTATTCATGGAAAAGCGCCTGTTCGAGGCGGTCCGTTTCATAGAAGAGGGGGGTCGGCTCTCCGTTGCGCTTGAGCGGATCGATATCATGCCGCCATTGGCACTGCGAATGCTCGGTGTGGGTGAAACTACCGGGTCGCTTGAGGATATGCTTGGTGATATTTCCAATTATCTGGAAGATGAGCTTGAGGAACGGATGCATTTGCTGACGACAGCAATAGAACCGGCAATCATGCTGATTATGGGGATTGTTATCGGTGTAATTATTGTTGCGATGTACCTCCCGATATTTAAAATTGCCGGCACGGTGGGATAGAATGGCGAGAGAATCATTCAAACGAAAAAATATCGGTACAATTTTTGTTGATCGGGGCGTCCTTCAACCTGATCAGACGGCAATTATCCTCGAAAGGGTGGCGATAACCCGGAAACGCTTCGGGGAAATTGCCGTACAGGAAGGGTTTGTCACAGAGGAAGAACTGGCTCAGGCTTTGGCGGAGCAGTTTGGTCTTGAGTACATTGATCTGCGCAATTTCAAGATGGATTCAGAACTGCTCAACCAGTTACCGCCGGACGCAATTTACCGGTATCATTTTGTGCCGTTGGATATTCAGCCGAATGTGATTGTCATTGCGGTGTCTGACCCGACCGACGTGGTCAAACTGGATGAGCTTGAACTTATGCTTGATCGGCAGATTCAGATTCGTGTCGCCTCCGATTCTGCCATAAGTACCGTTACCAAAGCAGGGGAAGGGACGCGCAGGGTTCTGCGTGATGTTTCAGAAGACTTCATGCTCCAGTTGGTCAAGGAAACTGACCGTGGTGAAGAGGTACTGTCTGTCGAAACGCTGTCAGAAGACACCAGCCCGATCATCAAGCTGATAAACACGACCATTCTTGACGCGCTGAGCCGCAGAGCAAGCGACATACATATCGAAACAGGTCTTGACGGAGTCGACATCAAATATCGTATTGATGGCGTTCTGTACAAAGCGAACGACACGATAGATCAACATTTTCAATCTCCGATCATTTCACGCCTCAAGGTTATGAGCGAGCTGGACATATCCGAGAGGCGCATACCTCAGGATGGCCGCTTTAAAATCCGTTTTGGCGAAAAATCCATCGACTTCCGCGTTTCGATCATGCCCAGTTCCATGGGCGAAGATGCGGTTATCCGTATTCTTGACAAAGAGAGTATCGCCAGTGATCTGAAGGGACTGACCCTGGAAAATCTTGGCGTAAGCGAGCGGGAAATCAAGCGCCTGCGGAGAAAAATACGTGAACCGTATGGCATGGTGCTGGTCACCGGCCCGACCGGTTCCGGAAAAACTACGACGCTTTATGCTGCCTTGACCGAGATTCATACCGGCGAGGACAAAATAATCACCATTGAAGATCCGGTTGAATATATGTTGCGCGGCGTACTGCAGATCCCGGTCAATGAAAAAAAAGGGTTGACCTTCGCCAAGGGATTACGTTCCATCCTGCGCCATGACCCGGATAAGATCATGGTTGGAGAAATCCGGGATTCCGAGACCGCGCAGATTGCCGTACAGTCTGCACTCACCGGACACCTGGTCTTTACGACTGTTCATGCCAATAACGTATTTGACGTTATCGGACGCTTCATCCATATGGGAATTGATCCCTATAATTTTGTATCGTGTCTCAACTGCGTTATGGCGCAAAGACTGGTGAGAAAAGTCTGCCTCGCCTGCCGCCGCCCGGTGAAGTACAGTGACGAGGAACTGGTTGACGGTGGTGTTGATCCCGAACGTTTTCGCGATTTGACGCTCTATGAATCCCATGGCTGCGAAGAGTGCCATGGCACAGGCTATCGGGGACGGGTTGCCATTGTTGAATTACTGGAACTTACTGACCAGATTCGTGATCTCATTATCGCCAAGGTTCCAGCAACCCAGCTGAAAAAAGCTGCCCGTGAAGCCGGTGTCATGTTTCTGCGTGATTCAGCCGAAGAAAAACTGGCTGCCGGTGTAACGACCCTCAAGGAGATAAACCGTGTCACGTTTGTTGAGTGACCGGGACAGGACACGCCATGCTGTTTGTCACTAAACCAATAGGAGTCGAAATCAGCCCACAGGGTGTGGTGTGTGCCCTTGTAAGCGGGTCTGCCGCGTCACCACGTGTTGACAGGGTTGCCCACGCTTCATTTCCTCCACAAACTGTTCAGGTTTCACTGCGGGATCAAAACATTCTTGCCCCCGATGCGTTTGTTACCGGCTTAAAGTCTGCCTGTAACCAACTGCTGTGCCGGACTGACAGGGTGGCGGTATCTCTCCCCGATGCGGTGAGCAGAATAATGCTGCTTGATCTTGAAGGGCGTTTCAAAAGCCATGCGGAAGGTATTGACCTGATTCGCTGGAAGCTGAAGAAAAATATTCCGCTTGAAAGCACCGATACTCTTATTGATTTTCAACAGTTGACGGTTCGGGAAAATGGTGATCTGGCCCTGCTGGTTGCAATTGCGTCGCGCTCGGTTATTTCCCAATACGAAGATCTCATCACGAAGGCCGGCTATTCTCCGGCACGGGTTGACTGTAATACATTCAATCTCTGCCGGCTTTTTAACAGTCGTCTGTCGCTTCATGATGACTGTATCCTCATATCGTATTACGGCGGTACCCTGTCAATTGTCGCTTTTGCCCAAGGGATACCGGAGTTTATACGGAGTAAGGATTTATCCGGCGTTCAGGCGACTGACAGCCGGGTGTACATGGAGATAAACAGTTCTCTGCTGGTTTACAAGGAACGTTTCCCTGATCAGCCGGTACAGACTGTTTTCTGTGTAGCATCACCGGAAACGGCACTCAGTTTTCGGGATATGGTTGCTGAAGCGACCGAAGTAACGCCGATCCTGCTTGAAGCAAAAGGTGTGGTTACACCCGGTAATTTTGCCCCGGGCAGCCAGGGACACCTGTTTTCCTGCACTGCCGCAATTGGTGCGGCGTTGAGGAGTTTTTGATGAATTTCACCATTAACCTTGCGACACGCACTTACCTTGACCACCGTCTGATCAACAGGGTCGCGTATTCCTCCATCGCACTGCTTCTTGTTTTGGCGGCCTGGAACATTTATCGGGTCTCTTCAGCCATGGGTGAGAAGAATTTCCTGAGTTCAGAAATCGCTGCGATTGAGGGCAGGCTCTCTGCCAAGCCGAGCGGTATATCCGACTCTGATTTCACGCGACAAAAGGGGCGAGTCCGTTTTTACAACACAATAATCGAGCGTAAGAGTAAAAACTGGCTTGCGGTGCTTGAACTGTTTGAAAATGCCACTCCGGAGGGGATCTCGCTGTCGCTGCTATCCATGGGTAAAGCCTCTGAGGAGTGGAAGCTGGAAGGTCATGCCAGAAGTTTTAAAACGGTCCGGCAGTATCTTGAAAAGCTGGAAGCGGCAAAAGGTTTGTCAGAAGTTACTCTGCTGTCACATCAGAATATGGGTGAGGGCGATAAAGCCCAAGGTGTTAAATTTGCTTTCACCTGTAAGGTACTGCATTGATGAAAGCGTATATGTTTGAAATAGTCCGTCAGAAATGGATTCCGCTGGTCATCATTCTGACCCTTGTTCTGGTAAATCTGTGTCTTGGGATTGTACATTCTTCCTATCAGCTCCCCGTATTGACTGATCTGCAGACAAAGTGGAGCGGTCTGCGCCTGAAGGCCGCCAATGCCGGACAGCTGGACCCCACAGCACTTTATAAGCAGGCCTCCGCTGACCTTGATGCACTGAAGATCAAGATACCTGAAAAACGGCAGTTTGCCAGGGTGTTGAGCGATTTGTATGAAGCTGCGGCAACCAGCGCTGTCGAAGTGGGCACAATCAGCTATAAAACGCTCAAGAGTAAAGACGAGCCACTGCTTTCCTATCAGTTGTCGCTTTCTGTTACCGGAGGGTATGCGGCGGTGAAAAGCTATCTATCTGATATTCAGAAAAATCCGGAATTGGTCGTGATTGAAACGGTCGCTTTTTCAAATAACGACCTTTTTATCGAAAAAGTGACCATGGAACTGCACATAACGGTATATCTGCGGGAGTGGACATGAATCGCCAGCGCCTGATACTATTCGTTCTGGTTATTCTCTTTGGTTGCGCTGTGGTGTGGAGTTACAGCACATCGCCGAAGCCGAAAACTGTCAGCACCCTGACCTTCAAGCCGGGACAGCAGCAAAAACCTGCTGCAGTATCTGCGGTGAAATCTGCCACTTCAGTGGTGGATGATGGCACAACATTGAAGCTGAGCCTTCTTGAACAGGATACTGCCGGATTCAAAGGGTATCGGCGCAACCTGTTTAAACCGATATTTATTGATGAGACGAAGATTGTCAAAAAGAAGATAGAACCGCCACCCCCGGTAAAAGCTGTGCCGGTACTACCGGTAGATGCGGTGAAAGCCCAGCCGGAGTCTGCTCCATTGGCCCGTTTTACGTTTCTGGGATTCTTGAAAAAAGGGTCGGCACGAACCATTTTTCTTGAAAAGGACAAGGAAATTATCCTGGTAAAAAAGGGCGACAAGGTTGCCGGCCGGTATGAAGCAACCGAAATTACTGATCAATCGTTGCGGCTGACAGTTACCGACACCGGAGCTGTCATTGTTATTCCGTTACTTGAAAACCGGCCGCTGAATGCCGCACGGTAACAAAATTTATTCCGAGGAGACGCACTCAATGCGCTACCTGAACCTGATTTTACATAGCATCCTGGTACTATCTTTCGGCCTCCTGTCGGGCTGTGCCTCACCGGCTGCGCGCTCCTTCAGCGCTGCGGAAAAGTTTGAGGCGGAGGGAAAGTTTGAAGAGGCGATGTACAGCTATGCTGACTCCTTTAAAAATGACCCTACATCCAATGACACCAGAATCCGTTTCCTGAAGACCCGCCAGAAAGCGGCAGACCAGCGTTTCAAGCAGGGTGTGGCGTTAGTGGCAAAAGGAAATTATGCCGATGCGCTGACGGAATTTCAGGCCGCGCAAGGTATGGACCCGACACAGGATCGTTTCAGACAGCATATTGAGTTGTCGCTCCGCCACAAAGAGGCGCAGGCGGCTTTTCAGGAAGGACTGGATTTTGAGAAGGCAAACAAGCTGAAGGAAGCTCATCGCCAATACATCCGGGCTGCAGAACTTTTCCCCAAGAATAAAGAGTATCAGGCGGCCCTTGATCGAATCGTGCAGCTTCGAAAAAGTAAGGTTGAGGGCTTTGAGTTGCGCGTGAAATCCAGTAAGCCGATAACCCTGAAGTTCAAGGATGCAAAGATCAAGGACGTGTTCAATATTCTGACCCAGCTTTCGGGAATCAATTTTGTGTTTGATGACGGCATCAAGGACACACCGATTTCAATTTATCTCGATAATGCCACATTCCAGCAGGCGCTTGATCTGCTCAGCACCATGAATAAGCTGAATACCAGAAATTTGAATGAAACCACCGTGCTTGTTTATACAAATTCTCCTGAGAAGAGCAAGCAGTACGAGGACATGGTGCTGCGCACGTTCCATCTCAACTACATGGATGCAAAAAAAGCCATCAACCTGATCCGCACCATGATTCAGGTGCGTAAAGCGTACGTGAACGAAGATTCAAACTCGATCGTTGTGCGGGACACAGAAGATGTTGTCGGGGTGGTTGAAAAAATTCTTGATGCCAACGATATGCCGGAAGCTGAAGTTGTTCTTGATGTGGAAGTGATCGAAGTCTCGGACAAAAATGCCGAGAATGTCGGGTTACTGCTGAGTAATTATAATGTCCAACTGGGTGCTTTCTCGCCGCCACCTGATAATAAACTGCTTTCCACGACACTTGCGGGAGTAACAACGACGGTGCCTACCGGATCAACCACAACAACAGTCGGTGGTGATATTACAAATCTGGTTCGCGCGTTTACCATGCAGGGTTTTGGCGGCTATGTGACCGTGCCGAATGCAACGTTCAATCTTGGTAAAAGCCTTGCCAAGGGCGAGACACTTTCCAACCCGAAAATCCGGGTGAAAAACAAGGAAAAAGCAAAATTCAATGTCGGCACCAGGCAGCCGATTACTACGACAACTCTTAACGGCACTGTGTCACAGGTCAATGTCCAGTATGTGGACGTTGGGGTAAAAGTTAATGCCGAGCCGACTATCCAGCTTAACAATGAAATATCCATCAAGCTGAGTCTTGAGGTCAGTAATATTCTTACCAAAGAGACGGTGGGGTCTGACAAAAGTACGACCGTTGTGACCATCGGCACTCGCAACCTTGAAACAGTACTCAGCTTAAAAGATAATGAAACCAGCGTCATTGGTGGCCTTATTTCAAGGGAAGAAGGAAACGATAAATCCAAAGTATATCTGCTAAGTGACCTGCCTCTGATTGGTAATTTATTTACCAGTTCATACACTTCAAAAAACAAGAGTGAACTTATGCTGGCAATTACTCCACGTCTAGTTAGAGGTATTCCGGTTCCGCTCCCCGGTCTTTCTTCCTTTGGTTCCGGCAAAGAGGATCACCCGTCGCTTGTCAGGCCGATGTCATCCTTTGATCAGGAAGCGGTTTATGAAGGGGATGTCACGGCACCGAAAAAGAGCGATAAAAAAGAGGCTGTCCCAGATCCCGCAGCTTCCAAGCCGGCTCCATCACGCCCGGATGTTGCTGCTCCGACTGCTCAGCCTCAGCCCAAGCCGCCAGTTCCTGCACAGGCAGCAGCGCTTCAGCGCAGCCTGCTGCAACTTGCTGCTCCTTCATCCGCAACCGTTGGGCAGCAGTTCAGTATTGATATCAAGATCAACGAGGTGAAAGATCTTGCCAACGCCCCGTTTGTACTCACCTATGATCCGATTTTTGTCGATTTTATGTCGTTGAGCGAAGGCCCGTTTTTAAAGAAGGACGGCAAAGCGACAGTTTTTACCAGCAGGGCTGATCCGGCCGCCGGTACGGTGACGGTTTTGCTGGGTCGCGCTACAGATAGCGGTAGTGTCTCCGGCGGGGGCACGCTTGCGACGGCACAATTCAAGGCCAAGAATAAGGGGCCCGCAAGTTTTGCTTTCAGAAACGCCATGTTTACGATGCCTGATGGTACTGCCCTCAATATTCTGCCCTTCAGCACGGCGGTGGATATTCGCTGATGAAAGCTTTGTCCAATCAGGGTGGCTTTACCTATATTCTGGCTTTGACGATAATCATGATTATGGGAGTCATGCTGGGGATGGTGGGGCAGTCCTGGAAAACCCTGAAGCAGCGGGAACTTGAAGACGAGATGATCTACCGGGGGGATCAGGTGGCTGAGATTATTTACCAGAAGCTTCTATGTAACAATCAAGCAAACCTTGCCCAGAGTGCGGTAACCCCGTTTTTATGGACCATTAACTCACCCAATGGAACGGTACTTGACGACCTGATCATTGGCAAGGAGGAGCGGTGCACAAACACCCCTTCAAAAAAATTCCGGCTCAGAGTGTCCGCAACACTTGACCCGCTGACAAATAAACAGTGGCAGATTGTCAAACCTGTCGGTGACCCGACCCGTTTTGCCGGCGTAATGAGTGAAAGCACCGTGGAGCCGTTCAGAAAAAGTTTTGCATCCCTATATGATTCGAAGCTGCTTGATGACAAGAAACAGTACAGTGACTGGCAGTTTACATCCGAGTTGAAGCAGACCCAGAATCAGATCCAAACTCAGAATCCGAACCAGAATCCGAACCCGATCCGTCCGAGGTGATATGTTTGGAGCTTTAAGAGCCCGCAGAGGGCTTTCGCTCATAGAGTTGATCGTCACCATGACGATTCTCGGCATTCTGGCCGCCGGTGTTATACCGTTGACCCGCATGACTGCTCAGCGGACAAAAGAGGTCGAACTGCGGCGGAACCTGCGTACAATCCGAACTGCTATTGATGATTACAAAAGAAAATTTGATAAAATGCCGGCAGGTCCTCTCAAAACCGGGGCCGGCTACCCGAAGGAGCTGAAGGAACTGCTTGAAGGCCGTGATTTCGGCGATGCAAAGACCGGAAAAATAAAGTTTCTCCGGAGACCAATCTTCGACCCGTTTCACCCTCCGGAAAAAGAGGATGATGATATGTGGGGCTGGAACCTGCGCTCCTCTGTGGATAAAACCGATTCTTCAACCTGGGGCAAGGAAGATGTTTTTGATGTTTACTCGATGAGCGAAGGAACTTCACTTGATGGCAAAACTCGATATAAAGACTGGTAGCGATCTGCCACAGTGTACCGGTAAAAAACACAGCCTCGACCGGCGCGGTTTTACGCTCATTGAACTCATGATCGTTGTGTCGATTATCGGGATTCTGGCTGCTATTGCCGTGCCGAATTACCAATGGGGCATCATAAAAGCGAAAGAAGCGGTGTTGCGTGAAGACCTGTACAACTTCAGATCTGTTATTGATCAATTCCATGCTGACCAAGGGAAATACCCGGATTCAATAGCTGAGCTGAAAGAAAAGAAGTATATGCGGGAGATTCCTACCGATCCCTTCACCAAGTCAAGTGATTCCTGGGTAATAATCGCACCACCGCCTGAAACGGTACCTGCCTCAAGTGGATCGTCAACCATGTTCCCATCCGGAGGGGGCGGGAGTGGAAGTGGAAGCACCACCTCTCCCGGAAACGTGTATGATGTTCATAGCGGTTCCAACCTGTATGGTACGGACGGGAAGCCATACAATGAATGGTGATCTATGATTCAGCTGCATAATGTGTCACTGGCCTACCAGCAGGGCGCTTCAGCCCTCAGCAATATCAATCTCTCCATCGGCAAGGGGGATTTCGTTTTTCTGACCGGTCCGTCCGGGGCGGGAAAAACGTCCCTGCTGCGCCTGTTGTACAGAGCGCTTGACCCGAGTCGCGGCCAGGTACTGATCGACGGTCAGAATATTACCAATATCCCGGCATTTCAGATCCCGTATCTGCGTCGCTCCATTGGAGTGGTTTTTCAGGATTTCAAGCTTTTGCCGAATCGCACCGTATTTGAGAACGTTGCCATAACACTGGAAGTTCTGGGGTGGGGCAGGGGAGATATCAGCAAGAAAACCATGCATATTCTCAAGCAGATGGGGATTGAATCAAAATACGACCACATGACACAGCGCCTGTCCGGCGGCGAACAGCAGCGTGTGGCTCTTGCCCGTGCTTTGGTGAATGATCCGAAAATTCTCCTTGCCGATGAGCCGACCGGTAATCTTGATGATGCCAACAAAAACCAGATTCTTTCCATTTTCAAAGATGCTAACTGTCGCGGCACAACAGTGGTGGTCGCGACTCACGACCGTCGCTTGATCGAGCAGAGCCATATGCGTCTCGTTACGCTGATAAAAGGGGAAATTGTTGAACAAATGGAAAAAGAAACAACAGGCTCCGACCAAAACCTTTAAGCGTCCGACGCTTGCCGGTGATGGCTTTGGCGGGAGAGCCCGCTTCTTCCTGTCGCGCGCCCTGTCAAACATACGTCAAAATGTTTTTGTCAATGTCGTTACCATTGGAACGATCACTCTGGCGCTGCTGATCGTTTCCCTGTTTCTGCTCGTTTTTGTCAATCTGGAAAGTGCGGCTGAAAACTGGAGCGAACGGGTTCAGGTGACGGTGTATTTTGACAAGGAGCTGTCTCCCCAGGAGCAGGGTTCTCTCCGTACGAAAATCACAGCAGTTCCCGGCGTATCCCGCATAACATACGTTCCGAGAGAAGTGGCGTTCACTCGCTTCAAAAGCCGTCTGCGTGGCCAGGAAACTCTTCTGGAAGGGGTTCGTCCCGAGGTGCTTCCCACATCGTTCGAGATCGCTTTGAAACGGTCGTATCGTGAAACAGCCTCTGTTGAGGGATTTGTATCGGCCATCAAAAAAATTCCCGGCATTGCCGAAGTCCAGTACGGTGAAGAGTGGGTACGCCGTTTTAATTCGTTCCTGAATTTCATGCGTCTCATCGGGGTACTGCTCGGTGGCTTTATGGTGGTTGCGGTTGTGTTCATTATTTCAAATACGATTAAACTCACGATCTATGCCCGGCGCGATGAACTTGAGGTTATGGCGCTTGTGGGGGGGACCCGCTTTTTCATCAAAGCTCCGTTTCTTCTGGAGGGACTGATTCAGGGGTTGGCAGGTTCCACCATTTCTGTTGCCCTGCTGTTTGCCATTTATGAAGGCTTTTTGCACAGTGCCAGCAGTTTTGTTGTTTTCAACCCGGCCAGTGCCGGGATGTTGTTTCTTCCGGTTGAGTACATTGCCGGATTGATTCTGGCCGGTGCCCTGCTCGGTTTTCTCGGCAGTCTTACTTCGCTGAAGCGCTTTATTCCAGTGTAATTGATGAAATTTACCGTACGAATATTCTTCATACTGCTGCTGTTCGCTTCCGTTGCTGCGGCACAGAACCCCAAAGACGAGCTGAGCGGGGTTAAACAGGATATAAAAGCCAAGAAGCAGCTGATTACCAAAACCCGTAAAGTTGAGGCGGCTGTTTCAGTTGAACTGAAGGGTGTGCTGCGGAATCTTGAGCGGAAAACAGCTGAGCTTGCCAAGCTGGGGCAGGACCTGCGCGTTGTTGAAGCGAATCTTGATCGTACCGGGCGCGAAATTCAAAAGGTTACCGCAGAAGCAAATCAAAAGCGGCTGGAGATTGAGCGGCGCTTGTCGTCGTTATACAAAGCCGGTGAAATTGGTGCCGTACGGATGTTTTTTTCAGCAGAATCGTTTCCGCAGCTGGCTGAAAATGTTCGTTATATGCGATCCATTCTTGAAAATGATAAACGGATTTTTGTTGAATATAACCAGAAGATTGACCAACTGAAGATTCTTAAGACCGATCTTGAACGTGAAGCTGCAAAAAAAGAGCGCATCAAGACCAGTATAGAAGAGAAAAAAAAGGAAATAGAAGCGGAGAAAATCAGAAAAGCGGCATATCTCGGTAAAGTCCGGCAGGATCGCAAGAGTTATGAATCCTCCCTGAAAGAGTTGCAGGCTAACGCTTCGCGTCTACAGGCTATGATCACCAGACTTGAGGCTCTCAGCCGCCGGAAGCAAACCACCCGCCAGGAAAAGCCGGGAAGCAGGCAGAAACCGCTTGAAGAGTTACCACCGGTACCGGATCGCGGCTTCAGCTCACAAAAAGGGCGGATGTCCTACCCGGTCCGGGGTGAAGTTATAGAATCGTATGGCAAGCATAAACATCCAGAGTTCAACTCGTTTACCTTCAGTAAGGGGGTGTCGATTGCAGCGGCATCCGGAACCGAGATAAAGTCTATTTATGATGGTACGGTTATTTTTTCCGATTATTTCAAAGGTTTTGGTAATATGATGGTCGTCGACCACGGCGGCGGGTATTTTTCCCTGTACGCACATGCGTCGCGACTGTCAAAAAAAGTAGGCGCTGAAGTAAAACGCCACGAAACACTGGGTGCAGTGGGTGATGTTGATTCAAGTAAAGGGAGCATTTTGTATTTTGAAATCCGTCACCAGGGGAAGCCGGTTGATCCGGCCGGTTGGGTTCGCTGATAAAAAAGAAGTATTCAAATATCCGGAGGAATCAAATGCGTGTAACAGGCAGTAAAAAAACAAGGGTTATTGCTGGTATTGCAGTTATTGCTGCGTTTCTGTGTGTCTTTATCATTAGCTCACAGCGGCACAGTCTGGCAGATGGGAAAGGTAGTGATTATGAGTCCATTGAGCTTTTCACCGATGTCATGTCGATCATAAAGAAGAGCTATGTGGAAGAGGTGGACACGAAAAAGCTGATTTACGGAGCAATCAACGGCATGCTGTCGTCGCTTGATCCCCATAGTTCGTTCATGCCGCCAGATACCTATAAAGAGATGAAGATTGATACCAAGGGCGCGTTTGGCGGACTTGGTATTGAAATTTCCATCAAGGATGGAGTTCTGACCGTCATTTCTCCGATTGAGGATACTCCTGCGTTTAAAGCGGGGGTCAAGTCCGGCGATATGATTCTTAAAATTGATGAAAAATTTACTAAAGATCTGAATATTAACGATGCTGTCAAACGTATGCGGGGCGAAAAAGGTTCCAAAGTCGTCCTGACCATCATGCGTGAAGGGTTCGATAAACCGAAGGAGTTCCCGCTTATCCGTGACATTATCCAGGTCAGGAGCGTTCGGTTCCACCTGATGGCTGACGGCTATGGCTACGTCCGGATCGCACAGTTCCAGGAAAAAACGGATGAGGATCTGACCAAGGCTCTCAAAACCATGAGAGAAGAGTACAAAAACGAGCTTAAGGGCCTTATCCTTGATATGCGTAATGATCCGGGCGGTTTGCTTGATCAGGCGGTCAGGGTCGCTGACCATTTCACCCCTGAAGGGCAGATGATTGTGTATACCGAAGGGCGTGAGAAGGATTCAAAAATGCAGTTTACCGCCAAACGGGGCGGCAAAGAAGCTAATTACCCGATTGTTGTTCTGATAAACAGCGGCAGTGCCAGTGCTTCCGAGATCGTTGCCGGCGCATTGCAGGATCATAAACGGGCTATTATTCTGGGCACCCAGAGTTTCGGCAAGGGGTCGGTACAGACTATTATTCCGCTCTCCGATGATTCCGGTCTTCGCCTGACAACCGCCCGTTACTTTACCCCCAAGGGGCGCTCTATTCAGGCCAAGGGCATAACGCCTGACATCGTTGTTGAAGCGGTTGAACTGCCGAAAACTACTGCCAAAAAAGATGCAATGCATCTGCGGGAAAAAGATCTTGAGAATCATTTTGAAAGTGAAGATAAGTCAGCGGCCGGAGATGCAAAGAAAGATGATAAAAAGTCAGAGAAGAAGGATGAGAAGGGCGAAAAACTTCCCACCCGGCTGGAGGATAGTCTGAAAGTCGATTATCAGGTGCTCAGGGCGTTTGATCTGCTCAAAGGGTGGGAGCTGATCAAGTCCATGAATAGTGTTAAATAATTTTCGGGCGACTGTCCCGCACCCATAACCAGATAACGCCTCAGCACCCCCGCTCCTCCCAAAACAGGAGGGACGGGGGTGCTGTTTGGTATAACGGGTCGGCCGGGTCTCGGCTAACGCAGGAAAACAATGGCTGCTTCGTCCAAAAATAGATTCAGAAAAAAGAAATCAGGTCCCCGTGCCGCAGCGATTTTGATTGTGCTCGCCGTTATTGTCGCAGTTGCCGGGTACGCTCTGTTTTTCCCCTCCAGTAAAATAGGTATGGCTCCGCAAAAACCGCAGTCTTCATCGGTCAGCCCGACAGCACCTGGTGCTCAAATCCCTCAGAAAGCTATAACTTCCACCTCGGCAATTCCTCCTGCCGCACATAAACAGGTCGATCTACCACCAAGGACAAAAAATGAAGCGGAGCCGCCGGCATCCGTATCAGGAAGGCCTGCCGTTTTGGCGGTTATTATTGATGATATGGGGAGCAGTATGTCAGAGGCGGGGTCGCTGGCAGCTATCAACGTCCCGCTGACATTCGCCATAATCCCGGGGCTGCACTCCGATACTGAAGTTGCCGCGTATGCTGCCTCAAAGCATATTGAAACCATGATACACATTCCGATGCAGCCCAAGGGATGGCCGGGGCAGCGTCTGGAAAAAAACGGCCTGCTTGTGTCGATGGCAGCTGAAGAATTGCAGGAACGGGTCACCCGGTTTGTCCAGCAGTTCCCCGGAGCGGTAGGCGCCAATAATCATATGGGTTCGGAGTTTACTGAGCAGAGGGAAAAGATGGCGGTTGTGCTGCAGGTGCTGAAAAAGAATAATCTGTTCTTTATCGACAGTGCGACGTCATCGGCGAGTACCGGATTTACTGTTGCGCAGCAGCTTGGCATGAAGGCGGGACGGCGGCATGTTTTTCTGGATAACGAACAGGAGCAGAGTTACATTCAGAACCAGCTCAAACAAGCGATTAAACTGGCGAGAAAAAACGGATCAGCGATAGCAATCTGCCACCCGCATCCGACGACGATAAAAACATTGGCTTTGTCCCTCCCCGCTCTTGAAGGTCAGGGGGTGACACTGGTGCCGGCGTCACGGCTGGTCAGGTAGCCTGGCCGCTTCGGCAAACAGTTTTTGCATCCGCTGGATGATTTTATACGATTCTTCATGCAGGACCGCTTCCGGATTCGCCGGATCGACCGGATACAGCGATAGCCAGCTTTCCTTCCTCAGTGCCCCTTCAAACCCCGCCAAAGCTTCATTCAGCAACAGAAATAAACGATCATGTACCCCGTTGAATTCTCCCTCTGCAAAGCCCGGAATTTCCAGCGTTTTCTGCTGCTGCTGCTCTCCCGACATATTAAACTGACGATAGTCAAGCCGGCTTATACCTGAGTCAATCTGTGGTTTAAGGAGTGACACTGTTCTGGTAATTCTATCGGTGACAAGCGATCTGGCAGCCGCGAAAGTCGGGTCAGTCTCTTTGAGGGAGTAGAGAGCCGAGCAGAGCATGCTGCTGACACAACCGCCATGCAGGAAGCCTCGGGCAGATCGGTCGGATGTTTCAAAATAGAAGCTGCGGTCATCGGCCTGCTCGGAAAGCGGGGCGCCGCATATCAGGCAGCGGTCTGCCAGTCCTTCCAATCTCGCCAGATACGATTTTTTCTTGCCGGCCTCTTTTTCAAGCAGCCAGGTGTGATACAGGCACGCTCTGGTTTCTGTGGCTGCATCAACTCCCCTGAGAATGTCCCTGGTAATTTCCATGAACTGGCTATGGACTTCGGTGCCACGGGCATGAGTCAGAATCGGGTAAATCTTGCCATCGGGGTTTGTATTTAAGCTCTCTACTTTCGGGCTTTTAGAAATAAACGTATCCATGCAGCGGTAGCCGCGATTAACGGCAATTGCCCGCAGGAGCGTTTTCTGATCCCTGAAAATTCCGTCAAACTTGATTCGTGAATCAACCAGACAGGGAATAACTGCCAACGATTTTTTGTCAATGCCGCGCTGGTCGAACAGTGCGAAGATGTTCTTACAGTTGTCCAAACTTGGCAGATCCTTCACCGGAATCAACACCCGGTCGGCGGCATACAGGGCGTTCTGGGTGAGAATGTTGAGATCAGGCCTGGTGTCGATAATGACTATTCCGGAAATGCCGGACTCAGCCAGCATCCGTGTCAGAGTCATCGGCCCCTTGAAACGCTCGTGGATATCTCCCAACTCAGACGACGAACGGATGTAGCCGACTCCATATTGTCCGGTTTGCACAACATCACCTGCTTTTGCTCCCATCAGAAGCGCATGAACATCAGGAACATCCGCCTCCCGTTTCTGCAGTTCGAACATTTTGTCTATGGTAAAGTGGTTGTCAAAGGAGAAGAGGGTGACCGGCAGGTCTTCGCGCATGGCTTTAAGATAGATGGCGAGGTTGGTTGCCAGTGTCGTCTTCCCGACTCCTCCCTTTTCTGATGATATTGTGATGGTATACGGGTAGTCATGCATGGAAATCGTACCGCCATAAAGATGAATTTAAGGTTGACCGTGGAGGGTCGGGTCGTGATAGTAGTCAATTTGACATGGCCGGTCAACCGTTTGCGTGGAAGTCCGGGAAACTGACATAGTGCATTGCTTGCATATTGCACTATCTTGTTTATAATTAGACATATATTTGCCCGCTGGTTTGTCACTGGACGTGCATGCTTGAAAATTTCTTACGGGAGTACGTAATGCGTCTGACACCTGCGACAGAACTGGAATACCGCTGCAAAAAACTTCAGGAATACATGGAGTCTGACTCGCTGGATGCGGTGATTATTGTTCAGAACGCTGACCTCTTTTATTTCACCGGTACGGTTCAAAGCGGCAATTTATACGTACCGGCGTCCGGTCAGCCACTTTTTATGGTTCGCAAGGAAGCGGGCCGCGCCCGTATGGAGTCCGGGCTTAAGGAGGTGATGCAGTTCACTTCGATGAAGGATATCCCTGCGCTCCTGGCAAAGTACGGATACCCGGAGCCTAAGCGTATCGGTCTGGAACTTGATATACTACCAGTGAATTTTTATGAACGGTATCGCACGATCTACCCGAACGCTGTTTTTGTTGATGCAACGCCCCTGATCCGCAAGGTCAGAATGATCAAGTCACATTACGAAATTCACCTTATGAAGGATGCCGCTGATCAGGTCGATCTGGTTTTTCGTCGAGCCCGCGAGATCATTCGTGTCGGCATGACAGATTTGGATGTTGCCGCAGAGCTCGAATACACAGCGCGCAAAGAGGGGCACCAGGGGCTCATACGTATGCGAGGCTTCAATTCGGATATCTGCTATGGCCAGATTTTTTCCGGTACTGACAGTGCCGTGCCGGCCTATTCCGATACCCCGCTTGGTGGGATGGGGCTTAATACCTCTTTCGGTCAGGGCGCCGGTCTTAAACGGATTGAACGGCATGAGCCGGTCGTAATTGACTTTGCGGGGTGCGTTGACGGCTATCTGAGCGATCAGACCCGCGTATTTGCAATCGGGGCATTGTCTGGTCGGCTTCAGAAAGCGTATGAGGATATGGTCGGAATCCAGACGCTTATGATGCAAACAGCTGTCGTGGGAATGAGTTGGGGGGAACTGTATGATACCTGCTGTGCCCGTGCGGTTAAATTGGGGTACGCCGACAGCTTCATGGGAGCAAAAGGGTCGCAGGTTTCATTTATTGGCCATGGTCTTGGCGTTGAAATAGACGAATACCCGTTTATTGCACGCGGGTTCAGCCAGATGCCGCTGGAGGCGGGTATGGCGTTCGCATTTGAGCCTAAAGTTGTGTTTCCCGGTGAGGGTGCAATCGGAATTGAAAACACCTTTTATTTGAGTAATGAAGGGCTTAAACGGCTCACCCATTCCAGTGACGATCTGGTAATTCTAGAGTGATGGAACATACTAAAATTTTTGTTGCATTTCCCGTATACCGTCGGGTATAACAACAAAACCAAATCGTATACAGTATGCTAGAAAGCAATCCCGTTTCTCCCCGCAATAACTGATGGATCTGATGCCAGGAAGATGTAAGAGCTTAATTATCCGGGTTCACACCCAACACCACGAAAAGGAGAGTATAACATGGCCCTGAAAGACACACTCAAGCTGAAGATCGAGGAACACCGTCCCCGTATCACCAAACTCGTCAAAGAGTTCGGCAAAGTCATCATTGATCAGGTCAACATTGACCAGTGTATCGGTGGTGCTCGTGATATCCGTTCGCTCGTAACTGATATCTCCTATCTGGACCCACAGGAAGGGATCCGCTTCCGTGGTAAAAACATTCCTGAAACATTTGCTGCACTGCCCAAGGCTGCCGGTTCTACGTATCCTACAGTTGAGTCGTTCTGGTATTTCCTGCTGACCGGTGAAGTGCCGACCGATGCACAGGTAGCAGAAGTTGTTGCTGAGTGGAAAACCCGTCAGGTTGTACCTCAGTATGTATTTGATTCAATTCGCGCACTGCCGCGTGACAGCCATCCGATGGTAATGCTTTCTGTTGCTATGCTCGCAATGCAGAAAGACTCCAAGTTTGCCGGTTTCTACAACTCCGGTAAGTTCAACAAGATGACCGCCTGGGAATCTGTGTATGAAGATGCCAGCGATATCGTTGCCCGTATCCCGGTTGTTGCTGCATTCATCTATAACCTGAAATATCGCGGCGACAAGCAGATCGCTATTGACCCGACTCTCGACATGGGCGCCAACTTTGCTCACATGATCGGCCAGAAAGACGAGTACAAAGATGTTGCCCGTATGTACTTCATCCTGCATTCCGACCACGAGTCCGGCAACGTTTCTGCTCACACTACTCACCTGGTACATTCCGCTCTGTCCGATCCGTACTACGCATATTCCGCTGGTCTGAACGGACTGGCCGGCCCGCTGCACGGCCTTGCCAACCAGGAAGTTCTGGACTGGACACTGAAATTCCAGGCGAAATACTGCAAAGATGTTGAGCCGACCAAAGAACTCATCAAAGCCGCTCTTTGGGATACACTCAATGCCGGTCAGGTTATCCCCGGTTACGGCCACGCTGTTCTGCGTAAAACCGATCCACGCTATATGTCACAGCGTGAATTTTGCCTCAACACCCCCGGCCTGAATGAGGACCCACTCTTCAAAGTCGTTTCCATGATCTTTGAAGTTGCTCCCGGCGTTCTCACCGAGCACGGCAAAACCAAAAACCCATGGCCAAACGTTGATGCACAGTCCGGCGTTATTCAGATGTACTACGGCCTGACCGAATTCGATTATTACACCGTTCTGTTCGGTGTAGGTCGTGCGCTTGGCTGCATGGCTAACATTACCTGGGACCGTGGTCTCGGATATGCTATCGAACGTCCTAAATCAGTTACTACTGCAATGCTCGAAAAATGGGCTGCTGATGGTGGTCGTCAGCTGTCCTGATCGTCGCATTTCAAATTTCAGCACAAAAGAGGGGCGCAGAAATGCGCCTCTTTTTTATTTCCTGCTTGCAATAATCTATAAGTACGGTATAAAAGACAATAACGATCGTATTTAAGCATTAGTATAGGAGGTAAAATGACACAGTCAATCAAAGGAACAAAAACCGAGCAGAATTTACTAAAGTCTTTTGCCGGCGAGAGTCAGGCAAGAAATAGATATACATACTTTGCAGGAGTAGCAAAAAAAGAAGGCTACATTCAAATCGCTGATATTTTCGAAGAAACAGCCAATCAGGAAAAAGAACATGCCAAACGTTTCTTCAAATTTCTTGAAGGAGGCGATCTGGAAATCACCGCCTGTTTTCCTGCCGGCAGGAACGGTACGACGGCGGAGAATCTTCTCGCCTCTGCCAATGGTGAGCATGAAGAGCATACGCTTTTGTATCCCGCATTTGCGGCAACAGCCAGAGCTGAGGGGTTTTCTGCAATAGCAGCTGCCTGGACAGCGATTTCGGTGGCTGAGAAACAGCACGAAAAAAGGTTTCGTGATCTGCTGGCAAATATAGACAGCGGGCGTGTTTTCACCCGTGACGGAGAGGTTGTGTGGCGGTGCCGGAACTGTGGCTACCTTCATACGGCGAAAGACGCTCCGGAAATCTGCGCCGCCTGCCTGCACCCTAAAGCACATTTTGAATTACTGGGAGAAAACTGGTAATTACCTGAGCCCGTTCAAGGGTTACTATCCAACTAAAAGGAGCAATACAAATGGCACAATTACTTGAAGTTTACAAATGCAACAGCTGCGGTAACATTGTTGAGATAGTTCATGCTGGCGGCGGGACGCTTTCCTGCTGTGGTGAGGATATGGCTCTCCTGACAGAAAACACTGTTGATGCTGCTAAAGAAAAACATATACCGGTTATCGCAAAAGTCGACGGCGGTTACAAAGTTACTGTCGGCAGCGTAGCTCATCCGATGGAAGAAAAACACTCTATCGAGTGGATCGAACTGATCGCCGACGGCAAGGCATATCGCCAGTTCCTCAATCCTGGTGACGTTGCCGAAGCTTTCTTTGCTGTTTCAGCATCATCCGTGACCGCACGCGAGCTGTGCAATCTCCACGGTCAGTGGTCTGCCAAAGCGTAATTCCACACATATTTGATTTTCGCGGGGACCCGGCATCGGGTTCCCGCAGCTTTATCTGCTGAACTATATCTGCTGATCGCTTTACACAGTTCCCCTGCTCATGTATCATCCCCCCCGTGAAACGCATTCTATCCCTCTACATAATCCGTGAAATTACTTCGCTCTTCATGCTTGGTATTGTCATTTTCACTCTGGTTCTCCTGATGGGTCGCTTGATTACCCTGACTGACCTTGTCGTGTCCCATGGTGTCCCCTTGCTGGATGTGAGCAGGATGATTCTGTACCTGGTCCCGTCGTTTCTGGTTTTTACAATTCCCATGGCCTTTTTGCTTGCCGTACTGCTGGCGTTCGGCAGATTGTCTGCCGATAACGAAATTGTCGTCATCAAGGCAAGCGGTGTCAGTCTTCTTCAAATTATGCCGCCGGTCATTATCTCTGCAGTTGTTGCGGTACTCCTCGCCTTGGGGGCGAGTACCATCGGTGTCCCCTGGGGAAACAGCGCATTCAAGGAACTCAGTTTTCAGGTGCTGAAGCGGAACATTTCGGCAACAATCCGGGAAAAGATATTCTGGGATGATATTCCGGGCGTCGTCATGTATACCGACCGGTATGATGAGCAGAGCCATACGTTGAAGGGGGTTATTATCCACGACGGCCGCAATGCAGATCGCCCCATGACCATATTTGCCCGGACCGGCACGATTGCCGGTATGACGGGCAGCCAGACCCTGCTGTTATCCCTGAATAACGGCACCATTCACATGGCTGGCAGCGGCGGCCTGTACCGATTGGTGCAATTCGGCGAATACAGTATGTCTATTGGTGATAAGGGGGCGGGCGGGGAAATCTCCCGCTATGAACCGGATATGTGGCTGTCCGAGTTGCAGCACCAGATTGATGACCCGGCCACTGCCGTAAAAAGTCGCTTGAAAATGATGGCAGAGTATCACAGCCGCTTTACTTTTCCTTTTGCCTCGCTTGTATTTGCCATACTTGCCGTCCCATTGGGGATGCAGAATCGTCGTTCGGGCAAGTCGGGCGGCTTCGCCGTCAGCATTGGTATCATCCTTTCGTATTATGTGCTGATGTCGGTAGCTCGAACTTTGGCGGAAAAGGGCGTACTCCCCCCGGTTGTCGCCCTGTGGCTTCCTAACTTTATTTTCTTCGCTATCGGCTGGTTTCTTCTGCGCATGGCGTCACTTGAGAAGTCCATACCCCTGCTCCCCCAGAAGAACATTCTCGATTACTTTCGGAAGGCACCCTGATATGGGCATCCTGGACCGTTATATTGCCCGAATCTGGGTACGACTTCTGCTGCTCTGTCTGAGCGGTTTTGTCGGAATCTACCTGGTTATCGACTTTATAGAAAAAATCCCCCGTTTTCTGCGTGACGGGGGGGCTGCAGCCGATATTCTGCAGTACTTTATCTGGAAATTTCCCGAAATGATCAGCCGTACCGCAACGTTCTCCGTTCTCATGGCGACACTCCTCACGCTTGGTGCACTATCGCGCGACAGCGAAATTGTTGCCATGCGCAGCAGCGGTATCAGCCTGCCCAGGTTGTCGCTGCCCATGCTGGTTCTCGGGTTTATCACCAGTATCATGTTACTGATAAACGCTGAATTGCTATTACCGCACAGCTATGCCCGCACAGAGCAGATCGACCGGGTCCGGATAAAGAAAAAAGGTGATCGTGTCACTTTCAAGCAGAACAATATCTGGTTCCGCTCGAAATCGATGATACTGCAGGCGCGCCTGTTCGAACCGAAAACGCGGACACTGAGCGGCGTTGTTGTCTGGAGTGTTGACGATGCCATGAATCCGGTCAGCAGGATTGATGCTGATACGGCGGTTTTCCAGGACGGCCGATGGCTGCTGCACTCTACGGTAATGAAGAACTTTCTGACACCGGCCGGGTATACGCCGAAAACGTCTCCGACGATGGTACTTGATCTGAACCTGAAAGTTGAAGATCTGCAGGTTCTGGACATTGATGCCGATAACATGAGTATCCGCACGTTGAATGAATATGCGGAAAACCTGAAGCAGGGGGGCTATCAGGCATATCGCTACCTGACCCTGATGCATACCAAAATCGCATCACCATTTGCGGCCCTGATAATGGTGCTGCTCGGTATTCCCTTTGCCCTGCGAAGCAGTCGCTCCGGCGGTATTGCCATGGGCATCGGGGCGAGCATCGGCATCGGTTTCGCCTATTTTGTTGTTAACGCGGTATTGCTTTCTTACGGTCGAAGTGGCGTTCTTACTCCGGTCGTCGCAGCCTGGGGCGCCAATATATTGTTTATGTTTGGTGGAATATGGCTGGCGATGACGGCAAAAGGCTGAATAACAATTCTGTGTGTAATATCGGGGGAGTCATGCGGGGGAAAACTATTCACTTCATCTGTTTGTTGCTATGTCTTGTACTGGTAAATACAGCTTCAGCTGCTGAAAACGTGAAGAAGGTCAAAAGTGGTGTCCCATCGGTACCGGTGCCGGTAACGGTGCTCAGCATCATCCCGGTTCAGGCTGAGCCGGGGGCAAAGGTGACTATATCCGGCACTGGATTTGGAGAAACCACCACCGTTTACCTGGGGAACACAGAAAATGCTGCTCTGATTACTGATGGTAAACAGGTTGAGTTTACCGTGCCGCAGCAGTTGCAGCCGGGTCTGTATGCCCTCTACCTGAAACGACCTGATGGGGTAACCGGCAGAACCTATAATTTCACCGTGCTTCCTCTACGTCCTGTCCTGAATGCGTTGATGCCCTCTACAATCAGTTCCTGTGCTTCAGGCAGGGAGCGCGACATTATTGCCCGTGGCAGTAATTTCACGGATGGTTCCCTCCTGTTCTTTAACGGTGCAGCGCTCCCAGCCACAATTCTTTCACCCGAGTCGATATCGTTCAATGTTCCGGTTATACCGGGGGGACTCCATCATGTGCAGGTTAAAAACGGACCTGACACCAGTTCTGTACCGCTGAATCTCGTTGTCGAGACCAGGCCTGAAATCGGCCAGGTAACGATCGGGACGGAACATGTTAACTCATACGAGCTGATTATTACCGGGAGGAACTTCAACCAGAATTCATCGCTGTATGTGGATGGAATGCAGATAGGTGGACGGGGCGGGCAGGATATCGCCGACCGGGAAAAGCTGAACTATGTTGACTGTTCAAAGCTGATTTATCAGCGGCACCCCTATTCACCGGTTAACAAGGACTTTCGCCTTCAGGTAGTAAATCCCGGAGGGGAGGGGAGTCAGGTTATTACTGTTTCAGCACCTTGAATGGTTGTACGAGGCTTCCAGTGAAAAGGGAGGTTTGCATATGACAGCAAAAGAAATCATCAAACTTGCCGTGTTTGAGGGGAAGCAGATCAGAAAAATCATCCATGTTGGAGAATGGTGGTTTTCTGTCGCCGACGTGGTTGAGGTGCTGACGGGTAGCGTTGATACGCGCCAGTATATCAAACGCATGCGTCAACGCGAACCTGAACTTGATTCCTACTGGGGTACAATTTGTACCCCACTTGAACTACTAGCTCCCGATGGCAAACGGCGCAAAACAAACTGCTCAAATACAGAAGGTTTGTTTCGCATCATCCAATCCATCCCCTCCACCAAGGCCGAACCATTCAAGCGTTGGTTGGCAAAAGTTGGCTATGAGCGGATACAGGAAATTGAAAACCCCGAGCTGGCCCAAGAGCGGATGAAACAGCTCTACGAACAGAAAGGATATCCAAAGGATTGGATCAACAAGCGGTTGCGGGGCATCGCCATCCGCCAGAACCTGACCGATGAATGGCAGGAACGGGGGATCACGAAAGAACAGGATTTCAGTATCCTGACTGCCGAAATTGCCAGGGCGACCTTCGGCGTCACTCCATCGGAACACAAAGAGTTGAAAGGGCTTTAAATAAAGAACGAGAAACCTGCGTGATCATATGACCGACCTGGAGTTGATCTTTACGATGCTCGGTGAAAGAGTCACGACAGAGATATCGCAGACGGAGAAACCGGATACATTCGAGAAGAACAAAAAAGCGGCTAAACGGGGCGGCAGCGTCGCCGGAACAGCTCGCAGGGAAACCGAGAAGGAGTTGGGGCGAAGCGTGGTCAGCAAAGAAAATTTTCTACCACGGAAACTGAAGAGTGATGAAAAGCAATAGTGTCCTCGGGAAGAATGTGAAAAGAATGAAGACACTTTCTGGGGAGAGTTCTAATGTCTACCTTTGAATTCCATTCAAAATGAGGTTGCCATGACTAAATCGTCGATCAGTAAAGTCAAATTCATCTTTCTGTTCTTATTGCTCGCAGCACTGGTATTCCAGAACATCAGCACAGCCTATGCCTGCTCACGGGTCGTCTACCAGGGACCAAACGGCACCATCATAACCGCCCGTTCCATGGACTGGAATGAAGATATGGGAACAAACCTCTGGGTATTTCCAACAGGTATGGAACGCAATGGTGAAGTCGGACCCAACTCGCTTAAATGGACTTCAAAATATGGCAGCGTCATCGCCACAGGCTACGACAAAGCAAGCACTGACGGAATGAATGAAAAAGGGCTCGTTGCAAATCTGCTCTGGCTCGCTGAATCCGAATATGAGGTGTGGGATCAGAAAAAAACCGGACTCTCTATCGCCGCGTGGGTGCAATACGTTCTTGATTCTTACTCTACGGTAGATGAAGCCGTCACAGGCTTAAACAAGCAGGACTTTGTCATCGTCACGGGCGGAACACCGGGCAGAACCTCGCTCGCCACCCTACACCTGGCAATCTCAGACTCAAGCGGTGACAACGCAATCTTCGAATACATTGGTGGAAAGCTCGTCATCCATCACAGCAGATCCTATCAAGTAATGACAAACTCGCCCACCTACGAAAAACAGATTGCACTGAATGAATACTGGAAACAAATCGGCGGTACAGTCATGTTGCCGGGCACAAACCGTGCGGCTGACCGGTTCGTCAGGGCATCGTTTTATATCAACGCCATCCCGCAGACGGAAAACGCACGCCTGGCAATCGCCAGCGTATTCAGCGTCATCCGCAACGTATCAGTACCGCTGGGCATCAGCACTCCGGGACAACCAAATATCTCATCCACACGATGGCGCACCGTTGCGGACCAAAAAAACAAAATCTACTTTTTCGAATCTGTGACCACACCAAACACTTTTTGGGTTGAATTCAAAGACATGGACTTTTCCAGAACAGGCAAAGTCAAGAAGCTCAACATCTCGAACAACGAAACATACACAGGCAACACAGCTGATAAATTTGTGGAAACAAAGCCTTTTCAATTTCAGGGGTTGTAGTTCAATTGAGACTTCAAACGCCTCTATTTATCGTACCTGAGAACTGTGCCTCTCAGGAAAATCTACCTGTTTCATACAAGCTTCCCCTCTATTTAAATTGATATAAACTCT
>CAINRC010000005.1 GCA_903852495.1 uncultured Geobacteraceae bacterium | reverse complement strand
GGTTTAAGGCCCTCCCCTGATAAGGGGAGCGGGGAGGGGTTGCAGAAAAAGGCCACCACCCCCGGCCCCTCCTTGGCAAGGAGGGGAGCTGAGAGCTGGGGAAGCAGACCGGAAGTACAGATAAACCGGAGGAAAAGACCATGAAAGCAAAAACAGTGGCGGTAATCGGGATGATGGTGTGGTGTGTGCTGATGGCGGTGGCGCTGAATATGTTTTCCGCCGGCAGAGCAGAGGCGCAGGGCGTTGACTGGACAGTGACGGTGCGGAATCCGACACCCTGGCAGGCCAGGATTACGGTTTGGTACCCCCTGCTACTAACTACTGGGCAAACAATTGAGCCAGGCCAGAGTGCTGTATTCCATCTTGGCGCCAATTGTCCAACTGGTCTTGTGGGTTTTTTCGCTACGTCGGATCCCTTCCCTCTTCTTCAAGGCACAGATATGTACGGCACGTGGTACTCCGTCGCCAGTCTCGGGGCCGTATCTTGCGCGCATCACAAATTTAAAATCTGCAGTAAGCCGGGCAAGGAAGGGAAATTGGAGGACCTGGCTTACTCCTTCTGCAAGGAGTAACAGGCAGATGAAACAAGAGGTGGGTCAGCCCGGGACGTGGTGCCGATATGCTGATGAATAACCACTTGACACCATTTAAGCGCATCCTGCTGCTTCCGGGCCTTTCCTGCCTGCTTTACCTGCTTGGCGCGCAAGGCTACCCGTTTTCTCTGGCGGCGTGGATATGTCTGGTGCCGTTTGTGTTGTCACTGCATCGCGCAACCCCGTGGCAGGGGGTTGGCAGCGGCTTTTTCTGCGGTTTCGGTTTCTGGTTCTCC
Source organism: uncultured Geobacteraceae bacterium (assembly GCA_903852495.1). Taxonomy (GTDB): domain Bacteria; phylum Desulfobacterota; class Desulfuromonadia; order Geobacterales; family Pseudopelobacteraceae; genus JACRCG01. Next base: position 40,428 of record CAINRC010000005.1, on the reverse strand, counting down.
AGCGTCTGGTGGCTCAAGATCGATCTGGTTACACTGGTTGGCCTGCCCCCCTGGCAGGCATGGCTCTGCACTCTGTTGTTTTCTGCCTGGCACGCGCTGCCGTACGCCCTGTTCGGCGGAGCGGCCGCCAGGTTCCGCTGGCTGGAACGCTCTTTGACAATACCATTGGCCGCCTTATCACTGGTGGTGATCCGTGCCTGGTTCCCGCACATATTTCCGGGCAACGAGGCGCATCTGCTGTATGAATGGCCGCTCCTGATCCAGACGCTTGATCTGGGCGGCACGCCGCTTTTGCTCTTTCTGGTGTATCTGGTTAACTTTCTGATCGCCAGAGGCGCGGTGCTGCGGCGCGAACAGGGATCTCCTCTGGGCTCGCTGGCAGCGGCCGCAATGATTCTGCTGCTGCTGAGCGGTTACGGCGTTTTCCGGCTTTCGCAGATGCATCAGCAGATGGCAGGGGCAGACGAGCGGCAGACAGTGTCAATACTGTCAGTACAGCCGAATCTGCCGGTGACTCCGAACGTGCAGGATGTGCCGCCGGAAGACCGGCACAACAACATGGCCAGCACCCTGGCATTCACTCGCGCAGCCGCATTGCAGCACCCCACAGCCGAACTGGTGGTGCTGCCGGAGTTACCCTGCGGCGATGCCTGTGCAAACCAGACCGCCGGAGATATCCCCCCCCTGGCGGTTGAGACCGGCAGGATATTCATGGTTCCCTGCCTCGGGTTGAGCAACGAAGCGAGCAGGTCGAGTTTTAACAGCGTAATCTGCGTCGGCAAAAGCGGTGTCATCAGCGAAGAATACCGCAAACAGGTTCTTGTGCCGTTCGGCGAGTATCTTCCCTTTGAGAGCAGATTCCCCTGGCTGCGCAGGCTTTTTCCGGGAGTCATGTATTTTCAGCCGGGTGAAAAATCAGTGCTGTTCGATCTTGGTCAGGGGAGGCTGGCAATACCGTCTCTCTGCTACGAAGCAATTTTTTCCGGGCATATCCGGCGTTTTGTGGAGAAGGGGGGGAATCTGCTGGTGAACATGGTTGACGACGGCTGGTTCGGCAACAGCGGTGCTTCGGTTACCCACCTCTCTCTGGCCCTGTTCCGCAGCGTCGAATTCAGGATTCCGCTGGCGCGGGTCGCCAATTCGGGCATCAGCGTCTGTGTGCAACCGACCGGCGAGATTGTTCCCGGTACGCGAACGTTGCTGTTCAAAAAGGCGGTTACCGAAGGGCGGCTCTACATACCGGAAGAACGCTCACCGTATACCGGCTGGGGTGACACTCTGTTCCGGGCGCTCAGCATCTGCTGGGGAGCAGGGATGACGCTGGCATTACTGGTGCGCCGGAGCAGGCCAACACAGTTGGCGGCAGTGGACGGAAGTTGGCGGTGGTTTTGTTTGTAAGTTATTGATTTGATTTTATAAATGTTTCTGACATGCATGATGCTAACTGTATAAGTGCAGGAAGAGAAAATGGTGGTTGGCAGCCATTTGAAAAAGGGTTGTAGCTCTCCCTCCCTTTCAAGGGGAGGGTCGGGGTGGGGATGGGGTTAATTGTTTAAATTAAAAAAAACCGGAGGAAAAGATCATGAAAATAAAAACGGTGGCGATGGTGGCGATGATGTGGTGTGTAATGCCAGCAGGGGTATGCCTGGCGGAATGTCCAGAAAATACTTATTATGTGGGTCAAACAATAATGCATCCAGTGTCCACCCCTAATAGAATCTATCCGAATCCTATTGAATTTAACCTCATTGGTACGTTGGAATACGAGGAAAGAGCGTACATTTTAGCTATCGTTTGTGTCAGAAACGGCGATATGTGGTTAAAGATACAAAAAAAAGACGACACTGGCATGATAGGTTTCATCAAACATGCTGACTACATGGGTAGGCAGTGGTATTGATGTTTACTAATACGACATAACTCTAGGGGAGGAAAATTACAGGGGGGCTAAGGGGTCGTAGCTTGCGCGCATCACAAATTTCGCATTTGCAGTAAGCCGGGCAAGGAAGGGAAATTGGAGGACAAGGCCTATTCCTTCTGCAAGGAGTAGCAGGGAGATGAAACATCTGTGCTGTGGCAAGCTTTTGAAGTTAACTGCCTGGATACACAGGGGTCAGGGCTACATATTTCATAAAATCCGAAACAAGTTTTGGATGAGGGTTCAATGGCACGACCGTTTATGCATAACATACCCCGGAACGTTTTATCATGTGACCACACGTGGAAATGAGCGAGTATTGACGAGCTGAGGAATCTGTATAGCAGCGGTGCCTTTGGATCTGTGATAACGAAAACCGGGTGGTATGTTTGGGCCTCGGAAACAAGCGGTTCCGAGGCTGCCTTCTTCGTTTTCGGCTTTGGCGGACCTTTTTGGGATCCCCAGTCTTACGGCGGCAGCAACCGGGCTCTCCCGGTGCGTTCCGGCAAATGATGATTTGGTAATTTGGTTATTTTGCCTGTTCGTAGCGGACCATAGGTTATTTGATTATTCTTTATCGTTCACACGCTCCGGCGTGGGAATGCAAGATGTCTGAACCATGATTTATGGGATTGAAGGATTAACCGGATAGTAATCATGCTAACCCTTGAATCCTGCGAATCAAGGTTCAGACAGGGTTTGATGGCAGACGGGACGCTGGAGCGTGGGAATGATAAACGAATGAGTTTATTGCCAGAGGTCTTTATCTATTGAAGAAAGAGATGAAGTCACGGCGTGGAACTCTGCTTCGTTTTCAGCACTCCAGGTGCCGGCCAAACTGTCCAGATCGTTATACAGAGTCAATCGTTTGGGTTTGTCCAGTCCGGCAGCCTTACGGATGAGTTGCAGCGCCAAAGTGTTGAGGCTGACCCCTTTTTGTCGTGCCTGTTCTTTCAATGTCTCAGCAAGATCATCGTCGATACCGCGCAGTGTCATGGTTGTCATGGTGTTGCCTCCTGAATTCCGGAAATGATATTCAATCCGGCAATGTTTGAAAAATGGCCATCCAACGATGAAAGTGCCAGGCCGTGTTGCATGGCTGACGCCGCAATCCAGATGTCATTTGTGGGTATAGGAGTTCCCTGCTTTTTGAGCTGGTTAAAAACAAGAGAGAAAAATTCTGCAGTGCCGTCATCTATCGGCAGCATGGAAACACGAGGAGTATCGATAAACTGGTCAAGTTCACGGCGATTTTCGGCGTCACGATTGCCGCCACGAAAACCGGCCAGCAACTCTCCAAGAATAACCGTGTTCAGAAAGATAGCCGAAGCGTGACGAAGTAGATTCAGCACCGGTTGATAGTTACGTTTGAAGGCCACATATACATTGGTGTCTATAAGCAACGAGCCCATTTGGTTCTCCTTATGAATGCAAAAAGTGACATCATTGTACATCATATTATGCATTCGCATAGTAAATAAGTCAAGTCAGGTTCAGACCAGGGGTTTGCTGGCAGACGGGACGCTGGAGCGTCCGGGGCTGCATTCCCACGCTGGAGCGTGGGAACGATATAATAAACAAAGGAGGAAAAGTGGGGGCTTAGGGGACGTAGCTGCTTTATTGCTTCATTGGAAAACGCCCTGAATTGGTTGGCGGCGGATTACATCGCAGTCAGATGCTCAAAAGCAATGGTGCATTGCTGGGTGATTATGACGAGCGCGTACTTGGTGGGGGTGATTTTGTGGCGTCACTTCATGAGGAACCTCGGCTTGGTGGCAAACTGGGCAGCATGAACTGGAATGATGCCAAGGCTCGTGCGAGAAGCTTGAAATCCGGTGATTGCGGTCTTAAAGACGGTTCTACAGCCGGGCAGTGGCGCTTGCCTACGAAAGAAGAATTGGTAGATATTTATGGGAGCAAGTCACAATTTAATAACGTCCAGTCCACCTACTATTGGTCGTCCAGTCCCGACGCCAATAACACTACGCTCGCCTGGCTCGTGTACATGGACGTTGGCTACGCGAACGTCAGCAATAGGACGGATGTCTACTATGTCTGGCCAGTTCGTGGCGGACAGTAGTACGCTGTAACTTTAAATCTAACCCCCCTCAGTCCCCCCTTACCTAAGGGGGGAAGCTTTGAAGTAACCCCTTAGATAAGGGGAGATTTAGAGGGGTTCTACTCTAATATATAAGAATTGCAAGATGTTAACTCCCCCTCCTGTTTTTAAGGAGGGGGTCGGGGGGTGGTAAGATTGCAGTCAAAGGCCACCACCCCCGGCCCCTCCTTGGCAAGGAGGGGAGCTGAGAGCTGGAAGCAGACCGGAAGTACAGATAAACCGGAGGAAAAGACCATGAAAGCAAAAACAGTGGCGGTAAATATCTTGGTAACAGCTGGTGCAGTCATGGTGGTATTTGCCGTTGGATCGGCACATGCCTTTAATGAAGGTGATGTTGCGAAGCTCAAAGATAAAAAAGAATGCAAAGGTTGTGACCTGAGCGGGGCGGACCTGTACAGAGCGAGCCTGAAATGGGCGAACCTGAGCGGGGCGAACCTGTGCAACGCGAACCTGGACAGTGCAAACCTGATGATGGCGAACCTGGAGAAAGCGGACCTTCGGAATTTTAAACCTGGAAAACTGACCTATGATCAATTGTATGGAACGAAACTGTCCGGTGCAAAGTGGCGAGACGGGCAAGAATGCAAACAAGGCTCTGTAAGCCAATGCATAAGAGATTGAATCAGTTTTAGCTCAGGTCTCCCCCCTTATCAGGGGGGGAGGTTTAAAAACCGCTCCCCTGATAAGGGGAGCGGGGAGGGATTAATTGCAGAAATATGTAACATCACATCAGCTTTCCACTGGAGAGGGAAATATGGAAAACATACCGGTTAAACAACTGCTTGACCGCATGATTGTGGTGGCCGAAGACCTCTCCATGGGGCGCTACGGGCAATATGACGATATTTTTGAACTGACAAAAAGCGGTGTTTACCCGCCCCTCATTGCCCGCTTTGCCGAGACCTTCGGCATGATGGCTGTCAAGATCGAGGCGCGTGAATACCAGTTAGAACAGAATATCGAGGACTTACGCCGGATAGAGGCCGAACTGCGGGAAGCCAGGGCGCAGCTGACCCGTGAAAACAGTACCCTGAAAAAAACCCTGCGCCGGACGTTTCCCTTTTCAGCAATTCTCGGCACCAGCGCCCCGATCCGGGGGGTGGTCGCCATGGCAGAGAAAATTGCCGATTCTCATCTTTCCGTGCTTATCAGCGGTGAAACCGGCACCGGCAAGGAACTGTTTGCCAAGGCGATCCATTTTAACAGCGGACGCAGCGCCAAACCATTTGTCGCGGTCAACTGTTCGGCCATTCCGGAAAGCATCTTCGAGAGCGAAATGTTCGGGATCGAGAAGGGTGTCGCTACCGGGGTGGAGGCGCGCATCGGCAAGGTGGAACAGGCTCTGGGGGGCACCCTGTTTCTGGACGAGGTTGGCGAAATGCCGCTGCAACTGCAGGTCAAGATGCTGCGTCTTTTGGAAGAGCGCACCCTTGAGCGTGTCGGTGGTCGCACAACCATACCTGTTGATCTGCGCATCATCGCCGCCACCAACCGTGATCTGAAAAAGGAAATCATCAATGGAACCTTCCGCGAAGACCTGTATTACCGCCTGAATGGTGTGGAACTGCGCATTCCTCCGCTGCGCGAGCGGGTGGAAGATGTTGATCTGATTTCCCGCCGCCTGCTGGAAAAATGGGGGCGCACCTGCTTGAAACCACAGCTCCGCTTTTCCAGAGAACTGGTGGATCTGCTGCGCCGCTATCCCTGGCCCGGCAATGTGCGCGAGTTGGAAAACGAGGTGGAGCGGGCAGTGGTGCTGGCCTGCAGCGATATTATCACCCCGGCGGAACTCTCTGAAACCTTGAGGCAGTACCGGGGAACCAAGCAGGGTGGTGCATCACTGCTGAAGGGAGTCGAAGCGGAGCAGATCGAGCGGGTGCTGGGTGAAGCGGGGGGTAATAAAACCGTGGCGGCGGCGCGCCTGGGCCTGAGCAGGGAAGGGTTGCGCAAAAAGCTGAAGCGACTGGAAGCAAAGTGATGTTAACGTCTACGCCAACGCAGTTGGCGGTTGCGGACGGAAGTTGGCAGTGGTTGTTTTGTAAGTTATTGATTTGTTTTTGCAAACGTTTCTGGCACGCATGATGCTCTGTCTGTAAGTACGGGAAGAAAACCTGCAGAGACAGCAAAAGTAATTCGGGTTCTACACAACAAAATAGCGGGAGGATAGCATCATGAAAAAAATGATTTTCTGTGCATCAGCAGCACTGGTTTTGGCGACGGTCGGTATTTCACAGGCAGGCATCTTCGATAGCCCTTCGGAAACTTCGTCAAAATGTGAGAACGTTTCTGGCAGCTGGGACGTCCGAGAAGATGTGAAAGTAACTTGTGGCAGGGATACGAAGAGGGGCAGCACGAGTGGAACAATCATACTGGAACAGACTGGTTGTTCTATCAGATTTACGGATCAGAACAATGCCCAGCGGAGCGGAACTGTTACCGGGAAAAATATCACCTACGAAGGAATTGCTTCCACAGACAACCGGGGCATAACATTAACAGCGAACAAAGCTACCTACAATGGAGTCTATGATTCGTTTTTTAAAACGATCAAGACAAGAGGTACGACTAGAATAGAGGGAAAAACATCAGACGGTGATCCTATTGATTGCACAGGAACAACGGAAGCCAAAATGAGTAAAAAAAACGGAAGTTGGTGGTGATGATTTCATAACTCCCCCGACCCCCTCTTACCTGTAAGAGGGGGAGAAAAATCCGCCCCTGGCCCCTCCTTGGCAAGGAGGGGAGCAAAAAACAAGAACCTGACCATATAAAAGGAACGGAGGAAAAGACAATGAAAACAAAAATAATGGTGCTGGCCGGGATGATAGTGGGCTGTTTGATGATGCCAGGGTTGGCGGCTGCACAAAGGGTAGATGTTGTTTACATCTCACAAAACTCACAAGATCCAGGTCCGCAAGATAATAGTGGGTTCGCCTGTACAGTTATATACGATGATGCAAAGCCAACCAGCCTGAACCCGTCGAAGTTTAGTGCTACATTCCAGCCAGGGAATAAAACCTATGAAAATATTGACCCCTCCGAAAACTCTAATGATATTTCTACATATTGTCGTCTGGCTTGCTTAAAGAATCCATCACGCGACGGGTTTTTCGATATATCCAAAACCTGCAATAGAGGGTGGAAGAAGGTTAATTAAGTAATTTCCCTGGAGGAACACATTATGAAAACTGCACGTACGAGAAGAAACCTCCCCGTTCTGTTGATCGCCGCCATTGCCGTACTGGCTGTAGTAACGGCGTTTTCGCGCCAGGCTGATGCCGCTGCTGAGATCAAGTATGTATGTAGTAATGATGTGAACGTACGGTGTTTAGTGACACCCTATGCCGTAACCAGAACGAGTAATGACAATGGAAATAAAGTTACGAAGAGCGGGCATATGATTGAACGCTTTTATCAATGCTTTGATGGTGTATGCATTAATTACATGTCAGACCCAGAGAAAAAACTGCCATACAGCTGTTCATTGGATGACTTCGATTGCTTCTGCAAAGTAGTTAAGCCAAATGACTGCAAAACAGGGAACTGGGTAAAGAAGCCTTGAACGAGCCCATGCCTTAAGTCCACCATAATTCCAAGAAGGGGGTTCCCATGAACCAGACAATCAACACACGGCTGACCGCACTCTTCAGCATCTGCCTGCTGCTGTTCGCAACGGCCATGCCGGTGTGCGGCGCAATTAACCCGCTGAGTATCATGTCGCATAATTCAGTTACCGGCGTGACAGATGTTGATGTCACCATCTCGCTGGACTGGGATCCGGACAAGGTCGTTACAACCGCTTCACTCCCCCGGGGGATGACCAAGGCTGAAATGGAGGCAACGGTAAAAGATTATGCCGCTTCTGTGTACGCAATGACCAATAATCTGCACCGCCTGAGAAATGTCTATATCTTCCGGAACAAAAAAACATGGGCTAACACAGATATCAGGTATTTCGGCACCAAAGCGGGGCATGCATCGGCACCTGTTGCCGGGTGGAATGAAGCAAATTCTCAAATCAACATGTATACAACGTTCACTGATAATACTTGGGATGAAGCGCAGGGTGCGGTGATGGCCCACGAGTCCGGTCATTATATCTATGGCCTTGAGGATGAATACCGGGACTCTAACGGAAAAACCATCGCACAAATGACGAGTTCAGGCGCAATTGATTTTCCGGCCTCAGATGATGACGGTACTCAGCCTTCAATCATGAACGGCCATGCGACGTATCCGAACTGGTTTTCCACTGCAGACACCTATACAGGGACACCAAGGGCCGGCGCATTAATAACGGACACGGCACAGTACCGCACGTTCGGCAAATCAATATGGGATACCCTCACTTCGGCCCCATCAACTGATCCGGAATACGCACGGAAAAGAAACCGGCTCCAGTATGATGCGTTTAAAAACAAAACAGTCACCAAGGCGACAGCGTCACAAACCGGAAAACCGACCGGTTATGACGCTGTCTTGAATATCCTCTGGGTTGACGAAGCGCCTCTTAATCTGGTGCTGATTGATGCAAATCTTACTTCAACGCAATGGACGACTGCTCAGGATGCGGCCGCAACTTTTGCGGATGGAGTCCCGGTAGGCGGGATGCTGCAGGTAATGGATGGTTCAAGCAAGGTAGTGGCTCGCACCACTGTGACAGCCGGTAACCGGAAAACCGTGACCGATGCGATAGCCGCCGCGACCAAGGGGGGGGCGGTTACTCTGCAAGCGGCACTTGAATCGGCTCTTGTGGAGGTTAAAGCGTATCAGGGTACCATTCCGGCGAATAAGGTCACCGTCATATACCTGTTTACAAATACATCGAATCAGAAATTGACCGCTGCACTGCTGAAAGATCTGCGCCAATATAATGTCCAGCTGAAAGTGTTCTGTAATTCATTTGAAATCGCCAGCGCCGCCAAATCGGTCCAACGGTCCGCGCCGAAAGTTGTCAGGGCGCTGGCTCAGGATCTGGCAAGCGAAGAAATGATTGATTTAGCCCAGTTTGCCGGTCAGACAGGCGGCAACGTCACTATCGCACGCACTCCTGCTGATCTTGAAGCCAAGATATCGACGGCGGCAAACGAAGCAGATGGGATTGAGTATGCCATTATCAGCGGATCAACGGTGACAGTGCTGTCAGCGGGTCAAACACATGAACTGCCGTTTTTGATCAGTAAACATGATGAACTGCCGACAATCACTTTTGCGGCATCAAGTGCTGATTATGCGAAGCTGGTTCCCGGTTTGACTGACCCGAAAGGGGTGAAAATAAGCGCCACAAACCTGCCGGCCGGGATTACGCTGGAAGCAGATACACTAAACAGTGCCTGGCATTTTGTTATTGATCCGGCAATTTATGTCGGCACACCGGGAACCTGGATCGCGACGCTGACCGCGCTGCAGACGGTTAACGGTGAAGTGGCGATTTTGGCCAGCTCGCCATCGCAATTGCAGATGAAGATTAATGTGCTCCAGCGCCCGGTGTCGGGAAATCTGCTGGAGGTGTCGCTCAAACTGGATAAACCGGTGCTGCAGGCTACGGTGCGGGCAGATGTATATGACCGTGCCGGTAAGCTGGTTCGCACGGCTCTTACTTTGGTCGATGATGGAACGGGCGGTGATTTAAACGCGGAAGACGGGGTTTACACGGTGGCTCTGAATGATCTGGCACCGGGTGAGTATACATTTTCGGTAAGCGCTGACGATAATAACGGTACGGCACTGATTTCCGACCGTGGTCTTCATTTCAGTAAAACAGTAGCGGCGATTGCCGATACAACCACCGGAACATTCCAGCGAACTGATGAAGCAACTTTCGCGGTACCGGTGCTGCAGCAATCCTCCGGTGGCGGTGGCGGATGTACCATTGGCGGGCGCGGCGTGACGGATCTGCTCCTGCTGCTGACCTTCATCTTCCCGCTGCTGTACGTCGTCGCACCGAAGCAAAGAAGCGGTAACCGCTCTTCATGACCATGCGCCTGAAAGTCGCGCTGCTGCTGATGGCGGCGCCGCTTGCGGCACTGGCCGGGCTAAAGTTGGGGCTGCTGCCCCGTACAACCACAGTGCCGTTTTGGTATCTGCTGCTGGCAGCCCCTTTCTGGGAGGAAGCATTTTTCAGGAGGGGGCTGCACTACCGTGTGCTGGCGTATCCCTGGAGCGTGCAGCCGCTGTTGGGGCTGTCACGGGCCAACTGGCTTACAAGCTGCTGTTTTGCCGCCCTGCACATTCCCTGGCAGGGGGGAGCGTCGGTTGCCATCCTTATTCCGTCACTGGCGCTTGGCTGGCTCTTTGAACGAACAAACCGGTTGTTTCCCTGCGTGCTGCTGCACGCCTGGTTCAATCTGTCCTGGCTGATAGCGGGACGCATCCCGCCGCCGTAGAGCGGGCCTCTCTTATCTGAACTACCAAAAGGTAGAATACAAAAAACAGGAGGAACAGACGAATGAAGAAGGTAATTATCACAACAGTAGCACTACTCAGTATGATGGTAAGCGCGGTCGTCGCTTCGGCGGAGCAAACGCAGGCCACCAACCGGTTCACGAAGGAGATGGTCTCCGGTAAAACAATGGTGAGTTCCGCCTACAAGGCTGGAAGCGTGACCTTCAACGAGGGTGGGACATTGACCTGCAACGGCTATCCGAAAGTTGTTGAGTGCAAAACCTGGGAGATCGACCCGGATGGAGCAATAGTGCGCTACTTTGTCGATAACAGCAGTGGCGCGCCGAAACCCGTGCGTGCGGTCTGGAAGCTGATTAAGAACAATGGGACCTCTTTCAGGGTTACCCAGACATCAAGTAACTCAGATAAAACATCTGAAATTACAGTTAGTTACTAGTATGACAAAAATGAATCGTAAAACTATAGTATTCACACTGTTACTGATGGTGTGTCTGTCATCGAGTGCCATTGCCAACGAACTGTACGTCCGCGCTTCAGCCGGGATTGATTGGCTGAAAAACGCTAATTTCAGCGATGACAATGGTGGCGTCAACCCGGCGTATTTCGGCAACGTGATCGGCAGTGACGGCCGAGCACTTGGTGCGTATGGAGAGTATGGCAGCTATTTTTTTGTTGAGGGAGCGCTTGGCCTTCGGCTGCAGCCATGGCTGCGGACAGAAGTTGCTCTGGCATACCGCCCCAATATGCAGTATTCCGGCCAGGCAAATTTTATTGGCGTTACCGGGCCGCAACCGGTTTCCGGTAAGGCTTCATCACTGAGCGGCCTGCTCAACCTGTATTTCGATATCAACGGCCTGACCGGTACCACTCTTGGTCGTTTTCAGCCATTTGTGGGGGGTGGCGTCGGTTTTGCCACCAACTGGCTGGATGAGATGACTTATCGTTTCCCCCAGCTTCCCGGTCACACCTATAGCATCGTCCCTTCGGGAGAAAGGACGAATCTGGCGTTTATGTTTACCGGCGGAACCGGTGTCGAGCTGACAGAACATCTGATTCTGGATCTTTCCTACCGTTATACCGATCTGGGCAGGGGCCAGACCAACGCAGGAACCATGCGGATGGATGGGACGGTCACTTCAGAGGCGATGAGCGGGACTTCGGCACCTTTGCGCAGCCACGGTATGCTGATGGGGCTACGCTATCTGTTTTAGTATTGGCGTTGAATCTTACAAGGGGATGGTGACGGACCGGTTCGCGAAGAATGGGAGGAGTGGAAGTTATGAAACTACGACCAATTGATGTTTCACGCGGCATCGTCGTACTCTTGCTGGTATGCACGGTATTTTTGGTGACCTGCTCAAGCAATTCTTCCAACAGCCCCGTCCAGGCGGCACAAGAAGGGCTGACGACATTAAATAAAATGGCGCTGGCTTCTGATCCACAGCTTTACGGGTATGAATCGGCGAGTGATGTCGGTAATGAGGATCTGGGCGAGCCGATTGAAGTTAAAACAATAGATCTGGATGCCCTGGTTAAAAACGGGGTTCCCGGGGAGTACATGATTGTAGAAAAGGATGAATATCTTTTTCCGGTTCTGGTCAGAGGAAAACCGATTGGCAGCATCCAGATCATGGTTGCTGAAGATCAATGGGAATATGTTGCAACCAGGTCGAAAGCGATTGTTGAGAAAGCTCTGGAGATAATGTCCGCCAATGCGCTCAATCCGGATAATTCCTATCTGCTTGACGTTGAAGAGCTTGAGCTTTCCTTTGTGGGGTTTGAAAGCGACGGCAGAAATATCCTGATACCGCTCTTCAAAAATGATTCCTGTTCGTTTGTTCCTGGGAGCAGGTATGAATTCATGAAAATAGCGGATGAAATCAAGTCGCAAACAGTATTGGCACTGGATTCATATGACAGTATGGTGCCGCCTGATGATGGCATTGTGACAAAACAGTCCGTATCTAAAATGCAGTCTCGGCCTGCGTATTCCTCACCAGCCAAATCGGTTGGTAAAGCCGTTAGCAAGGCGGAAAAACGCCTGAATGTTGAACTTGTCCCCCAGTCAGAGAATCAATGGTGCTGGGCGGCGACCGGCCGGATGACCATGCTTTTTGCCGGTGGTGACTCCTCGGCACTGACGCAATGCGCACAGGCGAATGACGCATTTTCCCAGAGCTCATGCTGCGCTAATGGCAGTACGGGAGTGTGCAACAAACCATATTATCCGTTGTTTGATAACTGGGGGTTTGCGGCAGAAATGGTTTTAAGCACTAACAAAAGCGGTACCCCCTGGGAAAAAATGAAAGGGGCCGCCCTTTCCTGGACGGACTTGAAAGGATTGATCGATGCCGAAAAGCCGGTGGCTTTTTTATGGCGCTGGAAAAAAGGTGGGGGGCATTACATGGTCGCGGTTGGCTATTATGAGGACTTGACGACTGTTCCGGAGACCAGAATGGTGCATATCATCAATCCGTTGCCTCAGGGTGTCGGGGAGCGGCAAAGTGTGGCGTATGACAAATGGATAGGCGGACCGGCGTACACCCATTTGCAGACCTGCTATTTTTACAATATTGCCCAAAAATGACTAAGTGACTGATTTTTTTAGGGAGGGAACGTTTCCACAAAAATTGTGGATAACCCTGTGGGAACTGTGGATATGTTTCAAAAATGTCACATAAAATCTGGCGTTTTATCTGTTTGCACAGTGATTGTGCATGGTATGTAACTAGCTGTAATTACGTGTCAATAGTTATTTTGACGGAGTTGTAAATAAACCTGAAACGGTCTGTTATCCGAAAAGCTAAAAAATAGGCACTTACGGGCGGGGTATGCCGAACCACCTACGAATTACGGTCATTTTGCAGGCCAGTGTCCATCAGGCAACCCCTCGTTATGACGTGACGAGGGTCTGCTCTGGGGAAGTATCCCCAGCGTAGTGATTTTGTTCTTCCCCAATTTTGAACACAACTACCAGGGGCGGGGCAATTTTAAGCGTCAATGAACAACCAAAACCAAAATATAACGTAAGGAGAATATATATGGAACACAGGAAGACTCGATATAACCTGGGGTACAAAATTGCAGCAGTAAAATTGGTAGCTAACAGCTACTACAGCGTAGTCGCGATCGCCTCAGACTTGGGAATTCATTACAACACGCTCTACAAGTGGATAAAGCTGTATTCCGGAAACCTGCAGGATACAGGCACGGTGGCTGAAGTCACGGCCACTGAAGTCACGGCCACTGAGATGGGCATGATCCAGCACCTTAGCAGTGAGAATGAACGGCTTACTCAGGAATTAAAGCATCTGAAAAGTCAAATTGCCGATATACAGTCCCTGACAGCGAAAATCGCTATATAGAACCGCAATCCGGAAGCCCTGGTTTTGGCGCCCGCGCCAAGATCACAATCAGGAGGAGTATATAAGAACTATACACATGGCTCCAAAGCCGCTAAAAACTGTAACTCACTGAAATTATAAAAGTAACCATACGGATGTCGTCTCTAACGTATGGTTTTTTCATACTATCCTCTGGCCCTGCTCCGGGAAAAATAAGCTCATTGGTGACAGCAAAAAAATAATTTAGTTAAATATCAGCCTGTTACGGCTTTTGATGGTTTGTTTGTACAACTTGGCACCGGCTGTGCAAAGTAGTAAAGCAAAGGCAATCAAATTCAACAGCAATTAAAAATAGGAGGATGTCATGAGAGTATTAGCGATGGTAATGGGAATTCTGGCTCCGGTAAGCGCATTCGCAGCATCAGGAGCACGTGAAGACAGCAGCGGGATTTTTGTTTGGGTGTTTTTAGGATTTTGCGCACTGATAGTTGTAGCACAGGTAATCCCGGCAGTATTGCTGATGACTGGAATGGTAAAAGGCGTTGTCTCTGTAGTGAAAAACGAAACCGTTAAAGTTGCATCAAAAAACTAGCACGGGAGAATACATGGAAAACAGAGAAAATTGAAAGGCCGCCTCAGGGCGGCCTTTTCGTTTGTGTGCGTCAGGACAAAGTACAATCAGGGATTGTCTTATTGGAGATGTGGAGCTGGCAGTGGAGGCATTTGCGCAGCACCAGAAGCGTGATGCCGTGCATATGGAAATAGTTGCCGCAGCGGGGGCACCTGCTGAGTGCGACAAGGGTTGTGGAGAGGACCAGAAAGACAAACCAGACGGCGAAGAGGGTCCCCATGGCGCTGTTGGTGGGCCAGATTGCATGGGTAAACCAGAGGGCGGGGATATACACCAGCACCGTGCTGAAAAAAAACAAGCGCCGCCGCCGGGTCGTTTTCATGACACTTGCGTACACCGCCGGATCAATCGGACTGTCAGTCACGCATACCCTCCAGACTATGATGCTGTCATCTTATAGCTTATTTTCTGAACAAAAAGTACCAGATTGAAAAAGCGGCCTCGCCAAGAGCAATGAACAGCAGGTAGGGGACAACAATGCCAACGCGGTCATCAGACAGAAGTTTGTAAATTACCGGAAAAAAAGTGGGAATCAGGCAGATTGTTACAATAACAACGCACCATGCGATGGTGGCGATGGAACCGGCAACGTGGGACCGGATACAAAAGCGTTCAGTTGGCATCCACATAACAACACCTCCCAATCATTCTTACACTGGAGTACAGCATCGATTGTGCCAAAAGCGGAATTAAACTGAGGACTTCCACATAAAGCTTGTAAATCAAGGTGTTGCATTCACAGACCCTCTGCTGCCCCTTCCCGACTGCTGTCCCGGTAGTATGACAAAATTATACGTACAAACTCTTCAGGACGCGTGCTTGCCGGTCTTTGTCGATGGCTTCAGGTGCGCCAGAAAAACCGCATGGCGGAGGCCGCCCCTGCCGGGACGCTCGGTGGTGACCGTAAAACCGGCACTGCGCAGCCGCTTGTCAAACCCCTCGTCGTACTGCTCCCCCCAGACCGCCACTGCACCGCACGGTTTAAGGGCAGCCCGCATATTTTCCACCGCCCGGCGGCCGTACAGCGGATCGTCGCTGTGGTGTGTTTTGGCATGCGGTCCACGGTACAGATCAAGCACAATGGCGTCAAAGCGAGACTCGCCGCCGTTTACGGCGCTCCGGCGAATCCGGTTGGCCACATCGCCGATCTCCACGGTAACCCGGGGATCACCAACCGCATTGTCCGTCAGCGCGGCCAGGGGGCCCTGACACCATTCGTGGACGGTGCGGTTCAGTTCGGCCACCACAACCTGCGCCGAGGACGGGAGGGCATCAAGCACCGCCCGGAGCGTAAAGCCCATGCCGAGCCCCCCTACCAGAACCCGCGCATTGTCACTCTCCTTCAGGTGCCCGCAACCGAGCAGACCGAGAACCACTTCGGAGCGGTTTGCCATACTGTTCATGAGTACCTGTGCGCCGATGGTGATCAAAAAGTCCCGCTCACCCCGCTGGCGCAACTGGAGTGGGCCTTCGTCGGTTACAATGCTGTCAATGTTTTTCCACGGTTGTGCCACGCTGTTCCACCTTTCACGTCTATCTCCCCACACCGTCCGTCCGGCATCACTGCTGCAAACCCGGAAAAATTGACCAAAGTCATAATTATCAACGGCAGCGTCGGGTAGAGTCTGCACTATAGCACAAAAAACAAGCAGTACGACAGGAGGAATAGATATGTGTGAATGTGGATCGTCCCGGACGCCGGGGGTAGGACCTTTTGCTTCCGGCAGGGCGCTGGTGGAGTTTGTACTAAATGCCCATGGCGGGTCAGTGGCACAGTCGGCACTTCCCGCTGCTCTGGAGCATACCTGTCAGGGGTGCGGAAAGCCGTTTGTGCTTGAAACGTTTGTGCAGAGCTGTCCGGCCTGTGGTGGTGTGCACGCCATCTCGCCGCCGCGCGCCACGGATCCTGCGGCGGTCCAGTTCGCCGGGGCTGATTTTATTCTGCCTGCGTGACCCTTGGTACCGGCCGGTGTGTGTATTAGTGATGCTCACCGGTTGGTGCCGCTTCAATATTCCCCACCAGGCGGGTAAAAAATTCCGGGATGCCGATTTCAAAGGTCATCCGTCTGCCGTTGACCGGGTGGGTAAACGAAAGCGATCTGGCATGGAGTGCCAGGGTGCCGTAGGAGTCATTCCCCTTGCCGTATTTTTTGTCCCCCACGACCGGATGTCCCTGTTCCGACAGATGCACCCGTATCTGGTGCTTGCGGCCGGTGAGCAGGTGTATTTCCAGCAGGCTGAGCCGGTCGGTTTCTTTCAGCGTCACATATTCCGTGTGGGAAAGTTTTCCGGCCGCCGGGTCTGGAGTAGAATAGACCGTAAAGGCGCTGTTCTCCGTGAGATAGCTGCTGATCGTCCCGGATTTCGGCTCAAGTGAACCATATACGACCGTAAGATAGTGTTTGTCGGTTTCCTGCCAGTGTCCCTGCAGAAACGTCTTGGCCGCCTCGCTTTTGGCAAGAACCAGGATGCCGGAGGTTTCCCGGTCCAGGCGGTGGACGATATAGACCCGGTTCCGGGAACGGGGGTCCCCCTTGCGGACATATTCGTTGAGAATACTGTGCACCGTTCTGGACTTATCCCGGTCGGTGCCGATGGAGAGAAGACCGGACGGTTTTTCCACCACGATAATATCCCGGTCCTCGTGAAGCACCGTCAGTCCTTTTGGCTGGTATTTTGTTGTCGGGCGTTTAGTCGCTGCCATAGTACTCCTCATCACCTGCAAAAATTTCAAACAAAAGTCGCCCCGCGCAGCTCTCTCAGCACAGCCACCCGCTTCTGCACCATGTACGGCGCCCGGTCGCGGATCGGCAGCGCTTCAAATATTCCCGGATCAATTGCCAATTCCGCGCTGTTCATCCGGGCAACCCGGACAGTGGTGTCCCACCCCGCCATGGGGAGGCTGCCCGCCTTGTCGGCAGCAGACACCAGGGGGAGGATTTCGGTAATACCGGCTTTGTACGCCTGTTCCGCCAGCTTGAGCTTTGATGAATCCCGCAGTTCGTCCCACCTGTTGGCGTTGGTGTGCAGGCTGTTGGTCCAGGCCAGCGCCGTGCGGTATATTGACGGCAGGCGGAGGTGGGTGCAGAGCTCTACCGCAATGGGGAAACCGGCGTGGTCATGGCCATGGTGGCGGGGGTAGAGCGCCGGGGGGGTGGCGAGTTTGCCGAGGTCGTGAAAAAAAGCGCAGAAACGGGTCAGTGGATCAGGGCTGAGCGGTGTTACCCGCTGCAGCACCTGGATGGAGTGGCTGAATAGATCCCCCTCGGGGTGATGTTCATGCGGCCCGGCCGGGATTTGTGGCATCCGGAACAGTTCCGGGAGGAATTCCCCTCCCAGGTCAAAGCGGATCATCCCCTGAAAAAAACGTTCCGGACTACCCAGCGCCATGGCTTTGAGCAGTTCACCGCTGAAGCGCTCTGCCGGGATGGTGCGGAATGCGTCAGACCAGCGGTTGTTCCGTATCAGTGCCTCCGTTTCGGGCGTCATGTTCCAACCGTCAGACGCAAAACGGAAGGCGCGAAAAATCCGGAGCGGGTCATCGCTGAAGGTGCGTTCGCTGCACGCCCGGAGCAGCCGCTTCTTCACATCGGCCTCGCCGTGGAACGGGTCACTGTATGTGCCGTCCAGCCCCAGTGCCATGGCGTTGACGGTGAAGTCGCGCCGGAGAAGATCTTCATTCAGCCGATTCATCCCCTCGATCCGGGTCACTTCAAGAGAGCCTGCTTCTAGGATATGCCTGAAGTAGATGGTGGCAGCGCTGGCCGGTTCCACCAGACGGAACCCGAGCCCGCAGAGCTCCTCATGGGAAAGGGCGGCCACCAGGTCCATATCTTTCCCCCCGGTGCCCAGCAGCATATCGCGTACCGTGCCGCCGACCAGGGCGACCCGGCTGTGGCAGGAGGGGGGGAAAATATTTTTCAGAAAGGGAATACTATCAGTCACTGGAGGAGGCACGGTGGTTCTACTTTTTCCGGCTCTTTTCAGGAACCGGCAGTTTGAGCAGCTGGAGAACCTGAATCATGTCATCCCAGACGCTCCAGAAGGAGTCGGAGTTACCGCCGGTACGGAGCAGATATGACGGGTGATAGGTCGGCATGAGCGGCATACCGTGAAAGTCATGGAATTTGCCGCGCATTTTTGAGATTGCTACCTTGGACTGCAGCAGGGCATGGGCTGCAGAGGTACCAAGCGCCACGATCACCTCCGGCCTGACCGAGTGGAGCTGCCGGAGCAGAAACGGTATGCAGGTGCTGACTTCATCGCTTTCGGGCGGCCGGTTCTGCGGCGGTCGGCACTTGACCACATTGCAGATGTACACATCCTCCCGCTTCAATTCCATGGCGGCAATGATGCGATTCAGTATTTTTCCGGCATCTCCCACAAACGGTTCTCCCTGGGTATCCTCATCGGCACCCGGCCCTTCACCGACAAACACGAGCCGCGCATTCGGATTGCCGACACCAAAGACCAGATTCTTTCTGGTGGCGCCCAGTTTGCAACGTTGACACGCCCCCAGCTCTTTCCTGATCGCCTCAAGAGATTCATGTTTTTCCGGCGTGCTCAGCTGTTGCGCTGCTGCCGGTTTTGCCGTAGTCACCGTGGTCGCCGGTGCCATCACTGGCGCTGTCATCAACTCCGCCGGAATTCCGTCGACCCCGCTTTCCTGAAGATCCTCCAGGTAGGCGGTCAGTGAAGCCGACAGGTGAGATTGGGTGGAATGTGTCATGGTGGGGTGCCGCTCCTGCCTGTCAATTTTATATGCAACCGGGTGAAATCTAGCGTACAATCGCACCCGCAATCTACCAGTAAGCGATCTGCCTGTCAAAACGAAAGAACTATATGTATTTTCTGATAATTACCATAGCAGTTGCCCTGTTTCCGGTGGACGCCCTGGCCTGGGGGGGTGGCATTCATCTCCAGCTGGGAGCCCAACTGCTGGCGGATCCGGGGCTGCTGTCCGGCCCGGTTTCCGCGCTGCTGGCGGCTCATCCGCTGGATTTTCTGTACGGCTGCCTCGCCCCGGATATTACGGTCGGGAAAAAGTACACCCATTACCTGCTCAACTGTCACCGCTGGGGGATCGGACGGACGCTGCTGAAAAATGCCGAAACAGATCGACAGCGGGCCTGTGCCTACGGCTATCTCTGCCATTTGGCGGCGGACACCGTGGCGCACAACTACTACGTTCCCTACAAGATCATCCGCTCCTTTGCGGCGATAACCATGAAACATGCGTATTGGGAAATGCGTTTCGAGACGTTTGTGGAGAAGGATGTGTGGGAACTGGCTCGAACCGTCTGCCGGGCCGATCAGCGGGACAATGATGCCCTGCTCCGGAGTGTGCTGACGACAACCATCTTTTCCTTCGGCACCAACAAGCGGATTTTTAACTCGATCATGGTGATGTCGCGCATGGAGAATATGCAGAAGATCATGCAGACGCTTTCCAGTAAGTCACGCTACCAGTTGGCGCAAGCTGACCGGGACGAGTATATGCAGCGGGCCCGGGAAGCGGTGTTCGATTTTATGCACAATCCGGCCGAGTCAAAATACCTTCTGGTGGACCCCACCGGAGAGAGGGCGCTGGCTGTTGCCGATAATCTGCGTAAAAGCCTGCGGCTGCGCTATAAAAGCGGGTTCATGTCAAAGGCGGAGGGATTTGAGGAGGTTGAAGCGGTGCGGGAAACTTTGCGGAAAGCGCTGCATAATCCGGAACTTCTGAAAAAACTGCACGTCTGAAATGTTTTACCATCTAAACCCGTTCAACACGGAGACACAGAGGAAATCATAACCTTTCGGGGGAACCCAAAACCCTAAAATACGCCGTTCACCTTCTTTTTCTCTGCCTCTTTTGCCTCTGATGTTCTCTGTGTCTCTGTGCCTCTGTGTTCAATTAGTAGGTGTATAATTTATTTTACTGAGTTGTTTGGGGCTGATTTTAATGCAGGTAACCGGTTAATAACACTCCGGCTTGCGATCCTTGAAACAGGGGATCTGTGCCCGCCATTCTTCCATGCTCTGCATATCCAGCGGCGCGAAAATCTCCCCTTCTTCCTCTCCCGATTCGGCCAGCAGTTCCCCTTTGGGGCCGATGATCATGCTCATACCGAAAAAATCCAGTTTGCCGATGATACCGCAGGCGTTGCAGGAAACGATGAACAGCTGGTTTTCAATCGCCCGCGCCCGCAGCAGTGTGCGCCAGTGCTCCTGACGCGGTTTGGGCCATTGGGCCGGCACGCAGATGATCTGAGCCCCTTCGATTGCGAGGCGCCGGGACAGTTCGGGAAAACGGAGGTCGTAACAGATTATCACCCCGATCTTGCCGATGGAGGTTTCCGCCAACAGCCACTGATTCCCGCCGGAGAACGCCTTGTCTTCACCCAATAGGGAAAAAAGGTGGATTTTGCGGTACACGCCCGCCAGAGTGCCGTTGTCGGCAACATAAATCGTATTGAACACCTTGTCGCCGTTCGGTTCCGGCATACTGCCGACGATCACCATCTTGTGCCGGGCTGAAAGTTCCAACAGCTCCGCCACAATCCCCTCAGTCCGCCCCGCCAGTTCGTTCAGATTCCGGTAGGCAAAGCCGGTGGACCACATTTCCGGCAGCACGGCCAGATTGGCACCTTGGTCTGCGACACGGGCAAGCGCCTCGCGGACGTGGGCCAGATTGGCATCCACATCTCCCTGTTTGACGGTAAACTGAATGGCGGCGGCGTGTATTGAGCTCATCCTCTGGTTCACCTCGTTAACTGCGAATTCAGATAGGCGTTGATAACATCCATATAAATTTCGCGTGGTTTGCTGGTGCCGTCACTATGGGCGATCATCCCTTCGCTTTCCATCATTTCGACGATGCGGGCGGCGCGGTTGTAGCCGATGCGCAGACGGCGCTGCACCATGGAGATGCTGGCCTGTCTGGTTTCCGCGACCAGACGGAGGGCATCCTCCCACCGCTCGTCCTGCTCCTCGTCATCTGACCCCCCTTTTTCGTCAGGGTCTTTCATCTCAAGGATCGACTTCTCGTACACCGGTTTGCCCTGTTTTTTCAGGAAATCCACCACACGCTGCACTTCGGAGTCGGAAACGAAGGCGCCGTGAATACGCTGCAGGCGCGAAGTGCCGGGGGGCATATAGAGCATATCGCCGGCGCCCAGCAGACTTTCGGCTCCGTTGCAGTCAAGGATGGTGCGCGAATCAACCTTCGAGGTGACCTGGAAGGAGATGCGCGACGGCAGGTTGGCTTTGATCAGGCCGGTAATGACGTCAACGGACGGGCGCTGGGTAGCCAGAATCAGGTGGATGCCCGAGGCGCGTGCTTTCTGGGCAAGGCGGGCAATATGCTCCTCCACTTCGCGGCCGGCCACCATCATCAGGTCGGCCAGCTCGTCCACAATTACTACAATGTAGGGGAGATGAGTGTGCTCCAGTATGTCACCATCATCCACCATGAAGGGGAGCGGATCGGGGAAGTTTTCGCCCTCTTCGAGAATCTCTTCAAGCTCCTCGATGATCTCGGCATCGGAGATGGCGTCATGCTCTTCCTGCTCAAGTAGTTCGCCTGCCAGTTTTTTGTTGTAGGAATCTATGTTGCGCACGCCCTTGTCGGACAGCAGCGTGTAGCGGCGTTCCATTTCGTTGACCGCCCATTTGAGTGCCAGGGACGCTTTCTTCGGTTCGGTGACCACCGGCAGCAGCAGATGGGGAATCCCCTCGTACATGGAAAATTCCAGCATCTTGGGATCGACCATGATCATGCGCACATCCTTGGGAGTGGAGGTGTAGAGCAGGGAAAGAATCATGGTGTTGATCGACACCGACTTGCCGGACCCGGTTGAACCGGCCACCAGCAGATGCGGCGCCTTGGCCAGGTCGGTCACGACCGGAAGCCCGGCGATATCCTTCCCCAGGGCCAGCGGCAGTTTCATTTTGCTGTGGGAAAAATGCTCGCAGTTGAAAATCTCCCGCAGAAACACCATGTCGCGGTCGCGGTTCGGGACCTCGATACCCACGACCCCCTTGCCGGGGATCGGTGCCACAATGCGGATCGACATGGCCTGCAGCGCCATGGTCAGGTCATCGGTAAGTCCGGCGATGCGGCTGATTTTGATGCCGGGTGCCGGGGAGAACTCATACATGGTGATGACCGGGCCGGGGCAAATTTCCACCACCTCGCCGTCGATGTTGTAATCTTTGAGTTTCTTTTCCAGCAATCGCGCATTCATGGTCAGAGCATCGCGGTCGAGGGTTTTTTCAGTAAGGGGAGGCACATCCAGCAGGGAAAACGGGGGGGTATGGAAATCCCCCTCTGCCTTGATGAACTCGAAGGTTTCCTGCACGGCGGCGGTTTTGCCCTCTTCTTTCTTTTTATCCTTTTCTTTTTTAAAAATGGTAGGGCGGGGCGGTAACGCTGCCGGCGGCTTGATAACCGGTCCGGTGGATGCGGCAGCAGGGGGGAGCCCTTCCTGTTTGGCCTTTGTACGCTTCTGCTCTTCGCGGACGGCGGCGCGGCGTGCCTGCCAGGCGGCCCATTTGTTTTTGAAATTTTCCAGCCACCAGCCGGCAAACAGAATAAAGGAGAATTTCGAAAGGATCATAATCGAGGCGGCCAGCAGCGGCAGCAGCAGAAGCAGGGCTCCGTAAGGGCCGACAGTCGCTTTGAGGAAGTATATCGTCATTTTCCCCACAAGCCCGCCGGTCGGCACCTGTTGCCCGAAGAATGAAACCGTATCACGGGAAAAGGCGAGCAGTGCCGAGAGGGTAAACAGAAGTCCGAACGAAGCCAGCAGTTTGTATGAGCGGAGCCGGATCTCTTTGAAACGGAAGAGGGTGTAGGCCATGTAGAGCAGCGCCAGCGGAATCAGGTAGGAAGAAAGACCAAACCCGTTGAAAAACAGATCGGCCACCTGGGCGCCGAATTTTCCCCCCAGATTGTGGATCATCCCCTCGTTGGACCAGCTGTTCAGTGAGGAGTCGGAGGTGTTAAAGGTAAGAAATGCCAGCAGGATAAAGATGCCGATGGTCCCCAGCGCCATCCCCCGCAGCTCTTTGGTCATTTTTTCTTTTTTCGGTTCTTCCATGTCGGTGTCGGTATCCAGGCGGATGAGATTATACAGCCGGGCCATACTACAAGGAATGGGGCCGGTGAGGCAAAGGAAAAAAACAGGAAGCAAGTTGTCAGGCGGGCCATGTTGGGGAGGGCAGACTTCAGTCCCCCCCTCACATGGTTGTGATGCTATCCCCCGGTTTGATGATTCCGCCGACTATAACCGTGGCAAAGATTCCTTCTTTAGGCATGACGCAATCGCCGGCCTGGTAAAAGATGGCGCAGCGGGTGTGGCACACCTTGCCGATCTGGGTTACTTCCAGCACCGTCTCTCCAAGCTGCAGGCGGCTGCCGATCGGCAGGGTCACCAGTACGATGCCGCTGGTGGTGATGTTTTCGGCAAAATCGCCCGAATCCACGTCCAGCCCCAGGGCCCGCATTTTGTCGATGCTCTCCGCTGCCAGCAGGCTCACCTGACGGTGCCAGTCACCGGCGTGACCATCACCGATGATGCCGTGATTAATGCGCAGTTCCACCGATGCCACCGGTTTCTTTCGTTCACCTTTGTTTTCACTGATGCAGACCGCTTTGACCACGCCCATTTCGCTTACCCCCCTACCTGTGACATGGTGAAATTTTTGTGAACATAGCCGTCCACGGATATTCCGTGCCGCTCCGGTTTGGTGGACACAATCTGTTGCAGCGCTGCTGTCAGCCTCTGGCGGTCCGGTGGCCGGAGGAAAGGGATCAGGTCGGTTTTTTCGTCGGAGAAAAGACACCCTTTGGCCTGCCCGGTGGAGGTGACCCGGATCCGGTTGCACTCAGAGCAGAAATGTCCGGAGACCGCTGTTATGATGCCGATGCTGCCCCGTGCGCCGGGGATGCGGAAATCACGTGACGGCCCGGCGAACTGCCCCTTGTCCACCTGCTCCAGAGTGTAGCGCTCGGTAATGCGCTGCAGAATCTCACCGCCGGAAATGGAGTAGCGCTGCCAGTCGTCGTCCTTGACCGCCGGCATATACTCTATGAAGCGGATTGAATTGCCGTGCGACAGGGTCCTGTCGGCAAAGTCAAGTATTTCGCCGTCGTTAATGCCGCGCATGATGACACAGTTGATCTTCGGCGGGGGAAAGCCGGCCTGTTCCGCCGCTTCCAGTCCGGCCAGCACCCGATCCAGATCCCCCCCACGGGTGATCTCCGTAAACGTGTCCCCATGGAGGGAGTCAAGGCTGACATTCAGGCGCTGTACGCCGGCAAGGTAAAGGTCGGCGGCCATCTCCGCCAGCAGCAGGCCGTTGGTTGTCAGAGCCAGATGTCTCAGGCCGTCCAGTCGGGACAGGCGGGCAAGGAATGCAACAATTCCGGGGCGTACCAGCGGTTCACCGCCGGTAATGCGGATTTTTTCGATCCCCATGCCGATGGCCGCTTCGGCAATCAGCTGCAGCTCTTCATAGGAAAGTATGGCGCCATGCTCTTTTTTGGCGACTCCCTCCTTGGGCATACAGTAAAAACAGCGCATATTGCAGCGATCGGTCACGGACAGGCGCAGATAATTTATGTTTCTCCCGTGGGAGTCAGTCAGCTGCATGAATGATCTGCTTCTCCACAAAGTCGGCCACCTGGGCCGGGTTGTTCAGATCCAGGACCGGTACGTCCAGTTCCAGTGGTTCATCGCTGGCCACTGCCAGCAGAGACGGGTCATTTTCTTCCCCGCGACAGAGCAGCGTGCTGCTCCGCTCTTTACGGTGCACCTCGATTTTGGGGAGTCCGCTTTTTTTGAAACCCTCGGTGAGGATCAGATCCACATCGGTAAAATAGGTGGCGATCAGCTCTTCAATCGGCGGTGATTCGGCATGCTGTTTCACCAAGGCCAGCTGTGCCGGTGAAGAAATCAGCATCGTATCGGCACCGGCGGCGGTCAGGCGGTGACTGTCCTTGCCCGGATGGTCGATGTCAAAACGGTGGGCATCGTGTTTGATAACACCGATCCGGTAGCCGCGCTGTTTCAGTTCGGCGATGACTTTTTCCAGCAGGGTGGTTTTTCCGGTACCTGATTTGGCGACAAAGGAAACAGCTTTGGAGATCATGCGGGGCCTCGAATGTAGACGTATCTGCTTTGGCGAATGTATAGTAATCATCCGGTCAGCGTAAAGTAAAATCTCAAAAATTTGACCTTGGTCATGTAAGATGGGGCGGAGGGGGAGCAGTATGACGAACATGAATGAACTAACCAGAAATCAGAAAAGCGACATCAAGCTGATCGGCAAGTTTGTCGAGGTCTACTGCGCGGGGAAACATGGCGGTGCCGAACGAACTTCCGTGGCCCAACTTGCAGACCTTGACCAGCGGACTCTCTGCCCTGATTGCGCATCATTTCTGGCATACGCAGTGACCAGACGGCTGAAATGTCCGCTGGAAGCTGAAAAACCGACCTGCAAGCATTGCCGCACGCACTGCTATACCAAGCCGCAACTGGCAAAGGTAAAGGAAATTATGGCGTACTCGGGACGAAAACTGATGCTGCGCGGCAGGCTGGATTACATCTGGCATTACTTTTTTTAGCTACCCAAATACAGAACAGGAGAAAAAACCATGTTGAGAAAAATTGTTACCATCGATCAGGACAAATGTGACGGCTGCGGACTCTGTGTGCCATCCTGCGCCGAAGGCGCTATCAAGCTTGTTGACGGCAAGGCGGTGCTGGCTGCCGATAACCTGTGCGACGGGCTGGGAGCCTGCCTGGGGGAATGCCCCCGGGATGCGATCCAGATTGAGGAGCGGGATACTGACGAATTCGACGAAGCGGCGGTGGAAAAACATCTGGCGACGTTGGGTAAAGCGGCACCTGCCCATCACCCTGCACCGCCCGTTGCTGCACCCTCGCAGCATGGCGGCGGTTGCCCCGGATCCCGCGCCATGAGCTTTGCCGCTCCGGCGCCCACCCCCTCCGGCCCGGCCGGCAGCCGGCAGAGTCAACTGGCCCAGTGGCCGGTGCAGCTCCACCTGGTTTCCACGACCGCCCCCTACTTCCAGGGCGCCGATCTGCTCATCACCGCCGACTGCGTGCCGGTGGCCTATGCGGGCTACCACGAAGATTTTCTCAAGGGGAAAGCGGTCGTCATGGGCTGCCCGAAGCTGGATGACAATAATTTTTATACCCAGAAACTGACCGAGCTGTTCAGTAAGTCGGACGTGAGAAGTATCACTGTTCTCAAGATGGAGGTTCCCTGCTGCGGCGGTATCGCCGTGGCGGCTCGTCAGGCGCTGGCGGCATCGGGAAAACAGATCCCCTACACTGAAGTGACTATCGGCATTCAGGGGCAGATCAAGGGGTAATACACCCTCTCCTGAATAAATACGACGGCCCGTTGCCACACCTGCCGGTGGCAACGGGCCGTTCTGTTTTCAGTGGATGGGATCAGGTTTCGGAGCAGAAAAAGCGGCGGCAGATATCCGGGCGGACGTCGTATATACTGCAGCGCCCTTCCACCAGGAATTCGCAGGCATAATCGATCTCCAGACGATGCGCACCGTACAGTGACAGCTGCAGGCGTGTGGCCCCAAGTGCCCGGAGCCGTTCGTATTCGTCCCAGGTGACCTCCACGGCGGCAAACGACTTGCAGCAGAGGCCGCCGCAATTTTGGCAGCGCTCATCGCCGTCGCGGGGTGCATCGAGAAGAATTCCGTGGTATCTTTTTTTGCGGAGGGGAGGGAAGAGCATGGGCATCTCTCCTTCTCGCCACGGCCGGCATGGTTCCAGCCGCAGCCACCGGAAATTATCCCAATTCCATTTCAAAGCCCTCTCTTGGCTGCCTTGAGATCATCTTTGAACTGGAATTGGAATTACAGATAGCTTGCAGTATACTAGTATGACAGAACGATGCAACCTTATGTTTTAGCGGAGGAACAATGCCGGCAATTATCGAAATCATTCAGGCGGATATCACGACACTGGCGGTGGATGCCATTGTCAATGCGGCCAATAACACGTTGCTGGGGGGTGGCGGTGTGGACGGTGCCATTCACCGTGTTGCCGGACCGGAGCTGGTGCAGGAGTGTGCCGGGCTTCGGGGGTGCGAAACCGGTGATGCCAAGATTACCGGGGGGTATCTGCTTCCGGCCCGGTATGTGATTCATACCGTCGGGCCGGTGTGGCATGGCGGCGACACGGGGGAACCGGAACTTCTGGCGTCTGCCTACCGCCGCTGCTTTCAGGTGGCGCATCTGCGCGGTCTGAAAAGTATCGCCTTTCCGGCGGTCAGTGCGGGGGTGTACGGGTACCCGATGCGGGAGGCGGCAACTATCGCTCTCCAGGCTGCTCAGGAAGCGGCCGCCCAGTTTCCGGAGCTGGAACGGATCATCTTCGTGCAGTTCAGCGAAGGGGCGCAGCAGGTGTATCGGGAAACCGCAGCGGGGCTGGGGCTGATGTGCGGGAGCTGATGCCCCGCACCCCTAATCCAGCGTCCGCCGGTAGCGTTTCACGCCGATGGTGAGAGCCACGACGGCAAACAGCATGATCTGCCACAACTGCAGGATCACCTCTTCAAATCCATTCCCCTTCAACAGTATCCCCCTGATAACCCGCAGGAAATGAGTCAGCGGCAGCACTTCGCCAATGGCCTGCGCCCACTCCGGCATGCCCCGGAACGGGAACATGAACCCGGACAGCAGCAGTGAGGGAAGGAAGAAAAAAAAGGTCATCTGTACCGCCTGGAGCTGGTTTTTTGCCAGGGTGGAAAAGGTGATGCCCATGGCCAGATTTGCGGCGATGAACAGCAGGGATGTGAGGAGCAGCAGCGGGATGCTGCCGTTCATCGGTACCCGGAACAGAAAGCGCGCCGCAATCAGGATCAGGCCGACCTGGATGTAGCCGACCAGAATATAGGGAATGATCTTGCCGAGCAGCACTTCCAGCGGCCGGGTCGGCATGGAGAGGAGGTTTTCCATGGTGCCCCGTTCCCGCTCGCGGGTCATGGCCAGGCCGGTGATCATCACCATGGTCATGGTCAGCACAACCCCCATCAGCCCCGGTACGATATTGTACTGGGAAATTCCTTCCGGGTTGTAGCGGGCGTGGACACGCAGATTTATCGGGCCTTCGCTGCCAGCCAGAAAGGCGAGCGGTCCCTTGAGGTCGTGCTGCAGCGCACTCCCCAGCAGCGTTCGCAGGGAGGCGATGGCGTTGCCGGTGGCGGATGGATCTGTGGCATCCGCTTCAACCAGTACGGTGGGCTTGTCGCCGCGCAGCAGATTGCGGCCGAAATTTTCCGGGATCGTCACGACAAACTGAACTTCTCCCGTGGCGAGTACGGCCTCCGCCTCCTTCTCGCTCTTAACCTCGCGGACAAACCTGAAATAGTCGCTGTTTTTGAGAGCAGAGAGCAGTGAACGCCCCTGCTGACTGTTGTCGGCCAGCAGCACGGCGGTGGGAAGATGCTTCGGATCGCCGTTGATGGCATAGCCGAAGAGCATGAGCTGAACCACCGGAATGCCGATAATCATGCCGAAGGTGAGCCGATCCCTCCGCATCTGGATAAATTCCTTGGTGACGATGGCCCAGAAGCGGGCAAATGATAATGGTGTCGGTTTTTTCGCAGGGCTCATGGGGAATAATTGTCCTTCGAACTTCCCATCAGATGGATGAACACATCCTCAAGTCCGGGGTGGATCTGCTGCCAGCTGTGGTGTCCCGTGCGGAAGGGGGCGATTGCCCGTTCCAGGGCGGCCGCATCGGTGCCGCTGACATGGAGCCGGGCCCCGAATGCCACCGCCTGGAGCACAGCCGGAGTGCCGCGCAGCAGGCGGGCAAGTTCATGCAGTTCCGGGCCGTCCACCCTCCAGGTGGTCAACCCCGCCCCGGCAACAACCTCCGCCGCCGTGCCGCGGGTCAGCAGGTTGCCGTAGGAAATATAGGCGAGCCGGTCGCACCGTTCGGCCTCGTCCATGTAGTGGGTGGTGATCAGAAAGGTCAGCCCCTGTCCGGCAAGTTCGTGTATCTGTTCCCAGAAGTCGCGGCGCGCTTTCGGGTCGACGCCGGCGGTCGGTTCGTCCAGCAGCAGCAGTTGTGGATTGTGAATCAGGCACGCCGCCAGGGCGAGACGCTGCTTCCACCCGCCCGACAGTTCACCCGCCAGCTGTTTCTGCCGACCGGCCAGTCCCAACCGTTCAATGCTGTCCCGCACCGCTTCCCGCCGATTCGCAACGGCATACATTCGCGCTACAAAATCAAGGTTTTCGGCAATGCTCAAATCTTCATAAAAACTGAAGCGCTGGGTCATGTAGCTGACCTGGCGCTTGATGTACTCGCTCTCCCTGATGACATCGAAGCCGAGGCAGGTGCCTTCGCCCGCATCTGCGGCCAGCAGTCCGCAGAGCATACGGATAAAGGTGGTTTTACCGCTGCCGTTCGGACCGAGAAAACCGTACACCTCACCACGCCGCACCTGCAGATCTATCCCGTTGACCACGGTCTGTTCACCGAAGCGCTTGGTCATGCCGCGCACATCGATGGCGAAACCGTCCGTCATGATCCTGAACCGAAGCGGACGTCCACCGGTTGTCCGGGGTGAAGTTGCACTGCCGTTGCGGGATCGAAGCCGATTTCCACCATATACACCAGTTTTTGGCGGTTCTCCCGGCTGTAGATGACCGGCGGGGTGTACTCCGCCTGGGGGGACACGAACGTCACGCTGCCGGAGAGCGGTGTGCGCCCCCCGTCAACGGTCACCTGTACCCGGTTCCCCTGGCGGATTGCTGAGACCAGCGGTTCGGGAACAAAGGTCCTGACCTTGATATTCTGGGGGGGCAGCAGAACCACCGCCGGTCGCCCTGCGGCGATCCATTCTCCCCGGCGATAAAGCGTGTCGAAAATCTGGCCGGCCTGGGGGGCGCTTTGCCGCTTCTGGGCCAGGTCCCACTCGCTTCTGGTCAGCACCGCTTCCAGTGAACGGGCATTCGCCTCCACCGCTGCGATCTGGTCGCTGCGTGAGCCGAGGCGTGCCGTGCCGAGCTCCGCCTCAAGCTGGACGACCCGCTGCCGGTCCTGATCGCGCACGGAGCGGAGCCGGTCTACCTGCTGCAGCGGGACCACGTTGGCGGTGAGCAGTCGTTCCTGACGCTGCAGTTCCTTTTCCGAGTACTGCAACGCCGCCCGCGCCTGATTCAACAGTGCGGTACTGGCCTCGATTTCTGTCACCCGCTTGCCCTTTCGGGCATCGGCAACCTGCGCGCGGGTTTGGGTAAGGTGGAGTCGTGTTTCATCACGGGCGGCTTTTTCCCGGGTGTTTTCCAGTTCAAAGAGCGGATCTCCCGCCTTGACCTGTGCCCCCCGCTGGACGAAGAGAGTCTCCAGTCGCCCGGCCAGAGGGGCGGCGATATAGACAAACTCCCCTTCCACGTATCCCTGAATTGTAGCCGGCTGTTCCGGGGTGCGGCTGCATCCGGCGAGAACACAAAACAGTGCTCCGACAGCAATTGAGAAGGTGAACATAGGGTGACGGATATCAGTTGTCCTAATCATGATATGGTTTTCCTTTATTTGTTGAGCCGGTTTGCAGCACGGCTCTGGCATATCACACAGATTTTCCCCAAGTCTACCATGTTTTGACGATTTATATGTGGTTTGATTTCTAATGCAGTACCAATATTTACCATTGACACAGTGTAACCATTACACTAGTATAAAAATATGACGACCGCTCACGGTGAAAACGACTGGAAGATACGCATCAACGGTGGGGAAGAACATCCGGCCCCTCACGTGCACATGCTTTTTCGGGACGGCTCCCGCGTTTCGGTTGCACTTGATTCTCTCAAAATACCGGCGGGCATGGTCCGGCCACAAAAACGGATAACACCAGCAGTTGCGTGGATACTGGCTCATCGGGACGAACTGCTTGACGAATATCGGAGGTTAAACCTATGAACAAAGCCCCCCTGATTACCGCTGTACAGGTCGGTGCGCCCCAGCATCTGGTTATCACCTGGAACACAGGGGAAACTCTTGATTGTGATCTTACCGCTACGATCAGCCGCTATGAAGCGCTGGCTCCGCTTGCCGACCCCACCCTGTTCGCCCATGTGGCGGTTGAAGAATGGGGGCACGGCCTCGATTGGCCGGATGGTCTTGATATGGGAGCGGACCGGTTGTATCAACTCTGCCGCGAACAAGCAGGTTTATTTTCTCCGGCCTCCTTTGATGGCTGGATCAGGAATAACCAGCTGTCCTTGTCTACAGCTGCTGAAGCTCTCGGCATGACACGTCGCATGATCGCCCATTATCGTTCCGGTTCCCGGCCTATCCCCAAAACAGTTCAATTGGCCTGTATCGGCTGGGTAGCTCTTAAAAAAGCGGCGTAAGAGAGCCTGTATTGTTTTCGGGAATAATGATCAGGTCCGTCAACGTATGAATACACGGATCAGTCAACGGCGCACTGTTCTCAATCCGGTCAGTATCCCCGCGCTTGCCCATTCCGACTCCCGTATGCTACAACACCACCCATGCTCCAACTCATAAATTTATCCAAAGACTTCGCCGGCACACCGCTCTTCACCACCATCTCCTGGCACCTGAAAAAAGGTGAACGGGTGGCGCTGGTGGGGGAAAACGGCGCCGGCAAATCGACGCTGATGAAAATCATCGCCGGCCTGACCGAACCGACCTCCGGGGAGATTCAGTTTGCCCGTGGTGCCAAGGCATCCTACCTGCCGCAGGACGGCATCGTTACCGCCGGTCAGTCGCTCTTCCACGAAGCCCGCGCTGCACTCTCCGAACTCCTGGCCATGGAGGAGGAACTGCACCGCATCGGCCTTGACCTGGAGCGCCTCCCCCACGATTCCCCCGAGCACGACCAGATTCTGGGCCGGTACGGCGAACTGCAGGAACAGTTCCGTCATGGCGGCGGCTACACGATGGAAGCGGAAATCGGCACGGTGCTCAAGGGTCTCGGCTTTGTCCAGTCGGACTGGCACCGTGACTGCGGAGAGTTTTCCGGCGGCTGGCAGATGCGTATTGCCCTGGCCCGCCTGCTGCTGCAAAAACCGGATGTTCTGCTGCTGGATGAGCCGACCAACCATCTGGATATCGAAGCGCGCAACTGGCTGGAGGAGTACCTCTGCGCCTACCCCGGTTCGGTCATCCTCGTGTCCCACGACCGTTTTTTCATGGACAGCGTCTGCAGCCGCATCGCCGAAGTATGGAATCATACCCTGACGGATTACCACTGCCGCTATTCGACCTATCTCAATCAGCGCGAGGAGAGGGTAACCGCGCTGCGCAACGCCAAGCGCATCCAGGATGATGAGATCGAAAAGACGGAGGATTTCATCCGCCGGTTCCGCTACCAGGCCAATAAAGCGTCCCAGGTGCAGTCACGGGTCAAACAGCTGGAAAAAGTGGAACGAATCGTACTCCCGCCCGAGCGCAAGCGGATCCGTTTTCAGTTTCCCGACGCTCCCAAGAGCGGCAAGAATGTGGTCGAACTGAAGGGACTCACCCGCTCGTTCGGTGATCACATCGTCCTGAACAGGATTGACCTGACCGTGGAAAAAGGTGAGCGGGTCGCTTTGGTGGGGCATAACGGAGCCGGTAAATCCACCCTCATGGCGGTGCTGGCCGGGGGCGAAGTTCAGGGGGGGGAGCGGATTCTCGGACACAATGTCAGCATGGACTACTTCGCCCAGGACCAGGCCAACGTGCTGGAGCAGAGCCGCTCGGCCTATGACGAACTTTACGCCGACGCCCCCTATGCCATGGTGCCCCGCCTGCGGGATATCCTGGGAGCGTTCCTGTTCTCGGGGGATGACATCCACAAGCCGGTGAGCGTTCTTTCCGGCGGAGAGCGGAACCGCCTGGCCCTGGCCAAGATGCTGCTCCGCCAATCAAACCTGCTGCTGATGGATGAACCGACCAACCACCTGGACCTGAACAGCAAGGAAGTTCTGCTGGATGCCCTCAAAGGTTTCGACGGCACGGTGGTCTTTGTTTCCCATGACCGCTACTTCGTCAATGCCCTGGCGACGCGGATTGTTGAGGTCGAGGGGGGCAGCGTTGAAAACTATTTCGGCGATTACGAATATTACCTGGGGAAAAAAGCGGGGGTTCAGGTTGCAACGGGCAGTACCGTTTCTTCCTCTGGTTCACCGGCATCGGCCGCCGTGGGTGATGCTGCTCCGGAACCATTGCCTCCGTTAACCAAGGATCTTCGGTTGAAGGATCGTGAAGAGGAGAAGCGGCGCAAGCGTGAGGATCAGTCGCGGCAGAAACGGATGGGTGAGATAGAGGGTCTGATTGCCTCCGTGGAAAAAGAACTGGTGCGGTTGGAGCAGGAGATGAACGCCCCCGGTTTCTTCGACGATCCGGAGCGGGGGGTGCAGGGGGGTGAGCGCCACGCCGGGCTGAACGGGCAGCTGGAAAAACTGTACGGGGAGTGGGAAGAACTTTCGGGGTGAGGGAGCACAATATGACCATACGCATTGAAAAGGATTCCATGGGAGAAATGCCGGTTCCGGCCGAGGCGTACTACGGGGCGCAGACCGCCCGGGCCCTGCACAACTTCCCGATCTCGGGACTGAAACCGCACCGCGCCTTTGTCTGGGGAACGGTGGTCATCAAGAAGTGTGCGGCGAAAGCCAATATGTCCACCGGCAGACTGTCGTCCGCCATCGGCGGTGCAATCGCGGCTGCCGCCGATGAAATTCTGGCCGGGGGTTTGGCTGACCAGTTCGTGGTTGATCCTTTCCAGGCCGGCGCCGGGACATCGCACAACATGAACGCCAACGAAGTTCTCGCCAATCGCGCCCTGGAACTTCTGGGCCACGAGCGGGGCGATTTTTCCACTCTCCACCCCAACGATCACGTCAATATGGCCCAATCCACCAATGATGTCATCCCGACCGCCATCCGCCTTGCTTCTCTGGAAATGCTCGACCCGCTGCTGGAGCGATTGGAAGGTTTGGAGCTGGCCCTGGCCGCCAAGGCGGGGGAGTTTGACCATATCCTCAAGTCGGGGCGCACCCATCTGCAGGATGCGGTGCCGATCCGCATGGGACAGGAATTCGGCGCCTATGCCGCTGCGATCCGGAAAAACCGGGAGGGGTTGGAAGGGTGTATACCGGCGCTGCTGGAACTGGGAATTGGCGGCACCGCCGTGGGAACCGGACTGAACGCCGAACCGGCGTATATCACGGCCATGGTCGAAGAGCTGACGATTGCCACCGGGTTTCCGCTGACCGCCAGCCCGGATCTGTTCGAAGCGATGCAGAACATGGATCCTTTTCTGGCTCTTTCCTCAGCCCTGCGCCGTACGGCGGTCAACCTGGGGCGGATAGCCAACGATCTGCGTCTGCTCGCCTCCGGCCCCCGTACCGGCCTGGACGAAATCCGCCTTCCGGCGATCCAGCCCGGCTCCTCCATCATGCCGGGCAAGATCAATCCCTCCATGGCCGAGATGACCAACATGGTCTGCTTTCAGGTGATGGGGTGCGACCAGGCGGTGCTGCTGGCGACCCAGGCAGGGCAGCTGGAGCTGAATGTGATGATGCCGCTGATCGCCTGGAATCTGACGTTTTCCCTGGAACTGCTCAGTAATTGCGTGCAGAAATTCACCGAATCCTGTATAAACGGGATCACCGCCAACGAAGGGCGCTGCCGCCGGTATCTGGAGGAGTCCCTCGGCCTGGTGACGGTGCTGGCACCGTACATCGGCTACAACGCCTCGGCGGCTATCGCCAAGGAATCGGTTGCCAGCGGCAGGAGCATCCGCGAAATCGTTCTGGAACAGGGGCTGATGGCGGTTGAAGAGCTGGACAGGGTTATGCAGCCGCAGCACCTGACTGAACCGGGACTGCCGTAGCGACAAAGATGTTTGATCTGCACCACCACATACAAAGGAGAATGAACAGATGAAAGAAGAAGTACTGAAGGTTCTTGAGCAGGTACGTCCGGCTCTGCAGGCTGATGGCGGCGATGTTGAGCTGGTTGAAGTTACGGAAGACGGCACGGTCAAAGTGCGGCTGAAAGGCGCCTGCGGCAGCTGCCCCATGTCCACCATGACCCTCAAAATGGGGATCGAGCGTGCCATGAAAGCCCAGATCCCGGGCGTCAAGGAAGTTGTTCAGGTCTGATCCGTATTTCCGCATACCCACCTAAACGCTCCTTCCGGCACTTCTGGCAGGGGCGTTTTTTATAGGAGCATCACGTGACCGATATCATCCCCGGCCGCTACCGTCACTACAAGGGCAACTATTACGACGTGATCGACGTCGCCCGTCACAGCGAAACCGAAGAGAAGATGGTGGTCTACCGGAAACTGTACGACGACGGCTCACTCTGGGTCAGGCCGCTGGGTATGTTCCTGGAGGATGTGCCGGTGGATGGAAGGCTGGTCCCCCGTTTCGAGCGGATCGGCGATTAACCTGCACATTCCGCCACTGCGCTCTGTCCCATGCGGTATGAACAGAATAATAATCCTAGAAAAAACATTCTGATTAGTACTGATCTCGCGCCACATCATATCTCCCTCCCCTTCAAGGGGAGGGGTGGGGTGGGGATGGGGTAATTCCGGCGTAAAAAGGCCCCCATCCCCCTCCTGACCTCCCCCTTGAAGGGGGAGACCATTTCATCGTGTTATTCGAACTGCATTTTTCAGAAAAATTCATGAGGTACCTGTGGCACTCATCTCCCTGCGCACCATAACCCTGGCCTTCGGTGGCCCCCCCATTTTTGACGGTATCAGTCTGCAGATCGAGCCGGGTGACCGCCTCTGTCTCATGGGGCGTAACGGCAGCGGCAAATCGACCCTGTTGCGGGTGATCGGCGGCGAGCTGACTCCGGAGGGGGGCGATATCCAGCGGCAGCAGGGACTCAAAGTCGCCCAGCTTACCCAGGATGTGCCGCAGGATGTCACCGGAACCGTTTTTGATGTGGTTGCTGCCGGAATGGGCAGTGCCGCTGCACTGCTGGCTGAATACCACCATGTCAGCCACGAACTGGCCCACGATGCAAGCCCAAAGCTGCTGGCCCGCCTGGAAGCACTGCAAAAGGAGCTGGAGGAAAATGACGGCTGGAGTCTGCATCAGGAGGTGGAGCGGGTGCTGAACCGGCTGGATCTGGATGCGGAAGCGGAATTCACCGCGCTCTCCGGGGGGACCAAGCGGCGGGTGCTGCTGGCCCGTGCCCTGGTCTCCTCTCCCGATATTCTGATTCTGGACGAACCTACCAACCACCTTGATATCGATACCATCCTCTGGCTGGAGGAGTTTCTGGCGAAGAACGTCAAAACGGTGATCTTTGTCACCCATGACCGCGCTTTTGCCCGTCGTCTGGCTAACCGGGTGGCGGAAATGGACCGGGGACGGATCTATGCCTTTCCCTGCGGCTACGATGAATTCGTGGAGCGGCGGGAAGCGCTGCTTGAAGCGGAAATATCCCGTCAGGCGCTGTTTGATAAAAAACTGGCCCAGGAGGAAGTATGGGTCAGGCAGGGGATCAAGGCCCGCCGTACCCGCAACGAAGGGCGCGTCCGGGCGCTGAAAAAACTGCGTGAAGAATCGCGTCAGCGGCGTGAACGGCAGGGTACCGCCAAGATTCAACTGCAGGTGGCGGATCGTTCCGGGGCGCTGGTGGCCGAAGCGAGCGGCGTGACCTTTGCCTATGACGGCCGGCCGATTGTGGCGAATTTCTCCACAACAATTATGCGGGGCGACCGGATCGGCATCATCGGCCCCAACGGTTCCGGCAAAACTACGCTGCTCCGCTTGCTGCTGGGGGAGCTGGAACCGCAGCAGGGGGAGATCAAACTCGGCACCCGGCGCGAAGTGATCTATTTCGATCAGCTGCGTGAACAGTTGGATATGGACAAAAGTGTGCAGGAAAATGTGGGGGAGGGGAATGATACCCTGATCATCAATGGCCAGCCGCGCCATATCATCGGCTATCTGCAGGATTTTCTCTTTTCTCCGGAGCGGGCCCGCTCGCCGGTCAGCATCCTTTCCGGCGGCGAACGCAACCGGCTGCTGCTGGCCAAGCTCTTTACCAAACCATCAAATATTCTGGTGATGGATGAGCCGACCAACGATCTTGATGCCGAAACGCTCGATCTGCTGGAGGATCTGCTCATGGAGTATCCCGGCACGCTGCTGCTGGTGAGCCATGACCGCGAATTCCTTAACAATGTTGTTTCAAGCACGCTGGTGCTGTCCGGCGACGGTTCGGTGCGGGATTTTGTCGGGGGGTACGATGACTGGCTGGGGCAGGCCGCCACCGAGGCGGCTGCCGTGACCCAGGCGGCTCAGAAAATGGTTCCGGAAAAAGGGAAAGCGCAGAAAGAGAAAGTCCGCAAGCTCTCATTCAACGACCAGCGCGAGCTGGAGGCGCTGCCGGAGCGGATCGCCGCACTGGAAAAGGAGCAGGTAGATCTGCACGCCCGTCTGGCCGATCCTGAATTTTATAAAAGTTCCGGAAACGAGGTCGTGGCTGTTAACGCCCGCTTGTCGGCGCTGGAGGGGGAGCTGGAAACGGCTTTTCTCCGCTGGGATGAGTTGGAAACGCTGAAGGGGTAGTGCAAAACCGGCATTTGAAATGAGGACTTATTTTGTTCCTGGTTTCAGGCAACGTGGTGCAGAGCTTTCAGTGCAGTTTCCGGTTCTCGGTCAAAGATTGTGAGCAAGGCCGCCGCTGCACCAGTAGGATTGCGGCGATGTTGTTCCCAATTTTGCAAGGTTTTTACCTTAACACCAATCATACTGGCAAAAAGTGATTGGGAAAGCCCTGTTTTTTCTCGTACTGCTTTTACATCTGGTACCGCCACAGTAAAAACTCGGGATGGCTGCATCTCACCCTTCGCAATAGCTACCGCTTCTTTCATGCTCTGCTGAAGTTGTTCAAAAAGTTCTTTATCCATGGCGTTCCAACTCCTTTACCAATGCCTTGAGTATTGTTACCTGCTCTGGCCCAAGGTTTTCTTCTTTTGACTTGCTATATGCCAACAGCAGGTATGTTTTATGTTTTGAAGTCTGCCAGTAGTATATCAGCCTTGCCCCACCACGCTTCCCCATACCTGGCAGGGCAAAGCGAAGTTTGCGAATTCCGCCCCCGCCCGGTATGAGGTCTCCCGATTGAGGATTTTTTGCAATGTTGTCCTGCAAGATGCGGTAGCTGTCATCAGACAGTAGTCCAACAATCAGTTTTGTAAATACGGGTGTCTCGATAAATTCCACGTTTGCCTCATTATCCGCCAATGGCGTATAAAGTCAAGTATGTGATTGGGTAGCAGAGATTATTTTTCATCGCCACTCACATTTTGTTCACAATTTTCACAAGAGCATCGGCACACTTGCGTAAGTCGGGCTTGCCGTCAGTCGGTGGAGAACGCCCTGCATTGATTAATGGTAAATAGTATTGCATTACTATTAAATGACGTATAAAATAGTAACTAAATACTATTCGGAGCGTTCCGATGCTTGACGACCTTATCCCGCTGAGCCAGACTTTCCTCAGAATCCGTAACCGCGATTTCAAACGCTATTTTCTGCGCGATCACCCGCTAACCAACCAGTTTTCAATTGTTATCGGCCAGCGAGGCATTGGCAAAACAACGGTCATGATTCAGCGCCTGCTGGAGCAGTATAGCGATGACCGCACCGGGCGGAAGGCACTGTACGTTCAGGCGGACCACTTTCTGGTGGCTCGTTCATCCCTGTACGAAATCGCCGACGAGTTTTACAAGATGGGCGGCGAGCTGATCTGCTTTGATGAAATCCACAAATATCCCGCATGGTCTATGGAACTGAAAAGCATCTGCGATACGTTCCCAAACCTGAAGATTATTGCTTCGGGGAGTTCTGCTCTGGAGATTGCGAAGGGGAGCCACGATTTGAGCCGGCGAGCCATCGTATTTCAGATGTACGGGATGTCCTTCCGCGAATTCATTGGCATGAATAATGGAATCTACTTTGACTCACTGCCGCTTGACTCGTTGCTGACAAACCATCAGGAGTTTGCCAATTCGGTTGTGGCAGAGCTTGACAAAAATGGTCTGAAGGTGCTTGCGCTGTTCAGGGATTACCTGGAACATGGCTATTACCCCTACTTCAGGGAGTATGAGGATAAGAGCCTCTTCTTCATGACTCTGGAACAAAATATCCACACCACGTTAGAATCTGACCTGCCTGCCATCCACCAGTCGTTAAATGGCTCCAGCATCCGCAAGATTGAAAAGCTGCTGTCAATTATCGCATCGCTGGTGCCGTTTACCCCGGACATGAAATCTCTGAAAAATCTTCTGGGAATCGGCGACGAGCGCACGCTCAAAACGTATCTGAAATTTCTTGAGGATGCCGGTGTCATCCTGTCAGTGAGCAGGAGTGGTAAAGGGCTGCGCGAAATGGAAAAACCGGAGAAGATTTACCTGAATAACCCGAATCTCTATCACGCGCTTTCTCGCACACGTGACCCGGATGTCGGCGCGATGCGTGAAACGTTTTTTGTGAATATGCTCCGTACCGCACATATGGTGTCAGTTCCATCAAAAGGAGATTTCTTGGTGGACGGCTCCATGATCTTTGAGGTAGGCGGCAAGAACAAGGATGGGAGCCAGATCAAGGAAATCGAGAATGCCTGGCTGGCACTGGACAACATAGAGACGGGGCTTGGTACACGAATTCCACTCTGGCTGTTCGGTTTTATCTATTGAACGGACTTGGCGGGATGTTGCATGCTGGTTTGCTGATTGAGGCCTGGCGTATTCTTGTTTCTAACCTTCAAATATCTCTCCCCATCTCTTAAGAGAAAGCACTCTTCCCAGAGAATCAGCCTTGGTGCGGTGCTAGCGGTTCCGTGAAAATGTAGTAAACGTGGCACTTTAAAAATGTTGTGACAACAGTCCGCCGACTTCAGTTTTTACCGAGGCCGGCGGCTTTGTTTTCCTCAGGCTTCTATCAGATCTTTCATGCGATAGCTTTTTC
>CAINRC010000004.1 GCA_903852495.1 uncultured Geobacteraceae bacterium | reverse complement strand
TTTTGCCAGCACTTATGTAACTGTCTTTAGCATAGCGAAAGGCATGCCAACTTTTTTCGTAAAGATATATCGTGCTATCTGCCTGAAATTGTTGAAAAGTGTAGAAAAAGGCGAGGGGACGTTCCGTTCGTGAGCGGAATTAGGGAATTGTACCTATAGAACTGTTTCCAGATATGGCAGTATGTCCCTACCTAGCCATTAGCATTCAGTATTCGTCAGCCAGTACCAGGAAAAGCCCCGTTTGACAGGTTACATCTTTGTGCTTCCGGCCCTGGTGTGTTATTCATAACGCCAGAAATACTATCAAATTCACGGCGATTCAGCGCTGTCGTGCATCAAGTGGGCCCAATGAAAAAATTCGGTTTAGTGCTTCTCCTCTTCTTTGTCCTCGGTCTGGTTCTGTTTTCAACCTGGCAGCTGTATGCCGGCAACCTGGTTGCAGCATTTTCAGCGCTGCCGTTTTTGCTGATAACGTATTTGTTTGTCATGCGTTTGAAATAGTGATGCTGAATAAACAGAACGGATCTCACCGCCTGTACCGCAGGTCATAACCGGGAAAGGAAGTTTATGAAACAAATACAGCAGTTTTTATCCGCCAGGGACATGTTTGCCCGTCATTCCGGAATAGACCTTCTTGATGTGGGGCAGGGGTGGGCGAAGGCCAGTATGAAGATTGAACCGTACCATTTTAACGCTGCCAGGACGGTGCATGGTGGCGCCATCTTTACACTGGCGGACTATGCGTTTGCTGCCGCCTCCAACTCCCATGGCACACTGGCCATGGGCATCAACGTCAGCATCTCCTACGTCAAGGCTGCAACCTGTGGGACTCTTTACGCGGAGGCAAAGGAACTGTCGCGGAACCGCAAGCTGGCGTCCTACTCGGTTCAGGTTACCGATGACGCCGGTGATGTTGTGGCGATTTTTCAGGGGATGGTGTATCGGAAAAATGATTCCGTTATTGTGCGGGACGCTAGTTTCGGGGAAGGAAGGTAAGGCAATGGCACATCAACTGCCGGCAGAAGAACTGATTGCTCATTTGGGATTGATCAAACATCCTGAAGGCGGGTGGTTTCGTGAATCGTATCGCTCGGAAGAAACCATTCAAAGGGGCGCTCTTCCAGACCGGTTTGCGGGTGACCGGCCCGCAGGCACGGCAATCTATTTTCTGCTCCAATCCGGTGATGTATCAGCCCTGCATCGCATCAAATCAGACGAGATATGGCATTTCTACTCAGGAGAGCCGCTGGTCGTGCACGTCATCACCCCACTCGGTGATTATTACCCATTGAATCTGGGCTCCAACATACCAGCCGGTCAATCTTTCCAGTGTACAGTACCGGCAGGCTGCTGGTTCGGAGCGGAAGTGGCAGGAACCGGCTTTTCTTTTGTCGGGTGTACCGTTGCACCAGGGTTCGACTTTGCCGATTTTGAAATGGGCAACAGGGGCGATCTTTTAAAAGAATTCCCGCAACATAAAGAAATAGTCCAGCGCCTCACAAGGAGTTCCACGTAGCGGTTGTATAAGAGGGAAGTTGGCAGTGCAGGATTGAATCAGGCATTTTTATTATTACGTCAGGCAGGGTCGCCGCTAAACTCCGGCCTCGCTTCGATGAAATTTTGCCGCAGCCTGTGGCAAAAAGCAGTTCGAGAGAATATCATCAGAAAATATCCTGATTCGTTCTAATTCACCGCAATAGGCTCATAACTCCCCTCAATCCCCTCTTATCTTAAGAGGGGGAAAGGCAAAGGCAATTGCATGTTTTATACGCCACCACTTCTGCTCCCATGCGTCCCTCCCCTTATCTATTCGAAATCCAATACGGTAAACGTCATGATCTTTGTTCACAAAAATGATGTGTTCACAGAAAATGAACAGAGATGTTGAGTGAGTTATCTGCTTCAAGAAATATAATAAGCCAAAATAGCAACAGTAAGTGTTGCTTTAGGTGCTCATTTAGTGCATATAAAAGTTCATGGTAATTTCTCACTACATAAACGACCTGCTGACTCAGGGAAAGTACTGCTTCAGTGGTGTGGAGGCAGTTCAGGCGCTTGGTTCTGGCGTTATTGCAACTCGTGCGGCACTGCGCCGCTTGCGGCATAAAGGCGAGATAGCCATGCCGTTTCGCGGTTTCTACGTAATTGTTCCACCAGAACTGAGAAACCTGGGGTGCTTACCTGCCAACCAGTTCATACCTTCGCTAATGGCTCATCTGGAAGAGCCATACTACGCAGGACTACTCACTGCGGCTGAGCATCATGGTGCTGCGCACCATCGCCCTCAAGCGTTTCAGGTTTTAGTAAAACGATCCCGTCCAGGGATCACCTGTGGCGGGGTGAGGGTTGATTTTATCTCCCGAAAAAATGTTGCCGCAATTCCCACTCAGGACTTCAAGACTCCACGCGGTTACCTAAAGGTTTCCACTCCTGAAGTTACTGCTTTTGATTTAGCCGGATACCCGCACCATGCCGGAGGACTAGACAATGCCGTAACCGTATTAAGCGAGTTGGCCGAGTTTATTGATGCCGCGAAGCTGGCAAGTATCACTGAACTATCCCCGGTCGCGTGGTCCCAGCGACTCGGGTATCTGTTGGATTTAATAGGCGAAGCTGAGTTGGCTGAAGGATTGGCCGAATATGTGAGCAGCAAGGATGCAGTGCCTATTCCCCTCTCTTCGACACAACCTCACAAAGGGGTGCGTCAGGATATGCGCTGGCGGCTGTTTCCAAATGAACAGGTAGAACCGGAATTATGATCCCACTCGACTACATCACCGCCTGGCGAACCCATGCGCCCTGGCCGCAATTGTCGCAGGTCGAACAGGACCTGATTATCTGCCGGGCTTTAGTGGATATGTATAGCCACCCACTCCTGGCGGAAAGCCTTGCTTTTCGCGGCGGAACGGCCCTGTTCAAGCTGCATCTCTCGCCTGCACGTTATTCTGAAGATATTGATTTGGTGCAGATGAAACCAGGCCCCATCGGTCCGGTCATGGATGCAGTTCAGGAACAACTGAATCCCTGGCTGGGTGTTCCAAAGCGGAAACAGTCTGAGGGGCGGGTAACGCTAATGTGGCGGGTGGAATCAGAAGAAGGGTTACCGCTTCGGTTGAAAGTGGAGATCAACTCTCGCGAGCACTTTACGGTATTGGGTTACCAACCGTTCAAATTCGAGATGGTTTCCCGCTGGCACACCGGAACTGCGACCATTTCAACGTATGGCATTGATGAATTACTTGGCACCAAACTACGTGCCCTCTACCAGCGGAAAAAGGGTCGAGATCTGTTCGATCTGTGGTATGCCGTACAATCACTTGAGGTCAGCCCAGAGGCCATAGTGTCCTGTTTCTTGCGCTATCTGGAACACGAAGAGCATCAGGTATCACGAGCTGAGTTTGAGCTTAACCTGTTTGGGAAACTCAATGACCGTCGTTTTCTTGATGATATAGGTCCGCTGCTTACCGCTGCGACGGCGTGGGACTACCGAACTGCGGCGCTGTATGTATTGAAGGAGCTGGCTCCATTGATGCCGGGAGATCCTTGGGTGAAGACGGAAGAACAGATGCTGTCCTTATAGGTAGACAAGGGATGAGTATTCTGGCAGCGGAATTCTGCGCCGGAAGAAAACTGCATTATGTCCCCCGATTTTGGAGCGGCAGAAGAAGGTGATTAATCGTTTGCTGGACGAAGGGGCGGAGGGATTTGTGGGTGGTTTGACCACCAAGAAGTATGTTTCAATGACCCATGCCAGCAGGGCGACTGCGTTTCGTGAGTTGGATCAGTTGATGGCGTTGGGGATTTTGGAGAGGATAGGGCAAGGGCGGTCGGTGCGGTATGAATTAAAGTCTGCTGTAAGTGATAAAGTGTAGAATCCAGTTGTTGATTGTAAAAATGTATGGACTTAGATTCCTTGATTATTTTGGCATGATGCCAAGATGTTCACATACGCTGAGACTGATGAACTTTGGGGCCGATCTTTTCGGCCCCAAAGTTTTT
>CAINRC010000003.1 GCA_903852495.1 uncultured Geobacteraceae bacterium | reverse complement strand
CCCGCTTGACTGCATGGGATCAGACTTCAATTGATTTCTCCCTCCCCTTCAAGGGGAGGGCTGGGGTGGGGATGGGGTTACAGTTGCTGAACTGACAAACATATTTTCTTTTATTGTTTGTTTGACCGATCACAACTACCCCATCCCCATCCTGACCTTCCCCTTGAAGGGGAAGGGACTAAAAGTGCCTTTACCCTTCACGGGCACAGGATCTGACTTCAGCAAAATGCTATTGATTTCCTCCCTCCCTTTCAAGGGGAGGGCCGGGGTGGGGATGGGGTTAAAGCTGCTGAACCGTCAACCATATTTTTTCTTTCACAGACTCTATTTCAGTAAGAATCTCGTTGTTCCAGAACCTGATTACTATAAAACCAGCGCCCTTTAGCTTTTCTGTTCTCTGTGCGTCGTATTCTGACTGCTGCTGATGCTGCCCACCATCAACCTCAATAACC
Source organism: uncultured Geobacteraceae bacterium (assembly GCA_903852495.1). Taxonomy (GTDB): domain Bacteria; phylum Desulfobacterota; class Desulfuromonadia; order Geobacterales; family Pseudopelobacteraceae; genus JACRCG01. The sequence continues at coordinate 5,298 of CAINRC010000003.1, read as the reverse complement.
AGACCATTTTCCAGACATACAAAGTCGAGTATGAAATTGTCGAATGGATGTTGCCTGCGGAATTTCAAGCCGCATACCTGACGCCCTTTCAATACACACCACAACGCCTGTTCTGAATCAGTCAAGGATTTACGGAGTCGACGCTGCAGCTTACCGGTTAGAATCTTGTCGTTTGTTTGACCGATCACAGATACCCCATCCCCATCCTGACCTTCCCCTTGAAGGGGAAGGGACTAAAAACCCTCCGTTAGAGCCTATGCCCGCTTGACGGTAAGAGACTAAAACCCCTCCATTAGCAGCTATGCCCGCTTGACTGCATAGGATCAGACTTCAATTGATTTCTCCCTCCCCTTCAAGGGGAGGGCTGGGGTGGGGATGGGGTTACAGTTGCTGAACCGTCAAACCATATTATTTGTCAGTCAGCACAACACCCGATCACGGCTTGCCCGGCAACGGCTTGCGAATCAATCGTCCCGTATCAAACCCCTGTCGCGCTATCCGCTGCACGATTCCGCTGTAGACAGAAGCCTCCATAACCGGTTGGCGTGCCAGCACCCAGAGATAGTCCCGGTTCGGCGCACCGACCACCGCATATTCATATTCCCCGCCCAGATCAATGATCCAGTAGTCCGTCCGGAACGGCCAGAAAAAACTCACTTTAAGACGTGCGTTCCCGACCGGGTCGACGGACCAGGCGCGCCCCTTCGCCTCGCGAAGTGCTCCATCCGCTTCATTCACGCAGCGGTTGATTACCTCAACCTCTCCATTGGGCAGCAACGTATAAGTGGCACTGCTGCCCAGGCACCCTTTTTGGAAGAAATGCTCAATGCGGGCTATTTCGTGCCAGGTTCCCATGTAGCGAGTAAGGTCAACATGGGGAACGGTTATCAGTTGCGGCGGATCACCGGCGGCACGACAATTGCCGACAGAAAGGAACAGCAGCATCACCAAAGCGGCGACGGGAATGACAAAACCAAACGAACGCATAAATTGCCCCATGCTACTTGCCAAACGCAGTAAGCAGCTGCGGCAGAAGAAACGGCGCGTTGGATGTGATGGCACCACTCATAAAATCCATCATTCCGGGGCGATATCCGTCATGCCAGATTCTGTTGAACATCTCCAGGCTGGTTTTACAGAAACAATCAGCATTTTCGACCGTTTTTCCGTCTTCGATGCGGCAGCTGTCCGCATCCAGCGTCACCGTCTTTTTGATATCGTCGATTGAAAAGTAAAATGTCGTCGGCACGGTGAAGACACCTTTCTGATAACTGGCCTGTAATGTGGCAAAAATATCTTCCTGCATCTCTGTACCCCTCCAAAAAAAGTTTTCTGCTTATAGCACAGTCCAAAAATGAAACGCCTAAAAAAAAGTGGGGGCCGATGGCCCCCACGTAAAACACTGCATAGATTATGTTACGATTAGAACTTATACGTAACCGATGCGCCAAACAGGTGGGCGTCGCTCTTGAAGGTTCCGACTTCTTTAGCGTTTGATACCGTGCGATCGACCCAATGAACCCACATATATGCCAGGTCAAGAGACCCGAGATCATTGTGGAAACCGGTGCCGATACTGAAGTTATGACGGTCGGCATCTGGAAGCTCGGCGCTGAGAGTTGAATCCGGAGCCGGGTTGGTGTCATAAGAGTAGCCGGCACGAAGATCCATTTTTGGCGTCACGGCATACTGGGCGCCTACATGATATGCCCACACATCCTCCCAGTTTTTGGGATCAGGTTTGTTATTAAAGGCCGCCAGAGGAGCACCGAATTTGAGTTCCAACTCTTTGTAAGAGCTCCATCCGGTGCGCTCGGCATCAAACTCCAACGTCAGCTGGTTATTTGGTTTATAAGCCACCGCGAAGACCATAGCATCCGGCAAAGTGATGTCAGTTGCACCGGATGTCCTGACCGCGCTGCTCCCGAAAAGAGCTGTTCCGGTTGCTGTGGTCGCAATAAAATTCGCATCTCCTTCCAGCTTAAGCTTTATTTCGCTCCGGTATGAAAATCCGAAAGACAGATTATCCAATGGTTTCCAAAGCAGGCCGGCGTTATACCCGTAACCGGTTGCGGTTGCATCAGCACCAAGAGCACCGAGCTCTGTAGAGCTGGGAGTCCCGGCAGCTGCGTTACCAGACACAGCATACGCTTTCTTCTGCAGCGAAACCTGAGCATATGTGATATCAAAACCACCCGCAATCGACAATTTCAGGTCATCAAAGCGGTAGGCAACGGTTGGCTGGAAATTGATCGGCTTAATGGCTATCGACTCAATGCTGTCTCTAAAAGCACTGCTGCCATCCCACCGCTTTGCCAGCGGGTGGAATGAGTTTATGCCGAGACCGAATGAAAGCGGCATACTTTCCAGTGTCGTTGTTGCATACGCTGTCGGTGCGATAAAAATATCGCGGTTTGCTTTTTCAGACACAGACGTTGCCGGGCTCAGTCGAGTTGTGCCATCAAAAGCAGTTTGCGGGACTACGATTGTAGTGGTGCCGAGTTGGAACTGGCTCCCCTTCTGAAATGCGATACCTGCAGGGTTGTAGGCAAGTGCCGACGGATCATCAGCCTGGGCGGCAAAGGCATTGCCCATTGCCATGGCTTTTGCACCCTGTTCTGAAACCTTGAACCCCGCTCCAAACGACATTGTTGCCGTCCCCACAATTGCTGCCATAATACACGATGCTACCAGTTTGGTTTTCATTCAACACTCCTTTCGGTATGTATGATCTACAGCCTGCTGCATGTACATCTTCAATGCATCTCTCATGATTTCTGACACACGCGCACCTCTTTCCAGCGCACAGATCTTAATCACCCCCCATTCAGCACTGCTGACTCTCATGGATAATACGTGGTTGCGAAGATATCTTGAATTCGGTTTCATGGCAATTTAGTTTTTACCGCCTGTCTTTTTTTTATTTATAGAACAGCATTTTTGGTAAACTATGACAGCTTGACACTCATGTCAAGGACTAAATATATCAATTTTATGCTGTAACTATGACTATAAAATTTATTGCACATAGATCAGATTATACCGAAGAATATTTGCGGGGGTGTTAATGTTTTTAATCAAGTATTATTGAATAGTTGACAGATTATTACTGTCAGATTGCATATGAGTGCCTGTTGGTAAAAATCGAATTCAAACCAAACCACACCTACTGAATCATATACACTTGAGAAGATCAGACTAATAAAATTATAGCCGTTTGTGCGCGGCCGCTGCTGAATTAATTTTCAAAAAAAACATCACTTCAAAACAAAAATAAAATAAAATTATACTTGACACGAAGGTTAAGTATATATAGCGTTACTCAAAAGGAAGCACCTGGGGGTAAACGCATGAATAGCGCGAAATTTCAGTCCATACCAGACATGCTCAGAAGTAATGCCGGTGAATTCAGCAACAGGCTTGCCCTGAAATACCGCAAACAGGGCACCTTTGTCACCCTGACATACGCTGCCTTCTACGAGCGGGTGCTGATGGTCTCCAGGGGGCTCGCCAAGATGGGCATCAAGCCGGGTGACCGGATTGCGATCCTTTCCGAAAACAGGGCCGGCTGGGTTATCGCCGACATGGGGATACTCTGCGCCGGCGGCGTTACCGTACCGATCTATCCGACCAACACCCCGGAACAGATCCAGCATATGATTAACCATTCGGGTGCCAGAATTATTTTTGTCTCCGGAAAATACCAGTACACCAAACTTCTGAAAATCCGGGACGCGATCCCGGGGCTGGAGCTGGTCGTTTCGTTCGAGCGTTTTCTCGGCGAACCTTCGCTGCCGGTCACGACCTTCTATCAACTCTCGGAAATTGATTCCGCCATCACCCCGGATGAAAAGAAACATATAGAGGCGGGAATCGACCGGATCGAGCCGGGTGACGTACTGACTCTGATCTACACCTCCGGCACCACCGGCGTGCCGAAGGGGGTGATGCTGTCACACGGCAACATCCTCATCAACACCGAGTATTTGACGAAACAGAGCAAAGCCATCACCAAAGATGACACCCTGCTGAGTTTTCTCCCCTTAAGCCACATTCTGGAAAGAACCGCCGGCTATTACATGACCATCCGTAATGGCGCTCTGCTGGCGTTTGCCGACAGCATTGAAAAGGTTGCTGAAAATATGACCGAAATCAGGCCGACCGTCATGGTGTGCGTGCCACGCCTGTTTGAAAAAATCTATCATCGCATATTCGAGAACGCCCACCAGATGCCGGCCATCAAACGAGCCCTGTTCCACTGGGGGGTGGACATCGGCAAGAAATATGTCGCGGCAACCTACATACACAAGCAGCCGTCCGCCTCGCTCAACTTCAAATACTCGATTGCTAATCGCTTGATCTTCAGCAAAATCCGGGCAAAGTTCGGCGGTAACATGAAAGTGTTCTGTTCAGGCGGCGCCCCGCTGGATAAAACTATCAACGAATTTTTCTGGATTCTCGGTATCCCTATTTTTGAAGGGTATGGCTTGACTGAAACAAGCCCGGCGCTCTGCTTTAATAATTTTGAGCATATCCGCTTCGGGTCGGTGGGTGTCGCCCTGGACCAGACCGAGTTCAAAATTGCCGAGGATGGTGAAATACTGGTGAAGGGACCGCAGATCATGCTCGGCTACTACGAAGATCCGGGCGCCACGGCTGATGCAATTCAGGACGGGTGGTTCAAAACCGGGGATATTGGCCACATTGAAGACGGTTTTGTGTTCATTACCGACCGCAAAAAAGAATTGATTGTTACGGCAGGGGGTAAAAACATCGCTCCGCAACCGATTGAAAATGCATTGAAGATGGACAAATATGTTTCCTCAGCGTTTGTGTACGGCGACAGCAAACCATATCTGACAGCTCTGATCGTGCCGAATCTGGAGCGCCTTCTGGAACTTGCCAAGGAGAAGCATATTCATTATTACGAGCTGGATGATCTGGTTATGCATGAACCAATTCAGAAACTGTTCGAGCAGCGACTTGCGGAAATTAACAGCCACCTTGCACCGTACGAGACCATCAAAAAATTTGTCCTGCTGGTTCACGACTTTTCCATTGAGGGGGGCGAATTGACGCCGACACTGAAATTGAGACGCAAGATTATCTACGAAAAATACAAGCACCGCATTGAGGATTTATACGTTGAGCACAGTAATTAATTAGTTTCCGTCCGGAAAGGGTGCTTTTTCCCCCTGGCGGCGTCAATCTGCGGCCTTACGTGTGCGGCGTACTGATGTACGCCTCCGTGTAATTCCTTGATTTCCTTGCCAGGAGAAAAAATCCCCGCTTTCCACT
>CAINRC010000002.1 GCA_903852495.1 uncultured Geobacteraceae bacterium | reverse complement strand
TCTCGCGGATAAGCTGTTTAATAAGCATGGGTTCCTCCTGCAGATAGATATGGTGGTTGGCACTCCCATAACTACCTGATGGAACTCATGCTTTTCAATTGTTAAAGAACAAAGTCACGCATTGATTACTGTGACGAACCAGATTTTTAAAGATCCCATGACCACAGCGGCGGCAATTGACCGTTTGGTCCATCACAGCGTCATTCTGGAGTTGAACATACCCAGCTACCGTTTGGAACAATCCCAAAAAGCAAAGGAAACCGGCGCTGTTCAACCGGCTCAAGCAGAGCTGCAAGAACAACAGACGGCAAATTAAGGAGATAATGACGTATGGAACTCACAACATATAATCCCCAAAAAGGTCGGCTGGAAACGCTTGAAGTGGAGTTCACAGAAGAAAATACCACTTGGTTCAACTACAGCCGTAGTACATCTGTCTCTACAATCACGGATTTCGAAGGTGGGATTCTGATCAAAAAGAACGATTACTCTTACCCCATCTGGCTGCATGACATATCGAGATCTGATATTGGCTATAGCAAGAAAAAGGCAAATGAGCTTATGAGGTCGCACACATAAATGGCTTCGAGGCATCGGAAACACCAGTCGCCCTACGGGCTCCTTCTGTTTCCGATGCCTCGCTAAAATCCTGATAGTAAGATTTTACGTGAGGCAATAAAACGGGAATTATAATTGTCGTTGAACGGGAATAGTAGTTGACGTTGATCACTTTTCTATTCGTGTGTTTTTCGCTCAGTGGCGTGGGAACTGTTGGTGCTTCGGAAAAGATATATCAACACCTGGTTATTCTAGGCGATCCCCATCTGCCAGGCGAAAAAATCAAGATAAAGAAGCAAGCTATAGCGACGATTAACACATGGGATGATGTCGACATGACTATTGCTGTTGGTGACATCTGTGAGGAACGAGGTACCAATGAGGAGTATGCCGCAGCAAAAGATTTCTTTTCAAAGCTGAAAAAACCGCTTTATCCTATCGTTGGCAATCATGACTACCTTTATGCAGACAACTTGGATGCAAAAGGTAAGAAAATCAAAGCTGTAACAGAAACTCGTGATGCGAAATTGAACAAGTTTCGCGACATATTTGGGTTGAAAGAAATTTCTTATAGCAAAACAGCGGGGAGGTATCTCCTTGTTTTTCTCTCGCTTGATTCTCCTGGATACCTTGCCGAGATATCACAGAAACAGGTTGATTGGCTAATATCTGAATTGGAGAAGAATAAAAAAGCTCCTACGATAATTTTCTTTCATGCCCCTTTGGAAGGAACACTGAGGAGTTATAATAAAAATGCGAATACTTCAAATTACGTTGCGCAACCAGGCGGTAAGATTCATGATATTCTCGTTAGCAATCCACAGGTGTTTCTCTGGGTATCTGGACATACTCATACCTCTCCTAAAGAAGAAAGTTTCGCCTCAGAAACCAATAAATACGATAAACGTATTACTAATATTCACAACACGGATATGGAACGCGAGACGATCTGGACTAATTCACTCTTCCTCTATCAAGATAAGATCATTGTAAAGACATATAACCACAAAAAGGGTACATGGTTGCCTGAATTAGAGAGAACCATAGTCCCGCCAGCAACGCTATAAACACAAGGACAATTTCCAACCATCGGCACGACCTGCCCTAAAAACAGTCCGGTAGCCGACACGATGCTTGAAAACAGAGCTATCAAGGACGTTCTATCAAAAAAATGGTAACGCCTGCTGCCCGCCGAAACATCGTGATCCTTCTCAAAGAAGGGTTTCAGTTCAGCGAGAGAATCAGAAGGGGAGTTTTATGGCAGAGGCGAAGGTGGCGTTTGTGTTGAAGTAGCTGGAATTGAGGCGGGGCGGCATCAAGTCGCCCCGTTTTAAGTTTTGGGAAGTGGTTTTAAGCGAATACGGCTATCATGCTGCCAATTTGAAAGGAATGATGTCGCGGTCAAGCCGTTCTGCAAGTAAATCTCCTGCAACCTCCAGATCATAACGCGACTGGAGGTTCAGCCAGCTTTGGGAGTCAGTCCCGAAGAAGCGGGCCAGGCGCAAGGCGGTATCGGCAGTTATAGCCCGCTTACCGGAACAGATCTCGTCAATACGACGCTGGGGGACGCCGATGGATTTTGCCAGACGATAGCGGGTGATGCCCATCGGAAGCAGAAAATCCTCCAGAAGAGTTTCACCAGGGTGGATCGGCGGTATGTTTTTTTGAATATTCATGTGTAGCTCCTTCTAATGGTAATCAACGATCTCAACATTTGAAGCGTTACCTTCATCCCAATGGAAGCATATCCGCCACTGTTTATTAATGCGAATACTGAGTTGACCTTCCCGGTTGCCGGTCAGCCATTCAAGCTGGTTATTGGGCGGGACTCGAAGAAATGACAGGTTGGCAGCGGCATCAACCTGAAGCAACTTACGCCTGGCAATACGCTGAATATCGTGCGGAAGCCGGGAGGAAAAGGTGCCGTTGAATATCTTTTCCGTCTCTTTACAGGTAAATGATGTAATCATGTGGGCATACTACCGCATGTCGGTACTAACGTCAAGCGTTAGTAATTGGTGGTGACAATTTACTGGGCAAATCAGAAGGGTAATTTCATGGCTGCGGCGAAGGTGGCGTTTGTGTTGAAGTAATGGCTTAATGGTGAACGAGTTAAAAAGTGAATGCTGAGCCTCTTGCAAAAAGGTTATGAATTTCGGGGTGGTCCCCGCGGGGCGTCTGTTCTGACAGTTTTTACAGAAAAGTCAGGTTGCAAGTCAATTCAGGCCGCCTGTTTTATCATATTCTGACGCACTACCCCCTTGAAGCAGTTTTTCGTTCTTTGACAATCAACAACCAGTTATTTTGACCAACTGATCCGCAAACAGTGCAAGGACGCCAATCATTAGGTGCATCATCACGTTGTCTGTTCCGCGAACCATGATACTCCTGGCACCGAAGTATTCCTTGAGACGGCTATAACAGTACTTCTCCCGTCGGGCGTCTTGATGTAACGCTTCTCGGCGGGGTCTTTTCGATTGTTAACAGGCGGAGTGACGTTGCGCTTGCAACCTGAGGAGTCAAGTTTGGCCTGAAGTGCCAAAACCTTATTTTTGTAAATACAGAAGCACGGGAGAAGTTCACATGTCACAAATAATATCCACCACAGCAAACGAAATATTGATGCACCAGGCACGAGAGTGCCTTCGGGGCAAATGGGGATTAGCCGCCGGGACAACGACTCTGTTTATGTTGCTCACCGCTGTTGTTCAGGCAGCCCCAGGGGTAGGAAGCATTATCGGCCTCGTTATCGGAGGCCCGCTGGCTGTCGGATTTGCGACCTTCATTCTTGCCATAGTGCGAAACAACACCCCGAAGTCGTCTCAAGTTTTTGATGGCTTCAGCATATTCGGTACCGCCCTTGGTGCGTATCTGCTCCAACTCCTCTTTGTCATGCTCTGGACTCTGCTCCTGATTATTCCCGGGATCATAGCCGGCCTCTCATATTCCATGACCTATTACATTATCGTCGATGATACTGCTATCGGGCCGCTTGAGGCTATTACGAAGAGTAAGCAGATGATGTATGGCAACAAGTGGAAGCTCGCCTGTATGAGCGGGCGATTTATCGGATGGATGCTATTGTGTATCCCGACACTTGGTCTTGGGCTCCTTTGGTTACTTCCGTACATGGCCACATCAGTTGCGGAGTTCTATGAAGAGATCCGTTGACCGGATCTGCCCTAAAATAGTGCCCGAACGTAATAAGGCCACCCGCAAAGGTGGCCTTATTACGTTTAAAACCAATGTTATCCGTCTTGGTTAGTTGTTTTTAGAAGCAACCGGTACCAATACTTTCTCGCTGGCAATCGCTCTAACCATTCCAGTCATCAGCAATACTGCCGGGATTACCTGGGCTACTACTATCAGTGCGCAAAAGCCAAGAAATACCCAAACAAAGATTCCGCTGTTATCTGCACTTAAATTTGA
>CAINRC010000001.1 GCA_903852495.1 uncultured Geobacteraceae bacterium | reverse complement strand
CCCAGCGACGACAATAAACGGGGGATGCTACGAAGTACTCAGGGGGTGGCCGAGATCAATCGGAATAGGTGGCCGACTTCAATCGTATTGGGTGGCCGAGTTCAATCGGAATCAGTGGCCGACTTGGTGCGGAATCCCCAACAGAAACGGATACAGAACCGGCATCGGGAATCTGCAAGCAATCATTCCCCGTTTGGTGACGTACTGCACCAGTGCGGGAATTTTCATTTGCGACACCATAGCGCTGAACTGTTCCCGTGATCCTGATCGTAGCGGCAGGGTGCTACATTCGTACTTGTCAGTTCCCGCCAGCATAGATGAGCCGAATAGATCCACAAGCACAGCATACAGTATTTTTGGGGGTATATTTGGGGGTATCTGTGCGAAATATAATAGATAAACATGTCGAGTTACAGTATGTTACAGCAGTTATTCGATTGAGACAAATGCTCCATAAAAAACAGGCACTTACAATTATATATTGTAGGTGCCTGTTTTGTTTCCGTGAAACGGTTGCACTTTAGTCAACGCCGAAATTTCATTTCCGGATTATCTTGGACAGCAATGTTATTAGTTCATATCTTGCCGCTCGCCCTTGCCCAACTCTCTTCAATATCCCCAATTCCAACAACCGGTCCAACTCGCGAAAGGCCGTAGCCCTACTGGTGTGCGTCATTGATGCATACTTCTGGGTGGTCATGCCACCGGCAAAACCCTCGATACCGGCATCCAGTAACCGATTGATCACTTTATTCTGCCGCTCGGACAATTGATCCTGGGCATGGTGCTGCCAGAAATCTGACTTGGAGAACACGCCATTCATTATGTCTTCCGACTTCTCAATCGCCCTGGCAAAGCAGCCCATGAACCAGACCAGCCAATCGGTTATAGATCCTGAACCCTTCTGGGTCTTCTCCAGAATATCGTAGTATTCTTCTCGCTCGGCCATGATCTGGGTGGAAAGGCTGTAATACCGTACCCGCTGCTTGTCATCCTGGGCCAGGGCCATATCGGTCAGGGCGCGGGCGATCCGGCCATTGCCATCGTCAAAGGGATGGGCCGTCACAAACCACAAATGTACTAAGGCCGCTCGGATGATCCCTTCAACACTACCCAGGCTCTCATCGAACCAAACAAAGAAACGTTTCATTTCACCATCAAGCTTTTCAGCTGGTGGTGCCTCAAAATGGATCTTCTCCCTGCCAATGGGCCCTGATACAACCCGCATTGGTTCTTCACTGTCCCGCCAACCGCCAACCTTGATTTTGTGCATCCCGGAATACCCGGAAGGAAAGAGTGCCGCCTGCCAACCCCATAAACGATCCTGAGTAAGTGGCCGATCAAAGTTCTGGGTAGCGTCCAGCAGCACAGAAACAAGATCATCAATCCTTCTGTCCACCGGCAGACCGGCTGACGGTAGCCCCAGGCGACGGGTAACAGACGAACGCACCGAACGCACGTCCAACTGCTCCCCTTCGATGGCAGAGGTCTTGATTGCTTCTTCCACCAGGATCTCGGCTTGTGCCTGATGATCAAGCGTCATGCCCAGACCACCGACCTTGCTGAGCAGTTTGCCTTGCAGTAGTCGGCATTCACTTAATGGTGCCAGGAGCCCGTCAGCATCCCAGGTCAGGTCAGGCCAGCTATTTAATTGCCAGATGTAGGTTTGCATGGATTCGTCTCAATAATCGCTTCATTTAATTAGATGATTTCTTCTAGCACGCGATACCGTTAATAGCAAATAGTTTAATGTCGGCAGTATATGGATATAGCTGGAGTCCGTCCGGAGTTTCCGGATGGCCACTACCTGGGCTTTCGTGGCCCTGGTGCAAAATACCGCCCAACTTTTTCATCCAATTCGTCGATCCAGCCGGCTTTGGAATCAGGAAAGGCATCCGCGTAGGGCACGTAGGGTTTTATGTCCAGAACAGGCGTGCCGTCCAAAAGGTCGACTCCTCTCAGGTGGAGCGTCCTGCCTTCGATTTTTAGTAATTCTACAGCGGATAGGCCGATTGAATTGGGGCGATGAGGGGATCTGGTGGCCAGAACTCCGCGCTTTGGGCCACCCCGAGGCGGCTTGACACAACTTTTCCAGCCTTCACTGAGATGAAAGGCGAAGATGAGCCAAAGTCTGTCAAAACCGTTCAGATCATGAATGACTTTCTCGTCCAGCCAATCATGAAGTACCAAAGTGGCTAGTGCGGGATCCCCCGTTTCCGTGCCTTCCACTACCGTGCTTTGATGAGGTGCATCAATGCGGCGGGAATAGGGGGATTGCAGGATACCAATGGGGCGATAGGAGAAATATAAGTCGTGTGTCATGCGGGCATTATCGTATCGGTTATCTTCTCAATGCAAGGCCAAAAGCAGGTTGGGTGCCCAGTGGTGTGAGGAAAGACAGATCAGTATCTCAGAGTCATAGATACTTTAGCGATGCCAATCTGTATTTATGATACAATCAGAACCGTCACGCCAAAGGAGTAACCATGAGAAATCTACCGCTACGATCAACCACGGTTCGGCATCTACCCCCACTGACCTTGTTAATGTTCATACTTCTGTTTTCGCTGTTTGTTCCCATGCAGACCTGGGCGGGGATTGAGATCCAATGTGAAGGAACGATCAGGTCCTGGGTGTTGAGCGGGTACTATCGCACCGGTGAATGCTCATGTCCCACTCCTACAAGTCACCCGGTGTGCGTCACACCGTCAGGTTCGTCTAAACAATCTCCTTCCCGCAGCAATTCCGGTGGCAATTCCATGGAGAATGACATCAAGCAGCAGTTATTCCAGGGTGTGCTGGAAGGGTTGACGCAGAAACCCAAAAGAAACTCCCCGTCACAGCAGCAGCAAAAAGCGCAGCAAGATGAATATCGGCAGCTCCAGATGGAGAGAGAGCAGAAGGCACGCGCGTTGGAATTTGCGCGGCAAAAGGATTTTGCTGAAAAGAAGGGTCAGCTTTTAGGGGATTTAAAAGGGGTGAGTGCCGGAGCGCTCGCCGATGTGAAAACTCTTGATGGTGATGCAGAGACAATGAGAAGAGAAGCGGGCGAACTTTTTGACCAATCGACCGGTTCTAACAGGAAGATTGAACTTTCTGCCGGGACCGATTTCTTTGGGACCGCACTGTCAAAGCCCGAAATTTCAACGTTGATGGAGCCGGATACTGACCCCGTAATCGTCGATGTACGTGAAGCGCATACGTTTGTTGTCCAGAGTTTAAAACAGCATGAAAAAGCGATTAAACGTATGGAACCTCCCAAAAAGGAAGAAAAAAAAGAGGGGGTTAAAAAACCGGACTGCGGGGAGATGATTGCCAAATATAACCGGCAGATTGATGATATGAAAAAGTTTCAAAAACAGACCGAATTTACCAAAGGCCAGTTTGACGAATGGCAGCAGAAAAACAATGCGGCATTCTGGGCGACAGTGGTTGACGGGGCTTCGTTTGCATTTGGTGAATTTTTCGATTATTTGAAGGAAACCCGAAGCGGTGCTGAAAACATTAAACGCAATCTGGAATTGATTGAGGTCAGACTGATCAATGAAAAGGTATATTCCCCCGCACAGATTGCCCGCATAAAAATGCAGCTGAATGTAAGAATGGCTGAATACCGAATGGTCAAATTCTCCTCGGAGTTTGGCACCGTAAGCGACTATTTCGATTACGTTAAAAATGTAATTCAGTCTTCTGTCGCAGAAATAGGCAGCACTGATGCCGATATACAAGAGTTGCTTGCAAATCCGAAGGTGAAAGAATACATGGGAGATTTCCCCACAGTTGATGCAGCGCAGTTTTTGGTTGGAAAATCAATAACCGCATTTTTAGCAACAAAGGGGCTTGCAAAATTTTCATATGTCGGTGTTGCGCAGTTGGCTGTGAACACCGCATACAACGTCACGGACCTGTATTTGAGTTATAAAAATATTTGTACCCTGCGTAATGCTGCTGGCAAAGAATTGGAAGCGGCGCGAAAAATCCAGGGTCAACTTGCCAATTCTTACAACGCAATTGTTGCCTGTAAAAAACAGTAGCATCCTCAGTGACCGGTTGGGGCAGATGCGTGCCAGAACGAGCACAATTGACCATCAGGGAGATGAAACATGAATATGAGAGCGGATATACTTACCGGTTATGTGATGCTGTTGTTACTGACTTGCCCCGCTTTCTGCCAAGGGGCAGACGATGCGCGGAAGCACCTGGTGCGCGGCATGGCGGCAATAGAGATGGCGAAGGGTGAAGAGGACCTTGTCGGCGCCGCTGACGAGTTTAAACGGGCAGCGGAGATTGCACCTGACCTGGCGGCGGCCTGGTACAATCTGGGCTCTGTGCAGGCCAAGCTGGGGCAGATAAAGGATGCCATTGCAAGTTACCAGCGCTATCTGCAGTTGGCGCCGGGTGCCGAGGACTCACGCCGGGTCGGTGATGAAATAATCAAGCTTGAATACCGCCTTGAGAAAGCAGTAGCCTTCCAGACCAAAAGCGGCCAATGGCTTGACAAGGATGGCACCTTTTACACCCTCACCACTGCAAAGGACAAGCTTGAGATACGGGGCAATCATTTCCGTTCCAGGGATGATATTGAATACAGGGATGTCATGATATTCAACTTTGGTGCTATCGGTGATCTGGGTGTTGAAAAGCTTACCATACGACTGGAACTGCGCGGCAGTAAACTTTCCGGCTCGTGGGAGGTCCCGGCAGGCAAAATAAGCTCGTTTGACCGGTGTATATTACCAGCCGAAAAGGGAGAGGCTGAAGGCGTGCTTGACGATCGGAATAACAGCATGGTGCTGCGTCTTGTGCGGGCAAAATACAAAGTAGTCCAGGTGGAGCCGCCTGTTTTCGGAGATAAATACTGCGAAGAGGTGTCGATTATCGAAACACGCCCGGTGGAATTGGTCTTGTCTGGTCCATTGCCCACCGGCGGAGTGCGCTCTGCCGGGCTGAACTCAAGCGGTAATTTTACAATCAACACGCTTGATACGCCCTCAAATGAACAATCTGCCGGGCTGAAAGAGGGCGATGAAATCATCTCGATTGATGGGGTTTCTGTGCAGCAACTCGCTACACCGGTTGCGAAAATACGTGCGTTGCATGGGAAAATCGGCAGTTCGGTCAGGCTGTCTGTTTTGAGGGGGGACGGCTTGTTTTCCAGTGCTGAAACGAAGAATATAGAATTTCTCCGAAGCGATATCTCAAAGTAATAATCAGTGTGGACAGAAGCAGTCAGGTAATGACTCCAGAAACAGAACAGGCACTTACAATGCTGCATTGTAGGTGCCTGTTCTGTTTTAGCACATCACGCCGGTGTCTAATGCTCTGCTGCCCGTATCTCCATGTAGTAAAGCCGTACATTTACGGAATATTCTGAACCGGACGCGGCAACCAGCGGACTGATTTTATCCAGGATTGTTAGTGCCTGATTTTCCGATGTGGAGGTCCGTGGGGTAACATCGCGGGCGTACACGATGATGCGTATGTCTGCCCCTGTATCACGCGGGCTTGATTGGGTAAACTCCAGAGCCATCTGATCCCGTTTGAGTATAGCGACTTTCCCGCCGGCTACTTCCAGAACTTCCGCAATTATAACCGGCAGTTCTCTGGCCAGATCATCAAGCACATTTTCCGCAACATTTGGATTGTAAATAATTCGTACGTTCATAGTCTTGGATTCTCCTTGTTTGATTTAGTAACTACACCCTACCACCAACTGCGTTGCCTGAATAGGATTTTGTATACAATCTTTCGTTTTGTAAATATTTCCATAAATTTCCAATGTGGAGTATACTTTACCTAAATGATGTAATACAGGAAAGGTGGCGTTTCTTATGAAAACAGCAGCTGTAGCCGTGTTATTCGCAATGCTGTTTGTTTCAGTTCCGGTGCAGGGCGCTGAGACCGTTTGGTTCAGCGGGGACGGGCGCTGCCCGCCGCCGAAAGACGATGGAACGTATTCAGCTCCGTATAACGCTCTGGACCATCGACAGGAGTATCCGATCTTCCCCGGAGCCGATAAGCCCGGATGGTCGTGTTCCTATCATAGGGAAGACGGAGTTATCGTACAGTATGGTGATAGTCGGACTCCCCAGCAGCAGTGGATGGCCGTATGGGGTGACAACCACGACAGTTGAACCGGATTCAAGGGAAATACAATGAGTGACCAACAGGATAAAGAAAACAATGAAACGGAGTGCAGCTGCGGAGAACTGCATAAGGGGCATATCTGCTGGCTGTCGCATATGGGGCTGCTGAATGAGGTGTACCACATAAGCTGTACCCCGACGGTGGCCTGTGCCAAATGCGGTGCGAAAGCCAATTTACCGCATAACGTCTGTTTCCCGGAGCCATAACGGTTCACCGTTCCTGATGATCCGATTGAACGGACCGTCAGGAACGGTTTCTGCTGCTATTCCGCATCGCCGACGTTGCGCCGAACTCCCATGAGATACGCCACCACGAAGTCTTCCAGATTACCATCCAACACTGAATCCGGATTGCCTGACTCCACCCCGGTACGCAGATCCTTGACCATCTTGTAGGGGTGCAGCACATAGGAACGGATCTGGCTGCCCCAGCCGATTTCTTTCTTTTCTGCGGCGATTTCCGAGGCCTTGTCCTTGCGCTCTTCCACCTCCCGCTCATACAGCTTGGCCCGCAAAACCTTCATGGCCGTGGCCCGGTTGGAGATCTGACTCCTCTCTGACTGACAGGCGACGATTATGCCGGAGGGGAGATGGGTAATGCGGACGGCCGAGTCGGTGGTGTTGACGTGCTGACCCCCGGCGCCGCCGGAGCGGAAGGTGTCAACCTTCAGATCAGTGTCACTGATTTTGATCTCGATATCTTCCTCTTCAATTTCAGGGAAGGCGTACATGGAAGCAAAGGATGTGTGACGCCGGGCGTTGCTGTCAAAGGGTGATATGCGGACAAGACGGTGAATACCGGCTTCCGCCCTGAGGTAGCCGTAGGCATATTCGCCGCTGACGTTGAAGGTGGCGGATTTGAGTCCCGCTTCATCCCCCGCCTGATATTCGGTGATGACGGTCTTCCACCCTTTCTTTTCACAGTAGCGCAGGTACATGCGCAGGATCATCTCGGCCCAATCCTGGGACTCGGTGCCGCCGGCTCCCGGATTGATGGTAATAAAGCAGGAGTTTCGGTCATGGGGGCCGCAGAGCATCCGCTGGAACTCGGCAGCTCCGACCGCTTCCATCAACCGCACAGCCATGCCATGGACTTCCGTCAGAGTTTCCGCGTCCTGGGCTTCTTCGCCCAGTTCGATCATTACCCTGGCATCTTCCGTCTGCCGCACCAGTCCGTCCCACAGCTGAACTACTTTTTCCAGCGTGGTCCGTTTCTTGATGATTTCCCGTGAAGTTCCGGAGTCATCCCAGAATCCGGGTTGCGCCATGATCGATTCCATCTCCATGATCGCTTCACGCTTGGCATCTATGTCAAAGAGACCCCCGAAGCTTGGCGATTCTCTCTTCACAATCCTTTACTGCTGCTATTTCTTCTCGGTACATGGCGCTGACTCCTTGGGAGTGATATTTTTTCGTTTAATCCAGACCATCAGGGCGATAGCGGCGGTCAGGAACACGCAGAACCAGGCCGGCAGATCGCCGATTGTCAGGTACAGTGATGCGCCGCTGCCCGGCAGGATCTCGCCGGTGCGGGAAGCTTCGGTAAACAGGCCGGTCATGGTCTGAATATGGCCGTTCTGGTCAACAATCGCGGTTATTCCGGTATTGGCCGCCCGGATCAGCGGGGTGCGGGTTTCGATGGCGCGAAAGATCGAGATGGCCAGGTGCTGATACGGGGCAGATGAACGGCCGAACCAGGCATCGTTGGTAACCGCCACCAGCACCCGTGCTCCAGCCTGAACATACTGACGGGCCAGCTCTGGAAAGATGATTTCGTAACAGACCTGAACACCGAGCTTTGTCGTTCCGGTATCCAGCGTGACCGCCCGTTCACCCGGGGCGAAATCGCCGATGCCGACAACGATCTTGTTGATGAAGGTCAGGATGTTGCCCAGAGGCACATACTCGCCGAACGGCACCAGATGCAGCTTGTCGGCACGTCCGACCGTCTCGCCGCTGGGCGAAATCATGAAGACGCTGTTCAGGAAGGTGCTTCGGCCGTTGCGCAGTTCGTGGGCCGGGCTGCCGAACAGCAGGCAGGCGTTCAGTTCCCGCGCCAGACTTCTGATGCGCTCCGCCTGAAGCGGTTCATCCTGGAAAAAGAACGGTACGGCGCTTTCCGGCCAGACAACCAGATCTACCCCCCCTTTGGCCGCTTCCCGGCTGAGGCGTTCATAGGTATCCACCGTACGCTGGCGGAACGCCGGGCTCCATTTGACGTCCTGGGGAATATTGCCCTGGATCAGCGCCACCCGCAGCGGTTTTGATGTTAATGACTCCGCTACATTCAAACGGCTGAAGCCGTAGAAAAGGGTGGAGATCAGAAGGAGCAGGAGTATAACAGCGCTTTTTACCGGGTAGGGGACGCCGGCACCGGAAACCGCACGCAGGGCGCGGTGCAGGACAATGTTGGTCAGGACGATCAGCAGCGTAATGCCGTAGACCCCGGCCAGATCGGCAATCTGGATCAGCGGCAGCGTCCGGAACTGGGAGTGTCCCAGCATGGCCCAGGCAAAGCCGGAAAAAAGGAACGAGCGGATAAAGTCAAAGGCTACCCAGGCAATCGGGAGAGTGACGGCGGTCTTGATGCCGATCTGCTCCCCCAACCGGGCAACGAGGGTGCTCAGGGCGTAGAACAGGGCCAGCCAGAAAACAAGCAGCAGATATGCCGGGATGCTGACCGCCCAGGGGAGGTGGCCGTACTGGGTAAAGACGATATTGAGCCAGTACAGGATGGCGGCGTAGGCGGTAACGCCGCAGGTCAGGCCGACGCGGAAGGCTTCCTGCGGAGTACTGTCTTCCAGGGCGATCAGCAGGGGAATAAGGGCGACCCAGGCCAGAAAGGAGAGGCCGGGGCTCGGAAAGGAAAGGGCGATAAGAATACCGCTGGCGATGGCAAGCGCACCCCGGCGGTCAAACAGCCGGTAGAGCTTTGATAACGACAGGAAAGTGCTCACTCACGCCCCGGATCTTCTGCCGGAACGCTGCTGATACGGCTGATGGCAACTTTTTTTACCCGCCGGAGATCGGCGTCAAGGATTTTCAGTATCAGCCCGGCCCCCTCGATGGTGTCACCGATGGTCGGAATCTTTCCGGTCAGGTGGAAGGCCAGCCCGCCCACGGAGTCGAACTTGTCGCGCTCTATCTCCATGTCGAAATGTTCTTCAAGCTCTTCAACCGGGAGCCGTCCGTCAGCGGTAATGCTGCCGTCCGGGTTGATTGTCAGCAGGGACTCCTCGCTGTCATATTCATCCTGAATATCCCCCACGATCTGCTCCAGCAGGTCCTCAATGGTGATCAGGCCGGATGTGCCGCCGTATTCATCAATGACAATGGCCAGATGAATCCGCTTGCGCTTGAACTCCTGCAGCAGCTGCTCAAGGTTTTTTGATTCGGGAATGAAATAGGGGGGGCGCATGATGTGACGGACTGAAAGGCGCGCTTCATCGGTGCCCCACTGCTTGAGAAGATCTTTGGCGTACAGCAGGCCGATGATGTTATCAATGGAATCTTCGTACACCGGGATACGGGAGTGTCCACAGTCAATGATGGTGTCCAGCAGTTCCCGCACCGTGGCGTCCACAGTGACACAGGCCATTTCAGTGCGGGGCACCATGATCTCCCGCACAATGGTTGATCCGAGGGAGAAAATCGAGCGGATCATCTCGCTTTCTTCTTCGTTGACCAGGCCGCCTTCTTCCGATGCTTCAATAAAGTCGTTGATGTCCTGCTCGGTTGTTTTCTTGCGTCCGGTTACAAGACGGCTGACCCGTTTGATAAAACCGGACTTTCTACTGCTACCTTCTTCCACTACTTTTTCCTCCTGGTCTCTGGCGTGTTTCCTGTTTCTGATAACCGACAGTCGGCACTTTTTCCGGTTCTCCCGCCAGATCGCGCACTTCGGCATCGGTGAGATAGCGGAACTGCCCGGCTCTGAGTGTGCCGAGGGCAAGAGCACCGTAGCGGATACGTTTGAGACGCACCACCGAAAGGCTCACCGCTTCGCACATCCTGCGCACCTGGCGATTACGCCCTTCATGAATTGCCACCGAGATCCAGTCGTTCTGCTCGCCGCTCTTCACCAGACTCACGACCGCCGGTGCGGTTTTGCCGTCTTCCAGCTCAACCCCGTCGGCCATGCGCTTCAACTGCTGGTCGATGACCTTGCCGCGCACCCGGACGTGGTACTCTTTCTCAATCTCGTGGCGCGGGTGCATCAGGCGGTTGGCCCATTCGCCATCGTTGGTCAGCAGCAGCAGCCCTTCGGTGTTGTAATCCAGACGCCCGACAGGATAGACGCGGTCCGGCACGTCCTTCAGCAGGTGGGTGACCAGCGGGCGGTCCTGACTGTCTTTCAGGGCGGTGATGTATCCGGGCGGTTTGTTGAGAAGGATATACAGGCGCTGGGTGCCTATTTTCAGGGTTTTGCCATCAACCGTAATGGTGTCTTTGGTCGGGTCGGCCTTGCTTCCCAGTTCGGTTACCACCACGCCGTTGACGGCAACCTGGCCGTTGGTGATGAGTGTTTCAGAAGCCCTGCGGGAGGTAACACCGGCGGCGGAGATGATTTTTTGCAGACGTTCAAGCATTGTGGTTCCTTATAAAAAAACAGGGGCGGTTAAACCGCCCTCTGTGTCATTCCTATTCAGCCAGCCGTGTCATGGCCCGGAACTTTTTGTAGCGCCCTTCCACGAGCTCGTCGCCGGAAAGTTTATTCAACTCATTCAGATGGCGGGTGATCGCCTCCTTCATGTTTGCGGCGGTGGCTTCATGGTCGCGGTGGGCTCCACCGACCGGCTCCTTGACGATTTCATCAATGACACCAAGCTTGATGATGTCCTGTGCCGTCGGTTTCAGAGCTTCCGCCGCCTGGGCGCCTTTCGTGCCGTCCGACCAGAGGATGGCGGCGCATCCTTCCGGCGAGATAACGGCATACACAGAATGCTCCAGCATCAGGATGCGGTCGCCGACGGCAATGGCCAACGCGCCGCCCGAGCCGCCTTCACCGGTGATGCAGACGATGACCGGAGTACGCAGGCTTGCCATTTCGCGCAGATTGCGGGCAATGGCCTCAGCCTGGCCCCGCTCTTCAGCACCGATGCCGGGGTAGGCGCCGGGGGTGTCGACAAAGGTGATCACCGGCAGTTTGAACTGCTCGGCCATCTGCATCAGGCGCAGCGCCTTGCGGTATCCTTCCGGATTCGGCATGCCGAAGTTGCGGAAGACTTTCTCCTTGGTGTCGCGCCCCTTCTGGTGGCCGATCGCCATTACCGGCTGACCGTTGAAACGGGCCAGGCCGCCTATGATGGCATGGTCATCGCCAAAGTTGCGGTCGCCATGGAGTTCGATAAATTCGGTGAGCATGAGGTTGATGTAGTCCTGGGTAAAGGGACGGTTGATGTGGCGGGCCACCTGGGCGGTCTGCCAGCGGGAAAGGTTGGCAAAGATATCGGCCCGCATCTCCTCCACACGCCCTTCAAGGGCGGAGACGTCGGCACCGATGTCCAGACCGTCGCCGGCAAGAGCATTCAGCTCCTCAATCTTCTTTTCCAGCTCAACTATCGGTTTTTCAAATTCAAGATAAAACGGATTCGCCATTATAGATACCTCTTCGTTTGAATGCTTTTGACGCAGTTTACTCAAAAGTGGCGGCATTATACCCTAACAGCCGCTCCACTTCCAGCCTTAATTCATCGCTGGCCGCCACGTTCATTTCGCTTGCCAGCGGCATATAAGAACGGCTCCGCTGCGGTATCAGAAACTGGATGGTGGCCGGCACATTCCCCGGGTGCCGCATGATGACTTCCTTCAGCAGCGGCATCTGCTCCGGTGGGGTTTCATCGACACGGAGCACGAAGGTGACCCGCTTGGTTGTCTGGGCCCGGGCTTCGGCCAACAGCTTGATGTCGCCCGCCGGGCCGCGGTCACGCTGGAAACGTTTTCCGTTGTTTTCCTCACCGCCCTTCATGATCAGAACCTTGCACCCTTTTTCCCCTTTTTCCAGCTTGCCGACCACCAGCAGAGGTTCATCGGTTTTCAGCAGTGGGGAGGATATCGCGTAAATATCTGAAAAAACGGTGACTTCCACCGAACCGGTCAGGTCTTCAATGGTAACGAAGCCCATGCGGTCACCCTTTTTCGTCGTGATTTCCTTCAGGGCGGAAACAATGCCGCAGATGCGCACTTCACTGCCGTCGGCCATCTCCACCATGCTGGCAATGTCGGTGTTGGCAAGACGCTTGATGTCGTCGATATAGCGGTCCAGCGGGTGCCCGGTGATGAGAAAGCCGAGCGCCTCCTTTTCATAGGCCAGCTTTTCCTTGTCGTGCCACTCGGGGGTATCGGGCAGTTTCATGCCGCCGGTACTGTTTCCCCGTGATACCTCCTCGGCCCCGAACAGTGAAACCTGGGCGCTGGCCTTTTCCTCCTGAAGCTTCTGGCCGTATGCGGAGGCCGTCTCCAGTCCCTCCATCTGGGAGGAACGGGTCGCTCCGGTGGAATCGAAGGCGCCGCACTTGATGAGCGATTCAACCACCCGCTTGTTCACCCTGCGGAGGTCAACCCGCTCGCAGAAATCGTACAGGCTTTTGAACGGGCCATCCTTGCGTGATTCCAGGATCGCTTCGATAGCGCCGGCACCGACATTTTTTACCGCCCCCATGCCGAAGCGCATGGATGTGCCGACCACCGTAAAAGAAAGCCCGGAGGTGTTGATGTCCGGGGGCAGCACGTCAATCCCCTGCTCACGGCAATCGCTGATATTCTTGACCACTTTGTCGGTGCTGTCCATGTCGCAGGTCAGTAGCGCTGCCATAAACTCAACCGGATAGTGGGCTTTCAGGTAGGCGGTCTGATAGGCGATCAGGGCATAGGCGGCGGAGTGGGATTTGTTGAAGCCGTATTCGGCAAATTTGTGCATCAGGTCGAAGATCGCTTCAGCTTTCTTCGGGTCAAGACTGTTTGCTTTTGCGCCATCCAGAAAAAGCTGCTTCTGCCGGGTCATCTCCTTATCGTCTTTCTTCCCCATGGCGCGGCGCAGCAGGTCGGCCTGACCCAGGGAATAGCCGGCCAGTGAGCGGGAAATCTGCATGACCTGTTCCTGATAGACAATGACCCCGTAGGTGTCCTTCAGAATCGGCTCCAACTGCGGCAGATCGTACACCACCTCTTTGCGACCATGCTTGCGGTCGATGAAGTCATCCACCATGCCGGAACCGAGCGGGCCGGGACGATACAGGGCGCAGGCGGCGATAACATCCTCAAAACAGGAGGGTTTGAGTTTTACCAGCATCTCCTTCATACCGCTGGATTCAAGCTGAAACACTCCGGTGGTGTTGCCGGCGGTAATCAGATCATAACTGGCCTGATCGTCGTCACGCAGCGTGGTGATGTCGAACAGCGGATCTTTCCCCACCCGCACCAGTTTAACGGCATTCTCGATCACGGTCAGGTTCTTGAGCCCGAGGAAGTCGAACTTGACCAGACCGACCAGCTCAACATATTTCATGGAGTACTGGGTATTGATCGCCCCGGTTTTCTGATCCTTGTACAGCGGCAGAAATTCTTCCAGCGGTTCCGGCGCGACCACGACGGCGGCCGCGTGGGTCGAGGCGTGGCGGGTGAGTCCCTCCAGGCAGAGAGCGGTGTCAAGCAGATCCTTGACCTGGGGGTCTGCGGCGGACATTTCCTTCAGCTGCGGCTCCTGCTGGAGCGCTTTTGCCAGCGTCATCTTCAGGTCATCCGGCACCAGTTTGGCAATCCGGTCCACATCGCCATAGGTCATGTTCAGCGCCCGTCCGACGTCACGCACCACCGCTTTGGCACCCATGGTTCCGAAGGTGATGATCTGGCAGACACGGTCACGGCCGTATTTGTCAATCATGTACTGGATCACCTCTCCCCGGCGATCCTGGCAGAAATCGACGTCAATATCAGGCATGGAGATACGTTCCGGGTTGAGGAACCGCTCGAACAGCAGGTTATAGGGAAGCGGATCGAGATCAGTGATTTTGATGGAATAGGCCACCAGTGAGCCGGCCGCCGAGCCCCTGCCGGGGCCGACCGGAATGCCCCGATCCTTGGCCCAGCGGATAAAGTCGGAAACGATGAGGAAATAGGCGGGAAACTTCATGTCGCGGATGCATTCCAGCTCTGTGGTCAAACGGTCAAAGTAGCTCTGCTGCTGTTCCAGGGACATATCCGGATACTTGGCGAGGATGGTTACCATCCGTTCCTTCAACCCTTCCGTCGCCAGATCCCGCAGCATATCGTCGTGGTTCTGCCCTGCGGGCGGGTCGAAGTGCGGGAAGTGATAGGTTTTGCCATCCACCGCCAGGTCAAGATTACATCGGTCGGCGATGACCAGCGTGTTGCTGACCGCCTCCGGGGCGTAGGAAAAGGCGCGGGCCATTTCTTCCGGCGACTTGATGTAGAATTCGTCCACCGAAAACTTCATGTGGGTCGGGTCGTCCATGGTTTTGCCGGTCTGGATACAGAGCAGCACTTCGTGGGCGCGGGCATCACCCCGGTTGAGATAATGGCAGTCGTTGGTGGCCACCAGCGGGAGTTTCAGTTCGGCGGCCACCTCCATCAGGCGCTTGTTGACGACCTCCTGCTCCGGGAGGGTGTTTTCCTGCAGTTCGATGTAGTAGCGGTCGGGAAACAGTTCGCTGTACCAGCGGGCGGTGGCGACGGCATCCTCCATCCTGCCGCGTCCGCACTGCATTGCCACTTCCCCTTTGAGGCAGGCCGACAGGGCGATCAACCCTTCCGAGCGCCCCGCAAGGAGTTCGCGGTCGATGCGGGGGCGGTAGTAGAACCCCTCCTTGTAGCCGGCTGATGTCAGATAGGACAGGTTTTTGTACCCCTGCATATTTTCACAGAGCAGGATCAGATGATACGCCGCGTCAGAAATACCTTTGGCATCACGGGAAAAACGCGATTCAGGGGCCAGGTACAGCTCGCAGCCGATGATCGGCTTGACGCCCGCTTTTTTGCATTTGAGATAGAATTCCGCCGCCCCGAACATGTTGCCGTGGTCGGTGACAGCTATGGCCGGCGCGTTGTGTTCCTTGGCCTTGGCGATCAGGTCGTCAAAGCGGATGGCACCGTCCAGAAGCGAATATTGGGAGTGGAGATGAAGGTGAACAAAGGGGGAAGTGGTGCTGCCTTCTGTGTGGTCCGGTGTTTCCATGGGGTGCTGCCTCCAGGCGGGTCAATAGGGTCGGAATTATGCCTCATGCCGGGAGACAGTGTCAAGGAAAGGGATGGAGGGGTGGGGGGATTTTACAGGCCGCGTCAAAATGCCTTTGCCTTTAAGCTCCCCCTCTTAAGATAAGAGGGGGGGGGGAGTTATGAGCCTCACGCAGCGAATTACCGGTTTCCGCCTCTACGCCGTGGCACGGCAACATACAGCAGCGGGAAAATACACATCAATAGCAGCAGCAGGTCGCGAGAGCCGCCACTGCCTATGGCGCAGCCACCACCGCCACCGCCGGAGGAGGGTGACGCAGCCACGGCAAAGGTTGCTCCACCGCTGCGTTGAAAGTCGCCGGTGAGCTGATCGGGTGTCGCAGCTTTGCCGGCACTGAAGAAGGTGCCGCTGTCGGAGAGGATCGCTTTGCCCCCATTGTCGTCGGCAGTCACCTTGAATAAATATTCGCCCGGTTGCAGGTCATTGAGGGCCACCGTATAGATACCGTCATTGGGGCGCCGGTCGCCATTAGTGCCGTCGTCAGACAGCAGCACGCCGCTTCGGATCAGCTTTTCGCTTTCATCATAGATATCCACCCGCACCGCCGCCAGCAGTATGGGACGATCTTTCTTCAGGGTTACCTCCAGCAGGTTGCCCCTTTCCCGAAGCTGGTTCACGTCTATCTGCATCAGAAGGAGTGAGGTGGTCACAGCCATAATATCCACACCGTTATTCACCGGGGCTGTGGCGGTCAGGGTGGCGGTCCAGAGCCCCTTCACATCACTGTATGCTATTGGATCTATGGTAAATTTCCATGAGCTGTTTTCTTCATCTTTAGTGAAGGTGATGCCGGCCACGCGCGAGGCAGCGGTAATCACAGTCTTGTCGGGGGCTGTGAGGGTTGGAACGAGATTTACGAAATCCTGCTCGGCGCTTGCCAGGGTTATTTCCGGAGCAGTGTCTTCGTACCCTAACTTGAATTTCAGCTCCAGTTTTTCGTCCGTACCGAGCGTTGATTTTGCCGAGCTCGCCACTATAGCAACCTCAGTGCCATTCCCTTCTGATGCCGCTTTGGCAGCCTCATTTTCCATCTGTGCTCCGGAGAGCACCGTGGTGAAGCTGCCGCTCGTGCTGCGGCAAATCTGGCTGAGGTAAACCTGTTCGGTATCGGGAAGCGATGCGGCAGATGCCGCGACAGCCTTGGGTACAGAACGTTTTGCCGCAGACTTCGCTACCCCGATAGCCTCCCGGTAGATGACCTTCAGTATCACGTTGTTAGCGCGAAGCGAGTTCAGAATCGCTGCGGGGAGCTGCTGATTTGCGGCGGTCAGGAGGTGGATCACGGAGTACTGGGGGGATGTTATGGCTGCCCGATAAGCTTTTATCTGCGCAATGGCCGCTTCAAGGGACGCTGTCAGGGTGACCGCTCCGCTTTGTGTGACCTTGACGGCTTGTGTCACCAGAGCTTTTCTGCTGTTTTCGTCGGCCAGTTTCGTGCGTGCCACGCCGATGCTGCTGCCGCTCAGTACCTGCAGATAAGTATTCAGGGGGATATGAGCCGCCAGTGTGCCGGCACCTTCCTGCGCTTCGCGCCAGAGAGCGGCAGGCATATTGCTATCCAGCAGCACCAGGTTCAGAACCGGTTCATCCGCCCAGACAATCTTCAGAGCACCGTCATACCCGGCAAGTGCCGTATCCTGCGTAGCTTTAAGATTCGTATTCTTTGTCACCGGGTCGATTCCGTTAAAGGCATCGAACCACTGACGCTCCCACCATATATCCTTGTCCTTAGGGTCTTTTAGCGGGTCAGACGTAAGGGTGTCCCAGATTGATTTACCGTAGATGCGGTATTGAGCGGTTTTCTTTAACGTGTCAGGGCCGGTGTAGCCCTCGGCCGTGGAGAACCAGTTTGGATACGTTATATGGTTGCTCATTATGGAGTTCTGGGCTTCATCGTCTTCGGAGGAAGGCATGTAGAGGATTTTAGCATCCGTCAATTCTTTAATTGTTTGCCCACCCACATTTTTGTATTCATCCAGCAGGCCGTAGATATAATGGCCCGATTCGTGACCCATAACCGCCCCTTGATAGCCATCCATTTTATTTTGATAGAAGGTATACATGGTGATCTGCTGGTTAGGTACCTGCCAACCGGCAACACTGCCAGTTGCCCGTCCGTTGCTGCCTGAATAGCTGATATCTGCCCGGGCCACTGATTTGCTGTTCTTGTAGATAAACACATTGCGCAACCGGTGCAGGCCGTTGGTCATTCCATACAGCGAGGCGGCGTATTTTCTCACTTCCGCCTCCATTTCGGCCGTGGTCAGCCCGCGCGGTGCGGTAGACGCGGTCACCACGTCGCCAGGATTCCAACCGACGGAGATGGTGATGTCGAGATCGCTTACCTTGGTGGCGGTGTTGTGCTGCAGTGTGCTCAGGGGGTGTAGTGCAGCAGTTGCCGGCAATACCGAACTGAACAGCAGCAGCAGGATGTTGCAGATGGCGGTACGTCGGATGTTCATGGGGGCAGCCTCCAGGCTGTTAATGAGGCTGAAATTATGCCTCACACTGGGAGACAGTGTCAAGGAAAGGGGTGGGTCTGTGCGCGCTTAGAATTTATTGTCAATTCCGATAGAGGCTCGAGGATAATATTCTAGTGATTCTTCAAGCATTTTTAGCGCCTTACAGTTCTTTCCCCGATTTTGCAGAACTGAACTAAACCCGGCATAAACCTGTGCATTTGTGGGGTCCAGCAGCCAGGCCTGGTTGAACCTGCGCATGGCATTTGCGTGATCGTAACGCTGGCAGCAAGCGAAGCCATTTCCAATAAACGCGACGGCGGCTTTTTCACGTGACCCATAATGTTCAGTAGTTTCAGCAATCAATTTTTCGTCCGCATACTTAAGGTCAGGTATCTCCGCTCTATTCACTCCTCCATACATTGGAACCTGATCAATCGGAGTCCCGTTGCTTGATGGGGTGTAAGCAGCACAGTCCTCTTGCGGTTTTGCAAACAATACGGAAAATAATCTCTTCATGCGACCGTCCTTGTGTACGTCGTTATATTACCCGTAAGAGGCATCTATCGGTTACCTCTGCCCGGAGGAGTGGGATCGAATATCACAGGGATCTATTTGGTGCCACTCACAAATTCGCATAATTTTCAAAAGGAGAGACGGCATGGCGCAGCTCATCCATTTTCTGCTTTTCAGCATTCTTGTAAATGTGAGTGAGTTTAGCGAAAGGTGTGCCAATAGCAGGTGAAGGAGATGTGGGGTTAACTGTCTGTAATTATGAGGTAAATCCGTGGGACGCGGGGGGGGGGCTGTCTGTCCCCGGAGGGAGTTCGGGAATTATTTCTATAGAAATGATTCCAGATATGGCAGCGTGTCCATACTAAACATCGGCTGCCTGTTAGTCGGGCATCGTCAAATGTCTGCTACAGCTGCGCCTTACCCAGTGCTTCCTGCATGGCCTCTCCCATGCGGGTCGGGCTGGTTGACACCACCACGCCGCATTCCTGCAAGGTGCGGATTTTGTCTGCCGCCTTTCCCTTGCCGCCGGTGATGATCGCTCCGGCGTGCCCCATCCGTTTGCCGGGGGGGGCGGTGACACCGGCGATAAAGGCGGCTACCGGCTTTTTCATGTTTGCTCTGATCCATTCTGCCGCAGCTTCTTCGGCACCGCCGCCTATTTCGCCGATCATGAACACCGCTTCCGTATCCGGGTCCTGGTTGAAGAGGGTCAACACATCAATAAAATTCATGCCGATGATCGGATCGCCGCCGATGCCGATACAGGTTGATTGACCAAGCCCGGCGTCGGTCAACTGCTTGACCGCTTCATAGGTCAGGGTGCCGCTGCGGGAGATGACCCCGATCTTTCCCGGCATATGGATATGCCCCGGCATGATGCCGACCTTGCACGCTCCGGGAGTGATGATGCCGGGGCAGTTGGGGCCGATCAGACGGGTTGTGCTCCCCTGCAGAACCGCCTTGACCGGGACCATGTCACGAATCGGAATTCCTTCGGTGATGCAGACCGCCAGTGCGATGCCGGTGTCGATCGCTTCCATGATGGCGTCGGCTGCACCGGGCGGCGGGACGAAGATCATGGAAACATTGGCCTCCGTGTATTTGACCGCCTCGGCAACGGTGTTGAACACCGGAATCCCTTCGATATGAATACCACCCTTGCCGGGGGTGACTCCAGCCACGACGCCGGTGCCGTACTCGCGGCACTGCAAGGCGTGGAACAGACCGCTCCGGCCGGTAATTCCCTGCACGACAACCCTCGAATTCTTATCCACAAGTATTGACATGGTTACCGTCCCCCCTGTGCGAGCATCTGCACTATTTTGGCAGCGCCATCACCCAGCGACGTGCCGACCTGTATGTTCAGGCCGGACTGAAGCAGCAGCCGTTTTCCTTCCTCCACCTGACTGCCGTCCATACGCACCACAATGGGGAGAGTGCAGCCGACCGCACCGGCCGCCTCGATGATCCCCTGGGCAATAACGTCGCAGCGCATGATACCGCCGAAAATATTGACGAAGATCCCCTTCACATCGCTGTCCTGCAGGATAATCCGGAACGCTTCGGCCACCTTCTCACGGGTTGCCCCGCCTCCCACATCCAGAAAGTTGGCCGGTTCGCCGCCGCTCTCCTTCAGCACATCCAGCGTTGCCATGGCCAGTCCGGCGCCGTTCACCAGGCAGCCGATGGTGCCGGCCAGTTTGATGTAGGCCAGGTCATATTTTGCGGCGTTGATTTCCAGCGGGTCGAGCTGGGAGTAGTCAACCATGTCCGGGTATTCCCGGTGGCGGAATACGGCATTCTCGTCGAAGGTGATTTTGGCGTCCATGGCCATGAGCCAGCCGGCTTTGGTCACTACCAGCGGGTTTATTTCGATCAGGGTGCAGTCTTTTTCCTGGCAGACTTTATACAAATTGAGGATCAGTTCAACGCAGTCCTCGCAGATTGTTCCGGTCAGCCCCAGAGCCAGGGCGATCTTGCGCGCCTGATAGGGGCGCAGCCCGGTGAACGGGTCAACCGTGAGCGTCAGGATCTTTTCCGGGCTCTTGGCAGCAACCTCTTCAATATCCATACCCCCTTCGGCAGAGGCGATCAGGATGTAGCGGGAGCTTTCCCGGTCAAGGGTAATGGAAAGGTAAAACTCGCGGGCAATCTCAACCGCTTCTTCCACCAGAATGCGCCGCACCTTAAGCCCCTGCGGTCCGGTCTGCCGGGTAACCAGCGAGCGGCCGAACAGTTCCTTGGCATATTCCTGGGCCTCCTCCGGATGGTGGATCAGCCTGACGCCACCCGCTTTGCCCCGCCCACCGGCATAAATCTGGGCTTTGACGACGCAGCGCCCCCCCATCATCTTGGCGGCCCGCTCAACCTGATCCGAAGTCAGCGCCACCAGCCCCCGGGGGATCGGAATACCGTAACTGCTGAGAATCTCCTTGGCCTGATACTCATGAATATTCATGGTGCACCCTCCAGTGGATGGTTTTATGGAAGTATAGCAGGGATGATTGATTCAGCAAACAGGTGAAAGGGGCTCACCCGGTGTGCAGCCGCTCCCGGTGCAGCAACTGGGGAAAGAGGTATATCCAGAGGGCGGCAACGGCCAGGGTGCCGATACCCCCCAGCAGGGCGGCCGGAACTACGCCGAACCAGGCTGCCGTGAGGCCGGATTCAAATTCGCCGAATTCGTTGGATGTGCCGATAAATACTGCATTGACGGCGCTGACCCGGCCGCGCATCTCGTCAGGAGTTTCCAGCTGAACGAGCGACGCGCGGATCACGACACTGATCATATCGGTCCAGCCAAGTACCGCCAGAGCCAGGCATGACAGGGCGATTGATGTGGAAAGGGCAAAAACAACCGTAGCCGCACCAAAACCGGCGACTGCGGCGAACATGATTTTGCCGACCCGCCGCTGCAGTGGATTGCGGGTCAGATACAGTGATGCCGTCAGTGCGCCGACCGCAGGTGCCGCCCTCAGAATACCGAGCCCCCAGGGGCCGACCATGAGGATATCCCGGGCAAAGATCGGCAGCAGCGCGGTGGCGCCGCCAAGGAGAACGGCAAACAGATCCAGTGAGATTGCGCCCAGCAGAACAGGCTGGCGGCGGATATAGGCGATCCCGGCACATAACGATGAGAGAGTGGCCGGTTCCCGTGCCGTCAAAACCCTCTGCTGCATACGGAGCCGGGCTATGAGCCCTGCCGACAGGAAAAAGAGGCAGCCACCCACGGCATATACCACCCCCGGGCCTGCCATGTAGAGAAAGCCGCCCAGTACCGGCCCGACAATTACAGCGGCCTGGCGTACGGAGGCGTTTCTGGCGATTGCTGCGGGCAGAATCTCCTGCGGAACCAGTGCCGGGAGCAGGGTTTGGAAGGTTGTGTACTCGAAGGCGCGGGCGATGCCGAGCAGGAAAACTATGAGAAGGATGGAGTTTCTGTCGATACGGTGCAGGAGTGGCAAAATAGCGAGTGAAAGCAGTGCGACCCCTTCAACACCCTGGGACAGTGCGACGATGGTGCGCCGGTCGTAGCGGTCGGCGGCGTGGCCGACATACAGGGCCAGAACCAGGGAGGGAACAAACTGCACCAGGCCGACCAGGCCGAGGGCGAACGGGCTGCCGGTCAGGTCGTACATCTGCCAGCCGATGGCGACGCTCGCCATCTGGTAGGCCAGCGTTGCTGCCGCACGGGCGGAGAGAAAGGTTGTCAGCGATCCGGTGGCGCTATTCATGGGGTATCCGGCTCAAGGTGCGGGGCTGTCGAACCCCTTCATTTTCACGGCATCCGGTGCCCGCAGGTAGACCGGCAGCAATTGCGACGGTTCCAGCAGGCCACCGTTCCGGGCGGCGTGCAGCGCCAGTAGTGCTCCGTTGGCGGCATGGGGGTCTTGATGAGAAGGTGGCGCGAAGATCGCCTGATCTCCCAGCCGTTCGGCGATCTGATCATGGTAGCGCAGAGCGCCGTCCCCGAGGAAAACCACCGGCTCTCCGGTCAGTGCGGCCAACCGGTCGAGAAACAGTGCCGGCGGCAGAACGGAATCGACCATACGAGGTGAGGGGAGGGGGGACGAACAGTCATACAGCGCCGCATACACTTCGCTTTTTCGGGCATCAAGCAGGGGGCAGATCAGATTCGTTGAGGAGGCATAGTTCATGGCCAGCATGGCCAGCGAGGAAAACCCGGCACATGGTTTGCCCATGGCCAGCGCCAGCCCCTGAATTGTGGCAACGCCGCCACGAATACCGGTGAAGGAACCGGGGCCGACTGATGAGGCAAAAAGATCCATATCGGCAAAGGTCAGAGATGCCGTCTCCAGCAGGCGCTCAATCTCCGGAACAAGCCGGGCGGAAAGGGTGCGGTCGGTGTTGATCAGTGATTCGGCGGCAATCTGCCCGTTTATGGCTACCGCAATACTTGCCTGGGAAGTGGAGGTGTCTATGGCGAGGATGTTCATGAGTTGCGTGCTCCGGGTCTGCTCAGGTGGTTTCAGGTTCAGTCTACCCGTTGGCGGTAGGCATTCAGCAGGCGCGCATCTTCAGCATAGGTTACCGGATAGATGAACGGTACCGGCCGGGGAGCCATGTCGCTGCCGACGTTGCGGAACGTGAACAGACAAGAGTTGGAAAGGGATTTATTGCTGTCAGAACGGCTGAAACGTTCAATATCGGTCTGCACAGCGATGGTGGTTTTCCCGGTGTAGACGACTCTGGCAATGAATTTCAGCTGGTCACCCAGCAGCACCGGCTGGTTGAAGTTGATGCGGTTTACCTGGCAGGGTACCGCTCTGTCCGGTGCCACCATCTCCGCTGCCAGCGCGGCGAGTTCATACGCTTTTCTGATCAGATAACCGCCGAAAATTGTGGTTGGCACATTTTCCTGCTCAGGATAGGCCCGGCAGGTGGATTCAAGCACCAGCTCCCCGGCGCGCACGCCGTCAAAACCGGTTTTTTCCTGGTCTTTGTGCAATTTCTTGAGAAACAGGTATTCGTCCAGCGACGGCATTTCCTCCGCCTTGGCCAGCCCGTCCCGATATGCCTGCCGCCGCAGTTCCGCTTTCTGGTAGCGCCTCCTGTCGATCTCCTCCTGATACTGCAGGGGGGGGAGGGTGAGGCTTTTTGCTTCACCGCAGTCGGTCGAACGGGCCACCATGGTGAAGTAACAGCTCGCCAGATGACTGGAACCGGCTCCCAGGCACTCAATACGGATGCCGACTTCCATAGACGATTTGCCCACGTGGTTGATCTGTGCGGAAAAAACCAGATCGTGCCGGGTATCCGCCGGATTCCTCAGGACGATGCTGTCAACGGCGGCCGTAACTACCCGCGCATCGGGATAAAAACGGTGCACATAGGCCAGTGCCGTATTTTCTGCCACTTTATCGAGGGTTTCGAGGATTTTGCCGAAGCGGATATTGCCGACTATTTCGCTGTCCCGGGCCAGGAAACGCCGGGCAAGGATCGGATCTGTGGAAAACGGAAGGACAAAAAGATACCGGGTGTCATTGGGCTTTATGGTGTTCTGTTCTGCGTGTGCGGTCATGAGGAGCCCCCTCCAGAGTCAGGGATAGCAGGAGTGTTGCCGGGATCGAATTACCCCTGGCGATTGACGAAATAGCGGATGATGTCGTTGTAGAAGGCCAGCAGCATCAGGCCGAGCAGGAGCACCATGCCGATCTGCTGGGCATATTCGCGAACTTTCTGCGGCACCGGCCGACGGAAGATCAGCTCGATAAAATAGAACAGCAGGTGTCCGCCATCAAGTACCGGTACCGGCAGCAGGTTGAGCACACCAAGATTGATGGAGAGCAGCGCCATAAAAGCCAGGAAGCTGGCGCCACCTGCGGAGGCCTGCTCACCGGCCATCTTGGCGATCATGATCGGACCGCCGACGCTGTCCATGGGCACGATGCGCTGCGCCATTTTAATCAGCGAGGTAAAGGTAAGGTCAATAACTTTCCAGGTCTGATCGGTTCCCTTTGCAATCGCCTGAATGGGACCGAAACGCTCGGTCACCACTTCACCCGCCGAAGCGACGCCGATGGCATAACCGTTGACCTTTTCACCGAACAGGTTCTTGGAAACACGGGGTTCAGGGGTGATGGTAAAGGGAATGGTCTGCGAGTCGCGCATAACCGTCAGGGTGAGCGGCTGCCCTTTACTGGCGGTAACACCTGAGGCGATCTGATCCCAGCGGCTGATCGGCTTGTTGTTGATGGCGGTAATAACGTCACCCTTCAACATACCGGCACGCGCTGCAGGTTTGTCTGTAAGGGCGTCACCGATTTTTGTCGTTACGGTCGGTACACCCATCATGCAGATGACGATAAAAATGAGCCAGGCGAAGATCAGGTTGAACATCGGTCCGGCTATGACAATAGCAATCCGGGCCAGTACCGGTTTATGGGCGAAGGAGCGGGCCTTGTCCTCGGCAGAAAGTACGTGCGGCACAGGTGCGACCGTTTCAGTTGCGTCGGCTGTTTCTGTTTCAGGATGGTGTGATTCACCCCCCTCGATGAAACCGCCCTCGCCGAACATCTTTACGTAGCCGCCAAGCGGAAAGGCGGAAAGCAGATATTCGGTCTCACCGATGGTTTTGCCGAATAGTTTGGGGCCGAAGCCAAGGGAAAACTTTTCGACGCTGACTCCCATCATCTTGGCCAGCAGAAAGTGCCCCAATTCGTGCACGAAGATCAAAATTCCCAACACTATAATTGCATACACAACAGTCATATCAGTTCCCGAATCCCCGGCAGATTTCGCGGGCGGTCTCCCGGCCCCACTGGTCAGCCTTTAGTACTTCTTCAATAGAGCACAGAGTATGTGCAGAGTGAACATCCATGGTGCGTTCGATGGTTTCGGCAATCTGGGTGAAGCGGAGGTGTCCTGCCAGAAACTCTTCCACGGCGATTTCATTGGCAGCATTCATGACCGCCGGCATACTTTCTCCGGAGGTGATGGCGCGATAAGCGAGCTGCAGGCAGGGAAATTTGTCGTGGTCAGGGTTGAAAAACGTCAGTCCGGAAAATGCGGTGAGATCAAGCGGTTTGATGCCGGTGGTGATCCGCTCCGGGTAAGCCAGTGCGTAGGCTATGGGTGCCTTCATGTCTGGTGTGCCGAGCTGAGCGATGACGCAGCCGTCAATATATTCCACCATGGAGTGAATAATGCTCTGGGGGTGAATATTGACCTGAATTTTTTCCACCGGGGTGTTGAACAGCCAGCGCGCTTCGATGACCTCCAGCCCCTTGTTCATCATGGTGGCCGAGTCGATGGTGATCTTTTTACCCATGCTCCAGTTGGGGTGGTTCAGGGCGTCAGCTACGGTTACCTGTGACAGTTCTGCCGCCGGCCTGTTGAGGAACGGGCCGCCCGATGCCGTCAGAATTATCTTCTGGATATCTTCATTCCGATGCCCCTCGATGGATTGAAAGATGGCGCTATGCTCGCTGTCCACCGGAAAAAGCCTGACGCCGAATTCTGCGACCAGATCCATGAACAGGTGTCCGGCAGTAACCAAAATCTCCTTGTTTGCCAGAGCGATGTCCTTGCCGGCCCGGATAGCGGCGGCCGTCGGCACCAGACCGGCAGCACCGACAATTGCGGCAACCACAATCTCTGTCTCGTCAGCGGTTGCGGCGGCGATCAGCCCTTCCACCCCGCCAAGAATCGAAACATTCAGCCCGCTGCACATCTCCTTCAGGCGCGGCACATCTTCAACTGAAGCGACAACCGCAATTCGCGGTGCAAATTGTTTGATCTGCCGGGCGAACAGCGCAAGATTCTTCCCTGCGGTCAAGGCGGTGATGCGGAACCGGTCCGGGTGAGCACTGATAATGTCAAGCGTACTGACGCCGATAGAGCCGGTGGAACCGAGTATGGTGATATTTTTCATAGGTCAGCCTCTGAAGAAAAAGAGAACGTAGTAATAGGTGATCGGAGCGGCAAACAGGATACTGTCCAGGCGATCAAGCACACCGCCGTGCCCCGGAATGATGGTGCCTGAATCCTTGACGCCGAAGCTGCGCTTCAGCAGCGATTCAAACAGGTCACCGGCCTGACCGACCACGCCGACGACGAGAGCGGTTGCCACGGCATCCGTAAAACTCAACTGGGGAAAAAAGGTGAACTTTGCCAGCAGGGTGCCCGCAAGGCTGCCGAACAGGCCGCCAATCGCCCCTTCAATACTTTTTTTAGGGCTGACCAGCGGGTAGAGGCGGTGTTTGCCGAAGGCACAGCCGGTGTAATAGGCGGCAGAGTCGTTGGTCATGACGATGAGCATGGTGACAAACAGCCACTGAACACCGTAGGGGGTCAGGCGGAGCAGGACGAGGTGCATCAGGAGGAACGGGATGTAGATAAATGCCAGAAGAGCAAACGCGGCTTCCCGGGCGGCGCTGTCGATTGAGCGGAGCCGGAACAGGAACAACAGTGAAAAACCGACAAAAAGAAGGCCGATGGTCGGGACAATGAGGGCGTCGTTGCGCAGTAGCGGCACAAAAATCAGTGCCGTGCCGGCAAAGGCGGCCAGCCAGAGTTCCAGC
The DNA here is from genome assembly GCA_903852495.1 of uncultured Geobacteraceae bacterium. Classification (GTDB taxonomy): domain Bacteria; phylum Desulfobacterota; class Desulfuromonadia; order Geobacterales; family Pseudopelobacteraceae; genus JACRCG01. Next base: position 88,059 of record CAINRC010000001.1, on the reverse strand, counting down.
TTCCGCTCCGGCAGGGCCATGCGGTAGAATTCAGAGGTGCCGATGACTGAAATCAGGGCCATCAGACAGACAAAGGGGAGTATTCCCCCCTTCAGGATGATCAGAATGACAATCGGCAGCAGAATGATCGCGGTGATCAGTCGTTTGATAGGTCGCCCCTTTGAGTTAGCTGGTCGCTGGTTTTGCCGAAACGCCGCTCCCGTGACTGGTAGTCGGCCAGCGCCTTGTTAAGCTCGTTTATGGTGAAGTCAGGCCAGTTGGTGTCGGTGAAATACAGCTCGGTGTAGGCAAGTTGCCAGAGGAGGAAGTTGCTGATACGCATCTCGCCGCTGGTACGGATCAGGAAGTCCGGATCGGGCAGGCCGCCGGTATCCAGATAGCTTTCAAACAATTCGGTGGTAATGTCCTCCGGCGACAGCCTGCCGGCAACCGCTTCTGCTGCCAGCCGTGCTGCGGCACGGGTTAATTCCTGCCGGGCACCGTAGGAAAGGGCCAGTGTCAGGACCATACCGGTGTTTGCGGCGGTCTTGCGCATGGCGTCTTCCAGGGTTTCGTTAATATCGTCCGGCAGGTCGCTGCGATTGCCGATGACATTGTAGCGGATATTCTTGCGCATCATGTGCGCGGTTTCCCGCTGGATATACTTTTTCAGCAGGGTCATCAGAGCCCGGACTTCCAACTGCGGACGGGACCAGTTTTCAGAGGAGAAGGCAAACAGGGTCAGGTATTTGATGCCGAGGAGAGAGGCCTGTTCAACGATCATTTTAACGGTTTCGGCGCCGCGCTGATGCCCGATGATGCGCTTGAGCATGCGCTCCTGGGCCCAGCGGCCGTTGCCGTCCATGATAATTGCCAGGTGGGCCGGAAGCCTGTTCGGATCAAGCGGTATCATCAGACTTCAAGAACCTCTTTTTCTTTATGGGCTACGGTTTCATCCATTTTCAGTTCAAAACTCTTGGTGACATCCTGAACATCCTTTTCATATTTTTTCAGTTCATCTTCCGTAATGGCCTTGTCTTTCTCGAGTTTCTTCAATTTGTCGATGGCGTCACGACGGATGTTTCTGATGGCGATCTTATCTTCTTCTGCCTTCTTTTTCAGCCCTTTGACGATCTCCTTACGGCGCTCTTCGGTCAGGGGGGGGAGATTCAGGCGGATCGCCTTGCCGTCATTTGAGGGGGTCAGGCCGATGTTGGCATTCATGATCGCTTTTTCAATGATCGGAATGGTCTTCGATTCCCAGGGGGTGATGGTAATGGTACGTGCTTCGGGGATCGCAAGGGTAGCCACCTGGGACAGGGGGGCGGTGCTGCCGTAATAATCTACGGTTATGTTGTCCAGAATGCCGGTGGTGGCCCGTCCGGTACGAATTTTCTGGAATTCGTTTTTCAGAACTCCCAGAGTTTTATCCATATGGATCTTCATGTCATCAAGCACGTTTTTTGGCATGGCTATTCTCCTTCTCCTTGTACGATGGTGCCGATCTCTTCTCCGAAGATTACTTTCCTGATGTTACCCGTTGTGGTCAGGTCAAAAACAATGATGGGGAGGTTGTTATCCATGCAGAGCGATATAGCAGTGGCATCCATAACCTGCAACCCTTTTTTCAGAACGTCAATGTAGGAAAGCTTCGAAATTTTGACCGCATCGGGATCTTTCTTGGGATCGGCGGTGTAGATACCGTCAACCTTGGTCCCCTTGAGGATAACCTGAGCGTTAATTTCCATGGCCCGCAGGCTGGCGGCGGTATCGGTGGTGAAGTAGGGGTTACCGGTTCCGGCGCCGAAAATAACCACCCGCCCTTTTTCCAGGTGACGCATGGCACGGCGGCGGATATACGGTTCAGCCACTTCCTGCATGGCAATGGCGGTCTGAACACGGGTCGAAACCCCTTGTTTTTCAAGGGCATCCTGCATGGCCAGAGAGTTGATGACCGTGGCCAGCATCCCCATGTAGTCAGCGCTGGAGCGTTCCATCCCTTTGGAGGATGCCGCCAGACCACGGAAGATGTTGCCGCCGCCGATCACCAGCGCCAGCTGCACTCCGTTGTCGACAACGTCCTTGATCTCACTGGCAATAGTGCGCAGCGTCTGCGGGTCAATGCCATACCCCTGATCACCGGCCAGCGATTCTCCCGAAAGCTTCAAAAGTACCCGGGTGTAGGATGTTCTGCTCATGTCGTGCCTCCAGATGGTGTTGGTGTTGGACCTTTAGAGCAATACATATATGTGGTTTACAAAATGGAGATGAAAAAAAAGCCGGCCTTTTCGGGCCGGCTTCGCTGAATGGGTTAGAGGCCGGCTGCTGCCGCCACCTCGGCGGCAAAGTCGCATTCCTTCTTTTCCAGTCCCTCGCCAAGTGCATACTTGGTGAAACGGGTGATGGTGATGGCTGCGCCGAGTGCTTTACCGGTTTCTGCGGCCAACTGCTGGATCGTTTTGTCGGTGTCTTTGACAAAGTGCTGCTCGATCAGGCAGATATCGCCGTAGAATTTGTTTACCTGGCCATCAATGATTTTCTCAATGATGTTTTCAGGCTTTCCGGTCTCACGGGCTTTGGCGCGGTAGATGTCCTTCTCGCGCTCAAGTACGTCCGTATCAACTTCACTCCGCTGAACATACAGCGGGGAAGCGGCAGCGACGTGCATGGCCACATCCCTGACGAATGCGGCAAAGAGCGGATCTTTTGCAGCTGCAGCGTTATCGCAAGTCGCCTCAACCAGAACACCGATTTTGCCACCGGCGTGGATATAGGAACCGGTTGCGCCGGCACCCGGTACAACATAGCTGCTGAAACGGCGGATCTGCATATTTTCGCCGATGATGGCAATCGCCTCATTCAGCAAAGTCTGGATGGTTTTGCTGCTGTCGCCGCAGTACGGCTGGGCAAACAGTTCCTCGACCGACGCGGGGTTGGCCTGCAGGATATGGTTGGCGATGTCTTTTACGAAGTTCTGGAATGTATCGTTTTTGGCAACGAAATCGGTTTCACTGTTGATCTCAAGCAAAATGCCCTTGCCGCCGTCGGCGGATACCGCCGCAGCAACCATACCTTCAGTAGCCGCACGACCCGCTTTTTTGGAAGCGGCCGCAAGGCCTTTGGTACGCAGGAAGTCTACTGCCTGGTCAAAATTGCCGTCAGTCTGCTCAAGCGCCTTTTTGCAGTCAAGCATTCCGGCACCGGTTGATTTTCTCAGTTCAGATATCTGTGCAGCTGTTACAGCCATTGCTATCCTCCCATCCTGTCGCAGCAGGAATTGTCTGTTAGTGTGTTTTATTCGCCTGCTGCTTCTGCAACCACTTCAGCCACTTCTTCAGGAGCATATTCTTCAGTTCCTTCAGCATCTGTCTGGAGAGCGGTTTTGCGGGCCTGAATTCCTTCAAGAACGGCATCAGCCATTTTTGCGGAAAGGAGACGGATGGCGCGGATAGCATCATCATTACCCGGAATAACGTAATCTATCGGGTCAGGGTCGCAGTTGGTATCGACAACAGCAACAACCGGAATACCGAGTTTGTTGGCTTCCTGAACGGCGATTTCTTCGTTTTTTGGATCGATAACGAACATGACGCCCGGGAGCTTGTTCATGGTTTTGATGCCGCCCAGAGTCTTCTGCAGTTTTTCGCGGTCGCGGGTGAACTGCAGCGCTTCCTTTTTGGTGTAGGCTTCAATAGTACCGTCTTCAAACATGGCGTCGATTTTTTTGAGACGATCGATGCTCTGCTTTACGGTGGAGAAGTTGGTCAGCATGCCGCCAAGCCAGCGCTGGTTGACGTAATGCATACCGCAGCGTGCGGCCTCTTCTGCTACGGAGTCCTGAGCCTGTTTTTTTGTCCCGACAAACAGAACAGTACAGCCGTCCTGAGCGGATTCCTTGACAAAGCTGTAAGCGGTTTTGAAGTAGCGGACGGTTTTCTGCAGGTCGATGATGTAGATGCCGTTACGTGCCCCGAAAATGTAGGGTTTCATTTTGGGGTTCCAGCGTTTTGTCTGGTGACCGAAGTGGACGCCAGCTTCCAACAGTTCTTTCATGCTGATACTTGACATACGTTTCTCCTTTGGTTTTTCCTCCGCCCCGCCGAATCCCCGTCATCTCATAATAGGGACACCACCGGATCTACCGAGGCGTGTGAATTGAATAGCGGGGCTTTATATCACAGTAGCTTTGCGGAAGGCAAGGGGAAAAGCGGGGTGATGAAGTGTGTGCCGGTGGCAGTATGATCGGGATGCTGAAGGAAATATCCGGGGTGCTCGTTTATTGTCTGTAAAGGGTACATTGCGACTATTACGTTATGCCGTCGTGTTGCCTTCTCTTTCGCCGGTCATATTGAGTATAATTGCTGCCACGGGGCAGGCGTCAGCGCACTGGCGGCAGAGCGTACATTTTTCCGGAGATTTTATGACGGCATTTTTGCGGAAACCGGAGACTTCGAGCGTTATGAGGTGGAGAGGGCAGGCGGCCACGCACCGGCCGCAGCCGCTGCAGAGCTGTACGTCAATCGTCGGCATGGCCGGAGACGTGTCTATAACCCCAGCTCCATCTGTTTCCATGTGAACTCGCGTTTGGACTGGGTGCGGCAGAAGGGGTAATAACGGGGGCACTTGGCGACGACCGCATTCGCCGCCTGTTTGCAGGTGCGGCGGCAGGAGGTGCAGAGCTTGTTCGGGGTCTGTTTTACGGCGGATTTCTTTTTGTTCATGGCTCAGTCCTGAAAGTCCGGGGCAGGATGGTACCTGCCCCGGCGACGATTCATTTATTCGACAAATCTGACCCAACCGAACTCATCCTTCAATTTCCCTGTCTGGATGCCGGTCAGGGTGTCATACAAACGCTGGGTGATCTCGCCGACCTTACCGCCGGATAGCTGCAGACTTTCATCCTTGTAACAGAGCTTCCCGACCGGGGTAATGACCGCTGCGGTACCGCTGCCGAACGCTTCGGTGACTTTACCGGAGCGAATGTCGGCCATGAGATCATTTACGTCGATCTGCCGTTCCTCCACCGTGCAGCCGAGTGTGGGAGCCAGCTTCAACACGGAATCGCGGGTGACGCCGGAGAGGATGGAACCGGTCAGCGGTGGGGTAACAATGTGCGTGCCATAGGCAAAAAACATATTCATGGCGCCGACTTCCTCAATGTAGCGGCGTTCCCGCCCATCAAGCCAGAGCACCTGGTCATAGCCTTTCTTCTTGGCTTCAAGTCCGGCTTTCAGTGAACTGGCATAATTGCCGCCGGTTTTGGCTTCACCGGTTCCCCCCGGCACAGCCCGGACATAATGATCCTCAACCAGAATATTTACCGGATTGAACCCGGCGGCGTAGTACGCACCAACGGGTGAGAGAATGACAAAGAAGTAATAGTGATCGGAGGGTTTGACTCCCAGTACCGGCTCAACCGCAATCAGGGTCGGGCGGATATAGAGAGAGGTGCCGTCTGCGGTCGGTATCCAGTCCCGTTCCAGGGAAACCAGCTGCTCGATCCCCTTCAGGAAAAGCTCCTCCGGTACGGGAGGGAGACAGATCCGGTCGCCGGACTGGTTGAAACGGCGGGCATTCATCTCGGGACGGAACAGGGCAACCCGGCCATCGGCCCATTTGTAGGCTTTGAGCCCTTCGAAAATTTCCTGGGCATAGTGAAAGACAAGGCTGGCCGGGTCGAGGACAAACGGGGCATACGGTTCAATGCGCGCATCACACCATCCCTGTCCGGCCTTCCACTCTACCAGCAGCATCCGGTCGGTGAAGTATTTACCAAAGCCAAGCTGCGACTGATCAGAAATTTTTGCCTTCATCTTCTCGGCAGGTAACGGAATAATTGAAATTTCCATGGTACGCCTCCAGTTGTCTGTTGAATCGACAGATTACCTATCACATATCAGCACGTTGCGGCAAGGTGAAAATCCTGTCCAGAGTGAAGTACAGCCGGTTCGGGTACGAAACTACTCCCGGTACAAAACCACTGAAAACAATTTCTCACATACTGATTGACAAAGTGAAGCCAATCTGTTTTAGTGCCGGCGAAACCATCCGTAACTGTTTAAAATAACTGAATATTTTTAGTTTTGCTAAATAACTTTTAGTAAGGAGAGTGCCTGACATGGAGAAGTATCGATTTCGTAAAGTAATGGCGGCTAACCGGGGTGAGATTGCGATTCGTATTTTTCGTGCCTGTACAGAATTGGGTATCGGCACGGTGGCCCTGTATTCCGAGGAGGATAAACTCTCCCTGCATCGCTACAAAGCTGACGAAGCGTACCTGATCGGCAAGGGGAAATCGCCGATTGATGCGTACCTCGGTATCGACGAAATCATCGCCCTGGCACTCAAGGCGGATGTAGACGCCATACACCCCGGCTACGGCTTTCTGGCTGAAAATGCCGAGTTTGCCGAAGAGTGCCGGGTCAACGGCATAACCTTCATCGGCCCCACCGCCGAGATGATGCGTTCACTGGGGGATAAGGTCGCCGGCCGGAAGGCGGCAGTTGCTGCCGGTGTCAACGTTGTTCCCGGAACCGAAAACCCCATCGAAAAAGAGGAAGATGCCCTGATCTTCGCCAAGGAGCATGGTTACCCGATTATCATCAAGGCATCAGCAGGCGGCGGCGGTCGCGGTATGCGTGTGGCCACCAACCGGAAAGAACTGCTTGAGGGACTCGTCGCGGCAAGCAGCGAGGCAAAGGCATCGTTCGGTAACGCAGAGGTGTTCCTGGAGCGCTACCTGGTGCATCCGAAACATATTGAAGTCCAGGTGCTGGGGGATAACTACGGCAACCTGGTACATTTCTTCGACCGGGACTGTTCCGTTCAGCGGCGCCACCAGAAAGTGGTGGAATTTGCGCCGTCCCTTTCCCTTACCCAGTCCCAGCGGGAAGAGCTCTGCACGGCGGCGCTCAAAATCGCCGGCCATGTCAAGTACCGCAACGCCGGTACTATCGAGTTCCTGGTGGACGGCGAGGGAAAACACTACTTTATCGAGATGAACCCCCGTATTCAGGTCGAGCATACCGTGACGGAAATGATCACCGGCCGCAACCTTGTGCAGAACCAGATTCTGGTCGCCTGCGGTCACAAACTTTCCGATCCGGAAATCAATATCCCTTCCCAAAGTGCAATCGATATGCGGGGCTACGCCATTCAGTGCCGCATCACCACGGAAGATCCCACGAACAATTTTGCCCCTGACTTTGGCACGCTGGCCACCTACCGTTCGGCTGCCGGCTGCGGTATCCGCCTGGACGCCGGCAATGCCTTCAACGGAGCCAAGATCACCCCCCACTATGATTCTCTGCTGGTGAAGGTCAGTTCCTGGGGACTTTCTTTCTCCGACGCTGCCAATATCATGAATCGTGCCCTGCAGGAGTTCCGTGTCCGTGGCGTGAAAACCAATATCGGGTTTCTGGAAAACGTCGTTACTCATCCGGTGTTTCTCCGGGGGCAGTGCGATACCTCCTTCATTGAAAAACATCCGGAACTGCTCCGCTTCCGTGAAAAACAGGACCGTGCCAGTAAAGTGCTGAACTTCCTTGGTGAAGTTATCGTTAACGGTTCACCCGGAGTTGAAAAACCGCTCAAGTCGGCGGAACTGATCGAAGCGCGTGTTCCCCATGTCGATACCAAATTGCCACGTCCGTCCGGCAGCAAGGACCTGTTCATGCAGTTGGGGGCCGAGGGGCTTTCCAAGTGGATTCTGGAGCAGAAAAAACTGCTGATTACCGACACGACCATGCGCGATGCCCACCAGTCCAACCTGGCAACCCGTGTGCGGAGCTATGACCTGCTCAAGATCGCCGAACCGACCTCCTACCTTGGTGCCGACCTGTTTTCACTGGAGTGCTGGGGCGGGGCAACCTTTGACGTTTCCATGCGCTTTCTGAAGGAAGATCCCTGGCAGCGGCTGCATAAGCTGTCGGAGCAGATTCCGAACATCCTGTTCCAGATGCTCCTGCGCGGCTCAAATGCGGTGGGGTACACCAACTATCCTGATAATGTGGTGCAGAAATTTGTTGAAGAAGCCGCCGACTCCGGCGTTGATATCTTCCGTATCTTCGATTCGCTCAACTGGACAACCGGTATGGGCGTAGCCATGGACGCGGTTCGGAAATCGGGAAAAATCTGTGAAGCGGCCATCTGCTACACCGGCGACATTACCGACCCCAAACGGGACAAATACCCGCTGGAATATTACGTATCCATGGCGAAAGAGCTGGAAAAAATGGGCGCGCACATCCTGGCGATCAAGGACATGGCCGGCCTGCTGAAACCGCTGGCAGCCTACAAACTGGTCAAGGCGCTCAAGGAAAACATCGGTATTCCGATTCATCTGCATACCCACGATACCTCCTCCAACGGCAGCGCCATGCTGCTCAAGGCGAGCGAAGCCGGGGTGGATATCGTCGATGCCGCACTGTCGTCACTTTCCGGCTTGACCGCCCAGCCGAACCTGAATGCGCTGGTTGCGGCGCTGGAAGGGAGTGAGCGCGATCCGCTGGTCAACGCCGGTGGATTGCAGAAACTGGCCAACTACTGGGAAACGGTGCGCGACTACTATTCCCCGTTCGAGTCAGGTCTCAAGAGCGGAACCGCCGAGGTGTATCACCACGAAATTCCGGGCGGCCAGTATTCCAACTATAAACCGCAGGTCGCCGGTCTGGGGCTTATCGAACGCTGGGATGACTGCAAGGAAATGTACCACAAGGTCAACATGATGTTCGGCGATATCGTCAAGGTTACGCCTTCTTCCAAGGTCGTCGGCGACATGGCCATGTTTCTGGTCAAAAACAACCTGGAACCGGAGGACGTATTCACCTCGAAGGAGGATCTGGCGTTTCCCGAGTCGGTTGTCGGAATGTTCAAAGGGATGCTCGGCCAGCCGTATCTGGGATGGCCGCCGGAACTCCAGAAAATCATCCTGCGCGGAGAACAGCCGATTACCTGTCGTCCGGGTGAACTGCTTGAACCGGTTGATTTTGACGAGGAAAAACTCAAGCTGGAAGAAAAACTGGGGCATCGCGTTGACGACCGGGCGCTGGTTTCCGCCATTCTCTACCCGAATGTGTATCCCGAATTCGACCGCCACCGTCAGCAGTTTTCCGACACATCGGTGATTCCGACGCCGATCTTCTTCTACGGTCTTGAGCCGGGGCAGGAAACGTCACTGGACATCGAGCCGGGCAAGACACTGATCATCAAGCTCAACGCCATCGGAAAAGTTCAGAACGACGGCACCCGCACGGTGTATTTCGAGTTGAACGGCAATAACCGTTCAGTGGTTATCCGTGACCAGTCCGTGCTGAGTGATGAGGCGGTACGGGTGAAAGCCGACAAGGGAAATCCCACCCACATCGGGGCACCGATGCCGGGCAAGGTTCTGAAGGTAAACGTCAAGGCGGGTGACACATTCAAGGCGGGTGACGTTTTGATGGTTACCGAAGCGATGAAGATGGAGACAAACATCAAGGCCAAAGCCGACGGAGCCGTTGCGGACGTTAAGTTCAAGGCCGGTGACAAAATTGAAAAGGAAGATCTGGTCATTGTTATAGCTGAGTAGCATCCTGTCGGAATAATTGAATGCATAACGCCCCGCTTCTGCAAAGAGTCGGGGCGTTTTTTTGTGTCTGCGCCCGGCCCCCCGACCCCGAGCAACCCGTAGGGGCGAATCTTGTATTCGCCCCATCTGCATAAGCAAATCCCCCTGAATCCCCCTTTTTTAAAGGGGGACTTTTTTGTGGTGTGAGATTCAAAAGCAACCACCCCCCGACCCCCTCCTTGAAAAGAAGGAGGGGGAGCAATCCGCCCCTACATTTCAGAATTTTTCACCTTCATCTGCAGGTACATCTCCTCAACCTTTTCCCTGGCCCAGGGGGTTCGGCGCAGAAATTTAAGGCTCGATGAAACACTCGGGTCATGGGTGAAACACCGAATGTTGACGTACCTCCCCATCTCCTCCCAGCCACTCCGCTCCACCAGTTCGGTTAAAATCATATTCAAGGTTACCCCTTGCAGAGGGTCAGTACATTTTTTGCCGGTATCGGGCATGGTCAGTTCATCTCCTTTGACCGGTCAGGACGGGGAAGAAAAATGGCAAATATCAGTGCGGCGGCGGTAATCAGAGCAGCCAGCAGGTACGCCCCGGTGAAACTGCCATAGTTCTTGCCGATCAGCCCGGCCAGGGTCGGGCCGACGGTCTGGCCGACGGCAAAAAAGATGGTGATGGTGGAAAAAGCGGCCGCCGCACGAGACAGACCGAGGTATTCTCCCACAGCAGCGGCCATAATGGCCGGTATGGCAAATACCGTTGAGCCGTAGAGAATAATGGAGAGGATCAGTCCCAGATTTCCTGGCGAAAGTCCGGCCAGCAGATAGGCGATGGTCTGGACGGCAAAAACCAGTGCCAACCCCCATTTGCGGCCGATCCGGTCAGAAAGCATTCCAAATGCGACTCCGGAGAATAGGCTGTAGAATCCGCCCCATGACCAGTAGATTCCGGCTTTTGCTTCGCTGAAACCATATTCGCGGACCATGGTTGTGACGATGAAGGTGCCGTAAATCATGAAGGTGGCGCCAAAGGCCAGATAGAGCAGGCCAAGACGGAGCAGCAGGCTGCCATCCCCCTTATGTTCCCGGGGAATCATTTGGTCCGGAGACGGGGGCGTCGGTTTGCCGAGCGGTTCAAGCCCCATCTCCGATGGATGGTTGCGTACCAGCCAGGCTGACAGCAGCGTCACTGTCAGGGCGATGATACTGAGCAGCAGCCACCCCGCCCGCCAGCCGTCAGCGCCGAAACTCCGGTTGAGGGCCGGTACCACGATTCCGGCCAGTACGATAGCAGCACCGTTGCCGCCGATCATCAGGCCGGTCGCCTTGCCGCGCTGGTCGCTGCGGAACCAGAAACTGATGAGTGCCATGGTGGGGATGTTGGCGAAGCCGGTTCCCATGCCGGCAAGAAAATAACAGGTCAGGGGGAGGGAAAACCCGTGACTGACGGCGATGCCGCAGAGTGCTGCGGTGATCAGGGCAAGACCGCCGGTAATGACGGCCCGTGGCATGAAACGGCGGATCAGGCGGGGAGCCAGCACCACCGCCAGCAGATAGCCGCAGAAGTTGCCGGTGCCGATGAAACCCATCTTGTCATAGGTGAGTCCGAGCCCCGCCTGCATGGAGGGGAGCAGCATGGTATAGGCGTACCGGGCCATGCCGATGCAGGAAAAGAGGATCAGAAAGCCGATGCCGGCTATGACCCATCCGTAGTGGAACGGTGTACGGGGGGGAGTGAAGATTGAAGGTGAACTCTGCTTTGGTATGGTCAATGTGGCGATCCCCGGATACGCGAATGTGCCTTTAGCGTCGCCACAGTACCATATCGGGATATGACGGTTAAAGTTGTTTCGTATCATGCTATTGCTTTCCTGATTCGTTCTGATTTGCCGCTAAAATTAATTCACCCCTTGGCAAGCACAAAATCAAAAGCTAACCCCTCCTGTCCTCCCCTTAAATAAGGGGAGGGACGCTCTGAATTTGAAGTGGTGATGAATAAAATGTGTAATTACCTTTGCCTTTAAGCTCCCCTCTTAAGATAAGAGGGGGTTGGGGGGAGTTATGAGCCTCTTGCGGCGAATTATAACGAATCAGGATTGCTTTTGACTCATTCGGGTGTCTGGCGTATAATCCGCCCCCGACCGGCTGTCACCGTCGCCTTCCGTTCCACTACACGTTTTACAAGGATCCTGGATGCAATTTTTTATCGACCCCTATTTCCCTGATACAATCGATGCTGTTGGCGATGCCGGTATGGCCGGATTTGATGAGAAACGGCCGCTGTACCTGTCCGGCTGCAAAAATTTTCTGGCAAAATATCGCGAAGATATCAGGCAGATGCACAAGGATGGCGCCAGCGGAGACGATGTGACTCATCTGCTCAGCGACATGATGGATGAGCTGCATAATAAATTATTCCTCTCCATTGTTTACGATCTCGGCGGTGGAGACGCCATGCTGGGACACATTGCGCTGGTGTCGGTGGGGGGCTATGGCCGGGGAGAACTGAACCCTTTTTCCGACATCGACATCATGTTTCTGCACGACGGAATCCTGCCGACCGCAACGGTTGAGGACATTGCCCAGAAACTGCTCTATTTCCTGTGGGATATGCGTCTCGACGTCGGCTATTCCGTGCGTATGATTGCCGACTGCGTTGAAATGGCGTCTGCTGACGGCACCGTCAAGACGGCGCTCATGGATTCCCGTTTTCTTTCCGGCAGCCGCCCGCTGTTTGCCGCTCTCACCAAGGTTATTTTCAGCCAGATACTGCCCAAATCCAGCGACACGTTCATAAAGGAAAAAATTGCCGATATGAAGATCCGCCGGGAAAAGTACGGCTCAACGGTCTACCTGCTGGAGCCGAACCTGAAGGAGGGGGAGGGGGGGCTGCGTGACCTGCAGACCGCCATGTGGGTGGCGCGGGTCAAGTACAAGTTTACGGATCTGCGCGAACTCATCATCAAGGGGATTGTGGATGATGAAGAGCTCAATTCCTATCACGCGGCGCTGGACTACCTGTGGCGCATCCGCAATGAGCTGCATTATTTCAACGGCCGAAAAAACGATCAGCTGACCTTTGACGCCCAGGTGCATCTGGCCGGTTTTCTGGGCTACCAGGGTAGCGGGAAGGTGCTGGCGGTTGAAGACTTCATGCGCGATTACTACCGGCAGGGCAACAAGGTGGAACATTTCACCTCCAGTCTGATTTCACGCTGCATCTGGCGCGATGAGGGGGCCCTGAAGGTGCTCGGCTATTTTGTCCGGCGGCCGGTGGGGGAGGGGTGCTTCGTACTCAAGGGGGAGTTGATCATTCCGGATGAATCAATCGTGGAGAATGATCCGGGCGTGCTGATGAAGATCTTCGAGTTGGCCCAGAAGCACGGAGTCTCACTCAATGTCCGGGTGAAGGGTCTGGTCAGAAAAAATCTTGCCCTGGTTAACGATAAGTTTCGCCGCAGCCGGGAGGTAAATCTGTCGTTCCTCAACATTCTTCGGGCAACCAAGGGGGTCGCTGAAACCTTGCGCCTGATGCACCACCTGGAATTTCTGAATCGCTATATCCCGGAACTGGAGCATATTTACTGCAAGGTTCAGCACGATATGTACCACATATATACGGTTGATATTCATACTCTTTTTGCCGTTGAGCAGGCGGAAAAGATTTTGAGCGGCGAGTTCAAAAAAATTATGCCGCTCCCCTGCAAGATAGCTTCAGAGATCGGCAAGCCGGAGTTACTGATTCTGTCCGTTCTGTTCCATGATATCGGCAAGGGGTCTGGTGGCGGTCATGCGGAAAAGGGGGCGGCCATGATCCCGACGATAGCCCGGAGGATGGGGCTTTCCCGGGAGGACGGAGAGCGTCTGGAGTTCCTTGTCCGGCAGCACCTGCAGTTTGCCCACATCTCCCAGCGCCGCGATCTGAATGATGAAAAGATGATCGCCCAGTTCGCCGGCCAGATGGAAACAAGCGAAAACCTGAAGATGCTGTATCTGCTCACGGTGGCTGATGTGCGGGCGGTCGGTTCAGATGTCTGGACCACCTGGAAGGCATCGCTCTTTCAGGAGCTGTATGAAAAGTCCTTCAGTATTCTTGACCGGGGCGGCTTCCAGCAGGAGGCCAGCAGTGAGCGGGTCACCACCATGATCAAGAAAGTGGTCGATTTGCTGGAAAACGATTTTCCTGTCGCCGAGATACGGCGGGAGCTCAAGAATATGCCTGTCCGGCTGCTTCTTGCCAACACGGCCCCCCTGATTGCGGAACAGGTCCGCCTGCTGCTGGGGCTGGAACAGTCTGATATTCTCCAGAAGCTCACCCATCAGCCGGAGAGCGGTTATTCGGAATTCATTATCTGCGCCCACGATATGGCGGGGCTTTTTTCCCGTATTACCGGTGTCATGGCTGCCAACGGCATCAACATTCTCGGAGCCCAGATCAATACCAGCAATAACGGAAAAGTGCTGGATACCCTGCAGGTCAATTCGCCGCAGGGCAACCTTGTTACCGATGCGTCCCGCTGGGAAAAAATCGAGCAGGATATGCGCCTTGCCATCCACGGTGAGGTCAAGGTTTCTGAACTGGTTGCAAAACGGCGGCGGCCGACCCTCCTGACCACCCGTCCGGCTCCCCGGTTTGCGACGAAAGTGGATATCGATAATGAGGTGTCCGAAGAGTATACCGTTATAGATATTCTGACCCACGATAAGGTCGGGTTGCTGTACCTGATTACCAGCACGCTGGCAGAAATGGGGCTGTATATCGGGGTATCCAAGATATCCACCAAGGTGGACCAGGTTGCCGACGTTTTTTATGTTCGGGATATTTTCGGGCACAAGATTACCGCTCCGGAAAAACTGACCAGGATCTGCGCCATGCTGAGAGATGCAATAGATGAGTGGGCGTGACCGTGGCTGCTGAAGGGTGATGTGATGGAAGAGTTTATCAAAATTGTGCTGCAGTCCGGAAGAACCGCCCTTGAACTTGCGCTGTATGTGCTGCTGCCGGTGCTGGTAATCATGATGGCGCTGATGAAGGTTGTGGAAGCGCGCGGGGTGCTGGCGCTGGTCGCCAGAATCATCCAGCCGGTGCTGCGGCTGTTCGGCGTTCCGGGAGCCGGTGTCTTTGCCATGCTGCAACTGCTGCTGGTCAGCTTTGCTGCACCACTGGCTACTTTGACCATCATGGAAAAGGACGGCACCGCCCGGCGCAGGATCGCTGCTACGCTGGCCATGCTGTTTACCATGTCCCAGGCCAATGCTGTTTTCCCGCTGGTGGCGGTCGGCCTGAATCTGGGCGCCATCATGGCAACCTCACTTGCCGGCGGCCTGGTGTCAGCGGCGCTGACCTACTATGTTTTTGCCCGTTCGGCCGACGGGGGGGATGCCCCCCGGACCTCCGGTGAAGTGATCGCTCCTAAAAAAGGAAAAAGCTCGCTGCTGAATCTCATGATTATGGGGGGGCAGGAGGCGGTTCAGGTAATTCTGGGGGCCATTCCGATTCTGATACTGGCGATATTTCTGGTAAACCTGCTCAAGGCGAGCGGTGCCATTTCCGGTTTTGAGACCCTGCTGGCTCCGCTCTTCGGTATGGTGGGGATCCCTTCGGTGGCGGTTCTGCCGATCGCCACCAAATATCTGGCCGGCGGTACCGCGATGATGGGGGTTACCCTGAATCTTATGAAGGAAGGTGCTATTACCGCACTGGAGCTGAACCGAATGGCCGGTTTCATCATAAATCCCTGCGATCTGGTCGGTGTTGCGGTGCTGATTTCCGCAGGGGTCCGCTCGGCCTCGGTTGTCAGGCCGGCAATTGCCGGAGCGGCTGTCGGTATACTGCTCCGTGGTGCGCTGCATCTGCTGCTGTTCTGAAAGGGACGGCGGCAGGTTCAGATATGAAGTAAATCGTTAACCCAGCAAGACAAGGAAGCCAAAGCATGAAAATGCGCATATCACTCATCGCAAAATTGACCTTTGCCACGTCGTTGATTCTCCTTGTGTTCATGGGGGTGCTGGATAACATCAACCTCAAAAACTTCAGAAAAGTAATGATTGAGTATGCCGCTGCCAACGGGGAACAGGTTGCCGATATCATCACCCAGAGCGCGTATGACGCCATGATGACAAACGATAAAGCCAGTCTGTATCACATGATCGGCCGTATCGCCAATAACGATAATATCGAGCACATCCGGTTGATTGATCCGCACGGGAAGGTGGTTTTTTCGAACATACCGGTGGAGATCGGGGCGGTGATCGGCAAGCATGCTGACGAATGCGTTATGTGTCACAACGTTGCCGGGCCGGGGGTGTCAACCTCACCGGCAAACCGCAGCAGAATCGCCAAGACACGGACGGGCAAAGAAGCGCTCGGCTTTACCAAGGCCATCTACAATCAACCGGCCTGCTTTACCGCCTCCTGCCATTTTCACAGCAAATCTGACACTGTTCTCGGGCTCCTGGACATATCAATTTCTCTGGAAACACTCCGGCATAAATCACACGAATACCGCCTGGAATTCGTCATGCTGACCTGCCTGCTCCTGTTGCTGATCGGTGTGCTGGTAACCATTCTGACCCATTATTTTGTTGATATTCCGGTGCAGCGGCTCGTCCGGCACAGTTCTCTGGTCGCTCAGGGGGATCTTGAAGCGAGGGTCCTCGTATCCAGCAGGGATGAGCTTGGGGAACTGTCAGAGTCAGTCAACCGCATGACGGAAAGCCTCGGCACCGCTGACCGGGAGTTGAAGGAGTTTGCCGACAGTCTCGAACATAAGGTGGAAGAACGCAGCCGGGAAATTATGCGTATGGAAGAGCAGTTGCGCCGCTCGGAGAAACTGGCTTCGCTCGGCACTCTCGCTGCCGGAGTTGCCCATGAAATCAATAACCCGTTAACCGGTATCCTTCTGTTTGCCTCAATTCTGAATAGCGATAAACGACTGGATCCTGCTCTCCTGCCTGATGTGGCACGGGTGATTTCTGAAACCGAGCGGTGTGCCGGCATTGTAAAAAACCTGCTTGAATTCAGCCGCGAATCGTCGCCGGAAAAAGAGGTTATAGCCCTGGAAGCGATCCTTGACGAAGAGATCACTTTTTTTCACAATCAACCGGATTTCAAAGCGATTGTCATCCGTAAGAATTTCGTCAGTGATCTGCCGTTGGTCGCCGTTGATCCGAACCAGATCCGCCAGGTACTACTGAATCTGATTATCAACGCGGGGCATGCGATGCCCAATGGGGGGGAGTTGGAAATATCCACGTACCGGTCAGCAGACGGGAAGTACGTCTGCGCCGCTATCAAGGACACCGGTGACGGCATTCCGGAGGAGAACCTTGCCAGAATATTTGATCCGTTCTTTACGACCAAATCGGAAGGGACCGGTCTTGGATTGTCAATTTCCTACGGGATAATCGAAAACAACGGCGGGAAAATAGAGGTGCAGAGCCGCTTGGGAGAGGGAACAACATTTACAGTGATGCTTCCGGTCTCTCCCCCTTCTTGAGATCCTCATAGAGTGGGAAGCGTGTGAGCAGTTAATGCTCTCCCTTGATGGAAATTCCCAGTTTTTTCATCATGCTTTGAAAATTCGGCCTGAGTATGCCGGTTTCTTCCGCCGCTCTGGTGACATTCCAGCCGTTCCGTTCCAGAGCATTACGTACGAACAGGCTTTCAAGCGAATCCATGGCGTGTTCGCGAATATGACGCTTCATCTCCTTGAGCTCTTCAGCGTTCAGCGGAATCTGCTCAATCATGCTGCCTGAAAAAATCTCACTGCTGTCCCACAATTCCAGATCCTCATTACGGATAATATCCCCTTCTGCCAGCACCACCGCCCGTTCAATCATATTTTCCAGCTCCCGTACATTCCCCGGGAACGGATGATTTTCCAGAAACGACAGAACATCCGGAGCGACCCCCCGTATTTCCTTGCCGATCTCGACAGTGTACTTTTTCAGGAAATGACGAATCAGAATCGGGATATCCTGTTTGCGGTCGCGCAGCGGCGGGAGTTCAATAGGAATTATATTCAACCGGAAAAAAAGGTCTTCCCGGAAGGTCCCTTCACTCACCATGGTTTTAAGATTTTTGTTCGTTGCCGCAACAAGGTGGATGTCTATCGGTACCAGTTGTGTGCCGCCGATGGGGGTGATTTTACGCTCCTGCAGGACACGGAGAAGTTTGGCCTGGGTGGATATGCTGATGTTGGAAACTTCATCCAGAAAAAGGGTGCCGCCGTCGGCGACTTTGAACAGCCCGGTTTTTGTCTGGACTGCGCCGGTGAAAGAGCCCTTCACGTGACCGAATAATTCGCTTTCCAGTAATGTTTCCGCCAGGGAGGAACAATCCACCGCCACAAACGGGTGATCCTTTCTGGGGCTGTTGTCATGAATGGCGCGAGCGGCCAGCTCTTTGCCGGTGCCGCTTTCTCCCGTAATGAGGACGGTGCTGTTGGTGGTGGCAACGAGCTTGATGCGGTGATACACCTTCTGCATTTCCTTGCTTTCGCCGATAAACTGGTGAAAGCCGTGGTGCAGGCTGAGCTCTTCCTTGAGGCAGATATCATCCAGCGGCACACTGCGCTGGCTGAGGGCCTTCTGCACCTTTTCCAGCAGAATGTCCGGTGCAAACGGTTTTGATATGTAGTCAGATGCACCGTTTTTGATGGCCTCAACCGCCGTATCAATAGAAGCATATCCGGTGATGAGGATGACCGGAATATCGGGCTGCAGTGTCCGGACACTTTTCAGAACTTCAATGCCGCTCATGCCGGGCATTTTCAGGTCGGTTATGATGAGGTCGAATTCGCGCTGTTGCAGTAATCCAATAGCCTGAAAGCCGCTTGAACAGGTTTCAACAACATACGCTTCGCTTTCAAGTACGCGCTTCAAGCCGTCCCTGATAACAGCCTCGTCATCGATTATAAGAAGTTTGCTGCGTTCCATACAATGTCCTTTGGATAAATGTGATGGCAAACAGTACCATTCTTTTCAGCAAAATTATACCGGTGCGTCCAGAAACAGTCAAAACTTCGAAAAACATTATGCGTCAACCGGCCTATCTATTGTTTTGTATTACTAAAAAAATGTGTTACAAAGAATACTGTATACAGATGGGATGTCAGCAACCGGTAATTCTAAATTCGTAGACTGGGAGAGGGAGCCACGGCCATGCATGCGTATAACAGAATGATGCGGATGTTTCTAGCTGTTTTCATGCTTTCGGCCGCAACGGTTTATGCTGCCGTTCCTGAAAATGGAAAATGTATGGGTTGTCACGGCCGGAAAGATGTCAAAAGTATTGCCGGAAATTCGGTGTACATCGACCCGGAAAAGTTTACTGCCACTACACATTCGATTGTGGGATGCACCTCGTGTCATGATCGGGTGTCCTCAGGTCATCCGGGCGACGGCAGCGCCCCGGCGAGAGCGGTCTGCGGTGATTGCCACGCTCCGGTCTCGGTAGAATATGCAAAAAGCCTCCACGCATCAAAAGCCCGCTGCAATGACTGCCACAACCCCCATGAAGTCCGGTTGCCGATGTTCATGTCCGGCGACGACATTAACAAAAAATGCGCCAAATGCCATGACGCCCGAAAAATTCTGAAAAGCCACGCCAAATGGCTCCCCCAGGCCGAACTGCATATCGATTCACTACTCTGCATCACCTGCCATACCGGCTCTCAGGACTACGTGATCACCATGTCCATTGAAAGCCGTCTCCCCGGTTCCAAGGATGCCTTTAAAACCGCCACCTATGAGGAACTTGCCAAACTGACCAGCGGTGATAATATCGGCAGGGTGATTGACCTGAATGGCGATAATAAGGTTTCCCTGGAGGAGTTGCGGGCCTTCAACCACCATCTGCGCGGGAAAAACATGCGTTTATGGGGGATGATGACTCCGGAGGTGGTTACCCACAGTTATCAGATTCTGGAGAACAGATGGGACTGCACGTTCTGTCATGCTTCCGGTCCCAAAGCCATGCAGAAAAGCTTCATCGCCTTTCCGGACAAGAGCGGCGGTTATAAACGGCTTGCCGTGGAAAAAGGTGCAATCCTTGACATCCTGTACGGGACGCCGGATTTTTACATGCTTGGCACCACCAGAAGCACCCCCCTTAACATTATCGGTGCTTTGATTGTTGCCGCCGGGTTATCGTTCCCGGTGTTTCATGGCTTCTTCCGGCTGCTGACCAGGAAGAACAGAAAGGAGGACGATCATGAAGCATAAAGAGATGGTCTACATGACCCCCATGCCGGTCAGAATCTGGCATTGGCTGAACGCATTCGGCATAGTTACTCTCTGCGTCACCGGGCTCCAGATTCGGTTTCCTGACCACGTTAACATTTTCGGCGCCTATAAAGCTGCCATCCGCCTGCATAACACGGCAGGAGTGGTCGTTTCCATCTCGTACGGGCTCTGGCTGAGTTACTACCTGATAGTGGCGCGGAGTCTGGTAAAATTGTATGTACCGACGCTGGATGATCTTAAATCCGGAATTCTCCGGCAGGCATATTTCTATTTTCTTACCTACTTTGTCGGCAAGCCCAACCCGCACCACAGTACCCCCGAGAGCAAGTTCAACCCGATGCAGAAAGCTGCGTACCTTGTGATCATGTTCATACTGCTGCCCCTGGTTATTTTCAGCGGCGCGCTGTTGATGTACGTCGCCCCGCTGCGTGAGCTGCTGCTCCTACTGGGGGGGATTAAACTGCTGGTCGGGTCACATTTTCTGCTGGCCAGTTGTTTTACCGCTTTTCTCTGTGTGCATATTTATCTGGCGACTCTCGGGCATACGCCGTTTGCCCATTTCAAGCCGATGTGGAACGGCTGGGAAGAAGAAATGGTTGAAGATGCAGAACCAGAAAAAAAGACCGATACCAAGCTGCCGTAGTCACGTATGAACCCCCTACAGGAGTGCGCGCCATGAAATACCGCAGTATTTTTTCCCTGATTTCGCTGATGATAATACTCCAGAGTCCTGCGTTTGCCGTAACGGTTCGGGATGTGACCTATACCACCAAAGATGCCGGCACGGTGACCTTCAGCCATGGTTCCCACATAGGTAAAAAAGCCATGGCCAATAATTGCCGGGCCTGCCACGATGCGCTCTTTGATTTGAAAAAGAAGAAGCATTATTCCATGGCTGATATGGCGAAAGGGAAATCGTGCGGTGCCTGTCATGACCAGAAAAGTTCAGTGACTCTCAAAGATTGCAGCCGCTGCCACCAGACCAGAGAGATGGTGTACAAGGTAAAGGAAACCGGCCCTACCGGATTCAGCCACAAGCAGCATCTCGTCACTTCACCCGATTGTGGTACCTGTCACCCGTCCCTCTTTGCCGCCGGTCACAACAAACATTTCACCATGGCGGATATGGCAAAGGGGAAATCGTGCGGTGCCTGTCATAACGGCAAAAAAGCGTTCGGGGTTGATGCGTGTGTCAAGTGTCATCCGGTCAACGAACTTACCTATGCGGTAAAAGAAACCGGCCCGACTCATTTCAGCCATACGTTTCATATCGAAGTGGCGGGGTGCGGCTCGTGCCATCCAAAACTGTACACTCCGGACAAGCATAACAAGCGGGCCGGAATGGCGGCTATGGAGAAGGGCAAATCATGCGGTGCATGCCACAACGCCAAGCAGGCTTTTTCCGTGAAAGAGTGTGCCAAGTGTCACCCGGTCCGGGAACTGCTGTTTGAGGAAAAAAATGCCGGGAACGTTGTGTTCAGCCATAAGTTCCACTCCGGCCTGTACACCTGCGCCGATTGCCACACACCGCTGTATCAGACCACCCGCAGCGCGGTGAGGGTCTCCATGGCTGATATGGAAAAAGGGAAGTCCTGCGGCAGCTGCCATGAAGGGAAAACCGCTTTCAGTGTGAAGGAAAAATGCGAGTCCTGCCATAAAATGTAGTTGCAGCCGAATGTTTGCAGTGACATCAGCACTTGTGGAGGAATGATATGTTTGCCACGCTCGCGGGAAAAGCCCTGGTACCGGTCGGTCTTGCCGTCTCCGGATTTATGGTGGTCTGCTGTCTGGTTCTGTTCTCCGTTATTCGTGATGACCTTCATCGTGGCGAGATCGTTCACGCCACCAATCTTGCCGATACCATCCTGAAATCAACCCGCTATGCCATGCACAAATCCGACCGCGAAACTCTGGCGACAATCATCCGGAATGTGGGTGAGCAAAAGGGTGTGGATCATGTCAGAATCTTCAACAAAAAAGGTGTTGTGACCTTTTCCGCCAAGTCCGGGGAGATAAACCGCCAGGTGGATAAAAATGCGGAAGGGTGTGTCGTCTGCCATAAAGGGGCGGAGCCGGTCACCAATCTTGGCACAATGCAGCAGGCCCGTACCTTCAAAAATTCTGACGGCAAAGGTGTCATGGCGATTACGGCACCAATCTACAACGGCCCGGACTGCTCAACTGCGGCCTGTCACGTTCATGCCGCCAGCCAGAAAGTGCTGGGAACGCTGGACATCGGGCTGTCACGGACGGAGCTTGACCGGTCACTTGCCATGCTGCGCATCCAGATGATCATCTTCTGTCTCATGAGTCTTATCCTGACCATTGGCGGCGTTACCGCCCTGTTGAGGCGAAACGTGTTTCTTCCGCTCCAGAAGTTACGGACCTATGTGGAATTATCGGCAGAGAAGGGGGACCTTCCGGAACCGCCGCCCCATTTACCCCATGATCTTGACGTCATCGCCAACGGTTTTTACCGGGTGAAGCACGATGCCGCCGACAAAAAACAGAATTCAGGTGCATCAGCGTAAGACCGGGGGCTGTGTGACAGACAAGTGTGCACAACAACGCCCGACTGATCCCGTCATTCCCCGGAGTGGCGCCGAGCAGTTGAAGGATGACCTGACGAAAGAAATAAATCGTCTGAATGGTCTCTCTACCCGTGGCGTCATGGCCCTTGCGCTGTTTTTGTTTGTCAGCATCCTTGCCTGGTTCGGCTTTTTATTCCTTCCTGCCCCCGAGGCGGTAACTGCCGTCCTCGGCAAACCTCCGTCAGGCCGCATTATCAGCATCGTACTTCTGCTGTACACGTTCTCCGCAATTATTCTCAGTCTTTCCCGCATGACCGCAGGGTTGGAACATCGAAGCAGTTTCAGCCATGTTGGCTACCTCACCGGTTTTTTTATATTTTATTATTTCGATACATCCCTTACGGATAATTACTGGGCGGTATTCGGCTCCGGCATTACCGTTCTGGGAGTTGAAAGCTATCGCATCTGGAACTTCTGTGCCGAAGGAATAGCCAAAAACAAAGAAGATATGGAATACGTGACCCGAACAGGAAGACCTCCGCCTGAAGAATAATTCTAACACCATCCGCACATATCCCATGACCGGACATTCACAGTGAACGACTATCTTGACCTTTTCATTTCCTATCTTACCGTTGAAAAAGGGCTCTCGGCCAACACCCGGAGCGCCTACAGTCGTGACCTCACCCGCTACCTGGATTGTCTCGAATCGTCCGGGCGGCAGAAACTGTCCGATATCGGTCCTGCAGATATAGCCGCGTTCATGGGGACATTGCAGAAGCGCGGCATCGGGCCACGCAGCCGCTCCCGCTGCCTGTCGGCGATCCGGATGTTTCACAAATTTCTGATGATTGAAAACTATACGGACAGCAACCCTGCCGCGATTATCGAAGCACCGCGCACGCTTCATAAACTGCCGCATTTTCTGGACAGCCGCGAGGTTGATGCCCTGTTTGCTTCATGCGTTGGGACAGGGGCGGAAGATCTGCGTGATCTTGCCATGCTGGAGTTGCTGTACGCTACCGGCCTGCGGGTATCCGAACTGGTGAACCTCAAGCTGCGTGAAGTAAATCTCGATTCCGGCTATCTGATGACGGTGGGCAAGGGGAACAAGGAGCGTCTGGTGCCGATCGGTGAGTCGGCCCGTGAACGTGCCGCCGCCTACCTTGAATCGGTTCGGCCACGACTTGATCCGATGCGGCAGAATCACTATTTTTTTCTGTCCCGCCTGGGTCGGGCCATGAGCCGTCAGGCGTTCTGGAATATCATCAAAAAACGGGCCTTGATGGCGGCGATCCGCAAGAATATTTCGCCCCATACCCTGCGGCACTCCTTTGCCACACATCTGCTGGAGAACGGTGCTGATCTGCGCAGTGTGCAGATCATGCTGGGCCATGCCGATCTTGCCAGTACCCAGATCTACACCCATGTGACCCGTGAACGGCTCAAGCGTCTGCACCAGGAGATTCATCCACGCGGTTAAGCCCTGTTCAGCGCTGTTTTGTTGACACGTTACTGCAATCAGAATAGAATCCGGTACCTTTTGCACGTGGTTGAAATCCAATGAACACATGGCGCACGTATCTATGTCTGAACAACCGGGCAGCAAACAGGAACAGCACACGCTGACGTATCTGAGTCAGTTCGGTTCGAATCTGCTTGATTCACTGATCAAGAAGTTTTCCAATCCGGAAACGGCTCGCCGCAACCGGTTTATCCTGCTCGTCTCTACCGCACTGCTGCTGACATTCGCAATTCTCCCCACCCAGCATACTTCAAGCCTTGCCTATAAAGTCGGCGATATTGCCGCATCCGATATCCGTGTGACCCAGGATCTGCTTGTGGAGGACAAGGCGCTGACGGAACAGCGCCGCAAAGATGCTGCCAACAGTGCCCCCGTTGTGTACAACCTGAGTGATCAGGTTGCGGGAGCCCTCAGTGACAAGTTTTTGCATGCCCTTGCGGCGGTACATCCGGGCAGTGGCGGAGATGCCGACAAAAGCATAGCCCAATGGCGTGCGGAGTTAATGCCGGTGCTGGACACAGACCTGAGCGAAACGGAAATTCAGGCACTGATCCGGATCAAGTCGGACAAGGCCTTTCTGGCAGGTTTTATTGAGCAGCTGAACGAACTGTATCAACGAAAAATTGTTCTCGACGGGAAAGTTTTCCAGACCGATACCCGACGCGGCCTTGAAATAACTGATAACAATGGCCGACCGATTGAGGGGGGCAGTGTAACCACGGCGGTGACCGAGATTGCCGAGGCCCGGAAAATCGTCGCCGGCTGGAGTTTTAAGGGGGTCGGGGCCGCTTCAGACAATGCCCGTATATCAGCTGTTCTCGCCAGAATCCTGCTGCCGAACCTGTTCTTTAACCGCGAAGCATCTGAGGTTCGTTCGCGGAACGCCATGGAGACCATACGTCCGGTGCTTTTCAAGCTTCAGAAGGGGGAGATGGTAGTGCGGGTTGGTGAACGGATCACCCCGGAGCAGTCCCACAAACTGCAGGCGATCTTCGGCAATCAGCATGGCGGTAACCGCCTGTTCACCGCTGTCGGAACTTTTTCACTGATTCTGGTTCTGTTTTATTTCCCCTATCGCTTTGCCTGCAAGAATATTCGCAAGTTCAACCCGACCAACAAAGATGTCCTGATCATTTCCCTGCTGATTACCTTAAGCTTCATCTGCTTTAAAACGGCTCTCCTGATCACCCATAACATCGGTTCAGTGTTCCCGTCGGTTGATGCGTCCAGCTATTTTTACCTGTTCCCCTTTGCCGCCGGAGCGATGATTGTCAGAATTTTCATCAACTCCGAGGTCGCGCTGGTGTATTGCGCCATCCTGGCGCCGCTGCTCGGCATTATGTTTGAAAATAATATGCTGGTGGTTATCTATTCCCTGCTGGGGAGCATCGTCGGTGCGCATGGTGTCCGTCACTGCACCAGTCGCGGTACGGTCTATTCAGCCGGCTTCAAAATCTCTGTTGTCAACCTGGCGTTGGCACTATCGTTCCAGACATTCAACAACACCCTGTTTACGACACAAACCCTGTTCGTCGCCTTCTTTGCTGTCCTGAGCGGATTCATCAGTGCCGGCTTCGTATCGAGCTTCATTCCGCTGATCGAAACGCTCTTTCAGTACACAACCGACATCAAACTGCTGGAGCTTGCCAATCTCAACTCCCCGGTGCTCCGGGAGCTTATGGTCAAAGCGCCCGGTACATATCATCACAGCATTATCGTCGGCAATCTGGTGGAGGCGGCGGCCGAATCCATCGGGGCAAATCCTCTCCTGGCGCGGGTTGCGGCCTATTACCACGACATCGGCAAAGCCGCCAAGCCGCACTATTTTATTGAAAATCAGGGTGGCGAAGAAAATCGCCACGATAAGCTCATGCCGAGCATGAGTGCTCTGATCCTCATCTCCCATATTAAAGACGGAGCTGAACTGGCTCGAGAAAGCAGGCTGGGACAGCCGATCATCGACATTATCCGCCAGCACCACGGTACCGGGCTGATCAGATTTTTTTATGAACGCGCCAAGAGCCAGGCCCTCGTGTCGGGGCAAACGGTCGAAGAAAAAGAATTCCGATATCCCGGCCCCAAGCCGCAGACGCGCGAGGCGGGAATTGTCATGCTGGCAGATTGTGTGGAAGCGGCGTCCCGTACTCTTGAAGACCCCACGCCGGACCGAATTCAGGGGCTGGTCCAGAAACTGATCAACAACGTTTTTATCGATGGTCAACTGGATGAGTGCGAATTGACTCTCAAAAATCTCCACGAAATTGCCCGGAGTTTTACCGTTATTCTCAACGGCATATTTCATCACCGGATTAAATATCCTGAGCCTGCGTACAAGGGGGGAGACCGCTCCAGAAGGTCGGAATCCCGTGATGCGGCCACAATCCAGCAGGGAGCAG
Organism: uncultured Geobacteraceae bacterium; assembly: GCA_903852495.1. Taxonomy (GTDB): domain Bacteria; phylum Desulfobacterota; class Desulfuromonadia; order Geobacterales; family Pseudopelobacteraceae; genus JACRCG01. Next base: position 61,825 of record CAINRC010000001.1, on the reverse strand, counting down.
TGCAGCATGACGATACTGTTGAGCAACCGCCAGAGGCGCCACCACTTCAAAAGCCGGGACCTCAAAAAGGTGGCGGCGAGAATCTTAAACGCCTTGGGATGTCCTGAGGAAACGGAGCTTTCCGTTTCCATCGTTGGTGACCGGACCATTCGGACAGTCAATCGCGACTATCTCGGCAAAGACCGCCCGACCAATGTAATCTCGTTTTCCCTGCAGGAGGGGGACTGCGGCGGCGTTAATCCCTATTCGCTGGGTGATGTGCTTATTTCTGCCGATACCACAGCCCGTGAGGCTGAAGATAGCGGGACGCACTTTTTTGAGCGTCTGTCGTTTCTCCTGCTGCACGGGATTCTTCATTTATGCGGCTATGACCATGAACGGAGCGGTGAGGCGGAAGCACAAAAAATGCAGCAGAAGGAGCAGCAGCTATTCAGAATCCTGAAGAAGGAAGGGTTGTTAAACCCGAGCGGTTTATAGATTCAGCCAACTGCGCCGTTGAAGGTATTCTGCACGCGGTTCGCGCTGAAAAACATATGCGCATTCACTTCATTGCGGCAATTGCGGTGCTGCTGGCGGTGTTGTTCCTGAAGGTATCTCCGCTGGAGTTTGCCCTGCTGGCACTTTCCATCCTGTCGGTACTCTGTGCCGAGATGTTCAATACGGCGGTGGAAGCGGTGGTTGATCTTGTCTCTCCCGGCTATCATCCGCTGGCAAAGATTGCCAAGGATACGGCGGCGGGGGCGGTTCTGATTGCTGCGTGCGGTGCCGCTATTATGGGGTATCTGATTTTGGCGAAGTACGTTATGCCGCGTTACGGGGAGGTTCTTGGGATGTTCGGCAGCGCATCTGACATGGGGACTGTCGTCTCAGTTCTAATTGTGGTTATCATTGTGGTGATTGTGAAGAGTGCCACCGGTACCGGTACGCCGCTCCACGGCGGAATTCCGAGCGGGCACGCCGCCGTCGCGTTTTCGGTCGCCACGGCGGTATCATTTAATACGTGCGATCCGCTCATTTCGCTGCTGTGCCTCTCGCTTGCGGTTATGGTCAGCCACTCGCGGCTGCTGATGAAAATTCATACCATGCGCGAAGTCCTATTCGGCGCCTGTATCGGTGCGGGAGTCACACTGCTGGTTCTTCTGCTGTTTAAACTGTACGCATAACCGTTGCGTACATCCTTTCATAACAACCCCGCTGCCGCCTTTCCCACTAACAGCACCGTATGGCACGTTGAGGCCCGGAAGGTTCGGGATTCAATTCTGATGGAGAGTGTTACATGAGAACTCGAATAAAGGATCTGCTCGAACAGGGCATCGGCGGGGCACTCTGCACGTTTTCCGGGTGGGTGCGCTCAGTCAGGGCATCAAAAGGAATCTGTTTTATCGTCCTTAACGACGGATCAACCGTTGACGGTATGCAGGTGGTGGTTCAATCGGATCTGCCCGATTTCAGCACAATCTGTCATATCGGAACCGGGGCTGCCGTTACCGTGTCCGGTACTCTGGTGGAGTCTCCCGCTTCCGGCCAAAAATGGGAACTGGCTGCACAGTCGGTGCTGTTGATCGGCAGCGCCGATGAAAGCTATCCACTGCAGAAAAAGCGCCACACATTCGAATATCTCCGGACAATCTCGCACCTTCGTCCCCGCACCAACACCTTCGGTGCGGTGTTCCGTCTGAGATCACGTCTTGCCCAGGCGGTGCACCGGTTCTTTGCCGAAAGAAACTTTCTGTATGTTCATACCCCGATCATCACTGCCAGTGACTGTGAAGGTGCCGGTGAAATGTTCCGCGTCAGCACGCTGGACGCTGCCGCGCCTCCACTTTTGGAAGGAGAACCGGATTTCAAGCAGGATTTTTTTGGCCAGAAAACCGCCCTGACGGTCAGCGGCCAGCTTGAAGGGGAGCTGTATGCACTGGCGTTTGGCGATATTTACACCTTTGGCCCCACGTTCCGGGCCGAAAACTCCAATACCGCCCGCCATGCCTCCGAGTTCTGGATGATAGAGCCGGAGATGGCGTTTGCCACCCTGGCCGACGACGCAGAGCTGGCAGAGCAGTTTGTTAAATATCTGTGCCGTTTTGCCCTGGATGAGTGTGCCGACGACATGGCGTTTTTTGACCGTCATATTGAAAACGGCCTGATTGAACGGATACGGAAGGTCGCGGAGGCGGATTTCGTCCGGATGGAATATTCTGATGCGATTGACCGTTTGCAGCGCTCCGGCGCAGAGTTTGCCTATCCGGTGCAGTGGGGGCTGGATCTGCAGACGGAACATGAACGGTACATCACCGAGCAGATAGTCGGCGGGCCAACCTTCATCCTCAATTACCCCAAGGATATCAAAGCGTTTTACATGAGGCAGAATGATGACGGCCGCACCGTGGCTGCCATGGATCTGCTGGTGCCGAAGATCGGTGAAGTTATCGGCGGTAGTCAGCGGGAGGAGCGCCTCGATCGGCTGGAACTCCGCATGGCCGAGATGGGCATCGCCCCGGAGCCGCTCTGGTGGTATCTGGACAGCCGCCGCTGGGGAAGTTGCCCACATGCCGGCTTCGGACTCGGCTTTGAACGGCTGGTCATGTATCTCACCGGCATGGAAAACATCCGTGACGTGATCCCCTTTCCCCGCACGCCCCGGCACTGTGAATTTTAACAGTGTTCATTCATTGCCTCGAAATTCACCTGTCGCTTCAATCCCGCACCCTCAAAGAAAAGCGCGGCGTTGTAAAGAGTATTCTTGGCCGGTCCAGAAACCGTTTTAACGTTGCCTGCGCCGAGGTTGACCGCCAGGATAATGCCTCGGTGGCGGTACTCGGCTTCGTCTCGGTCAGCCCGGATAAAACCATCTCGCGCCGGGTGCTGGAGCGGGTTGAAGAGTGGATTTACGAAGATTGGCCAGATATTGAAATTACAGGATTGGATATCTCTGAGATTTGAAGTGTGCCCCTGTTTTTCGTCGATAAATCTTGAAACTATGGTGTGCTTCGGTGTATAAATAGCGCTTGAATCAGTGCCTGAAAAGCATCATCGGTGCTTGAAATGTCCTGTAGTAATTCCTCAGTTATGGCCTGCACTTACCTGCCGGCGTGTCATTAACCTGAAAATCCTGGAGCCTGAGTGAAAGTCTGTTCGCTGGCGAGCGGGAGCAAGGGTAACTGTCTCTATCTTGAGACCGGAGAAACCCGTATCCTGATAGATGCCGGCCTGTCGCTGCGCGAAACGCTGCTCCGCCTGGAAGGTATCGGCATCGATGCTGCAACAATCCATGCGGTGCTGGTAACCCATGAGCATATCGACCATATCCGCAGTGCCGGCTCTTTTGCGCGGAAGTTCAGGGTGCCGGTTTTCGCCAGTCACCTGGTTCACGCCAAAGCGGATAAATATCTCCAGAAGACGCAGGTGTGCGAGTTTGAATCCGGTGCCGCGATCACCTTCAGGGATGTTGTGATCGATCCGGTGCCGATTACCCACGACAGCTGCGACCCGGTCGGATTTGTGGTGGAGTCCCGCGAGGGGCGATCAGCCTGCGTTACCGATCTGGGGATCGTCACCCGTCTGGTAACCGAAAAACTGCGCGGTTGCCGTTTTCTTAACCTTGAAGCGAACCACGACGTTGAGATGCTGATGAACGGCCCCTACCCGTGGGAGCTGAAGCAGCGTATCAAGTCCCGTCACGGACACATTTCCAACGAAGAATCGCTGGAACTGCTCCACGACGTTGCCCATGCAGGGCTGGAAGTTCTGGTTATGGCCCATCTGTCCGAGGTGAACAATCATCCGGATCACGTGGCGCGCATCGCCAAAACATTCCTGGCCGGTCAGAATGTCTGCGCACCGCGCATTGTCATCGGTGATCAGTACCACGCCAGCGCGCTTATGGAACTATAATGCCACCTACATATACCACGAGGAGATTTGCATGATTGAACGCTATTCCCGCCCCGAAATGACCCAGATATGGGCCGCTCAAAACCGTTTCCGTATCTGGCTTGAAATTGAAACCCTGGCCTGTGAAGCCCAGGCCGAACTGGGAGTTATTCCCAAGGAGGTTGTTCCGGTTATTCGCGCCAAAGGTGATTTCGATATCGCCCGGATCGATGCCATAGAAGCCGAAGTAAAGCATGACGTCATCGCCTTTCTGACATCGGTAGCCGAATATGTCGGGCCGGAGGCCCGTTTCATCCATCAGGGTATGACTTCATCCGACGTCCTTGATACCTGCCTGTCGGTGCAGCTCGTTCAGGCCGCCGATGAACTGCTGGCCGACCTGGATATGCTGCTGGCATCCATCAAAGTCCGTGCTCTGGAGCATAAGGATACGGTCTGCATCGGCCGCTCCCACGGGATCCACGCCGAACCGGTGACATTCGGGCTCAAGCTGGCCTCTTTTTATGCTGAAATGCAGCGTAACCGGGTCCGCCTGCTGGCTGCACGGGAGAACATCGCCACCGGTGCAATTTCAGGAGCGGTCGGCACCTTTGCCAATATCGATCCGTTTGTGGAAGAGTACATCTGTGCCAAAATGGGGCTTACGCCTGAGCCGGTTTCCACCCAGGTTATCCCACGGGACCGCCATGCCGAGTTTTTCTGCGTCCTCGCCATTATCGCATCCTCCATGGAGCGTATCGCTGTGGAGGTCCGCCACCTGCAGCGCACGGAAGTTCTGGAAGCGGAGGAATTCTTCAGCAAGGGGCAGAAAGGTTCCTCGGCCATGCCGCACAAACGGAATCCGATCCTGTCAGAAAATCTGACCGGCCAGGCCCGCTATATCCGTTCCCTCTGCATTCCTGCGCTTGAAAATGTCGCCCTGTGGCATGAGCGTGACATCTCCCACTCGTCGGTGGAGCGCTACATCGCTCCCGATGCCACCGTGGCGCTGGATTTCTCCCTTCGCCGCCTGAACGGACTGATCAAGAATCTGGTGGTTTATCCGGACAACATGACGCGGAACCTCAACCAGATGAAAGGGCTGGTGTTCTCCCAGAAAATTCTGCTGGATCTGACCCAGGCCGGCGTGTCCCGGGAAGATTCGTACCGCCTGGTACAGCGCAATGCCATGAAAGTGTGGGAGCAGGGGAAGGATTTCAAAACCGAGCTGTTGGCAGACCAGGAAGTTGTCGGCGCGCTGGGGGAGGAAAAAATCTGTGAATCCTTCGATCTCAATTACCATCTGAAGCATGTTGACACCATTTTCAAGCGGGTGTTCGGTGAATAGACCTCTGGATTTTATACTCGTTTTCCTGAAAGCTCAGGAAGGGGAGGGGTTTCTGCTGTTCTGGGCCAAGGAGATCCTGGGGGCGCTGCTGATTCTGGCCCTGTTCTGGCTGCTTTCCAGTCTGGTGGTCAAGGCACTCAACAAGTGGGGCAGACGTCTGGCCTCCTTCACCGCAACGGACCTTGATGACCGCGTCCTGCAGCGGGTGATACCCTATGTGTCGCGGCTGTTTTTCGTCTCCGGCGTTTATCTGGCCATCCGTTCGCTGACGCTGCCGGAAAAACTTGTCATGATCGCTTCCGGCATCATCTATCTCATCCTGGTAGTCATCGTCTGCAACCTTATCTACCATGTCATTGATGAACTGCTGAAATGGTATGTGAACAGTCAGCAGGATACGGCCGGCGCCGCAGTGTCACGCCAGATGGTGCCGGTTGCGGAAAAAATAGTGTCCCTGTTTCTGATGGGGGCCGGCCTGATCGTAATCCTCAAGCATTTCAACTACGATATCTTTTCCCTGGTCACCGCGCTCGGTATCGGGTCGCTGGCCATCGGCATGGCGGCAAAAGATACTCTGGCCCACATGATCTCCGGTTTCACCATTATGCTTGACCGTCCGTTCCGCATCGGTGACCGTATCCAGCTGGTGGGCGGGCAAATCGGTGATGTGACCGACATCGGCCTGCGCAGCACCAAGATCAAGACATTGGACAACCAGCTGCTGATTATCCCCAATTCCGACCTGTGCAATACCATGCTGACCAACCAGGCATTTCCCGACAGCCGGGCCAAAGGGCGGATCAATATCGGTGTCGCTTACGGCAGTGATGTGGATCAGGTAAAGGCACTGCTGGCAGCAACCGCCGGTGAAGTGGAGGCGGTGCTGGCAGACCCCGCTCCTGAAGCATTTTTCACCGGTTTTGGTGATTCCTCTCTCAACATGGCTCTTTTTTTCTGGGTGGAAGAGTACACCACCCTGTTTGCGGTTACTGATAAAATCAATTCACTCATTTTAAAAAGACTGGGTGAGAACTCTATTGAAATTCCGTTCCCGACCAGAACGGTAAAAGTGGAAAAAGGGACTGACTGATATGGCCAACAGAATAGAAGCTGCTTTAAAAGAGGGTGTGCGCGATGCCAGAGGTGAGCGGATCAGGCGCGAAATAGAGCATTTCCTGCACCTTACGGTGGAAGAGGTGCGTACGCTTGATGTTTTTACACTGGACTCGGCTCTTGACCGTAGTGAACTGGAACTGGCTGCTGCCGGCCCTTTCAGTGATCCGGTCATTCAGAACTGGAGCATTGACCGGCCGCTTGCCGCCGGATTTGATTTTGCGGTGGAAGTCGGCTTTCGCCCCGGAGTTACGGACAATGTGGGCCGAACCGCCCGGGAAGCGGTGGAATATCTCACCGGCCGCCCGTTTGTAAAGGGCGAGAATGTGTATTACTCGGTGCAGTATCTGCTCAAGAGCTCCCGCCTGACCGGAACCGATGTGGAAAAAATTGCCACCGGCCTGCTCTGCAATACGCTGATCCAGCGCTACAGCATCCTCTCCGCTGCAGATTTTCTTGCCGGGGGCGGTTTTCCGGCCATAGCACCGAAAGTCACCGGTGAAACAAAAGCTGAAGTGCGGGAAATCGATCTGGAGGTTTCGGACGAAGAGCTGATGCAGATCAGCAAAGATGGCGTTCTGGCGCTGACTCTGGACGAGATGAAGATCATTCAGGGGCAGTACCGCGATCCGGAGGTCCTGGCGGGGCGCCAAACGGTGGGACTCGGTGCAAAGCCAACCGATGTGGAGTTGGAGTGCCTGGCCCAGACCTGGTCCGAACACTGCAAACACAAGATTTTTGCCGGTACGGTTCAGTATGAGGATGAACATGGCAACCGCCAGGAGATCCAATCCCTGTTCAAATCATTTATCCAGCGGACGACAAAAGATGTCCGTGCCCGGATGGGGGGTAAGGATTTCTGTCTCTCCGTGTTCAAGGACAACGCCGGCGTTATAAAGTTCAACGACACGCACTCCCTGGTATTCAAGGTGGAGACCCACAACTCCCCGTCGGCACTGGATCCATATGGCGGAGCGCTGACCGGCATTGTCGGCGTCAATCGGGATCCGTTTGGAACCGGTATGGGGTCGAAACTGATCTTTAATACTGATGTATTCTGTTTTGCTGACCCGTTCTACGACCGCCCGTTGCCGCAGCGTCTGCTTCATCCGCGCCGGATCTACGAGGGGGTTGTTGAAGGTGTTGAGCATGGCGGTAACAAGAGCGGTATCCCTACGGTCAACGGTTCACTGGTATTTGACGACCGTTTCGCCGGCAAGCCGCTGGTGTTCTGCGGTACCGCCGGACTGATGCCGGCTCTGCTTCATGGCCAGCCGGCTCACGAGAAGTCCATCAACCCGGGGGACCTGATCGTCATGACCGGCGGACGGATCGGCAAGGACGGTATCCATGGCGCCACATTTTCTTCCGAGGAACTCAATGAAAATTCACCGGTAACTGCGGTGCAGATCGGCGACCCGATTACCCAGAAGCGTATGTTCGACTTTTTGATCCGGGCCCGAGACAAGGGGTTGTACCGTTTCATCACGGACAACGGTGCCGGCGGACTTTCCTCCTCCATCGGGGAAATGGCGGGCGAGTGCGGCGGCTGCCGGATGGACCTGGCCAAAGCGCCGCTCAAATATCCCGGCCTGAATCCGTGGGAGATTCTTATTTCGGAAGCTCAGGAGCGGATGTCACTGGCCGTGCCGCCGGAAAATATTGACGAATTTCTTGCCATGGCGGTTCGCTTCGGCGTTGAGGCCACCGTGCTGGGTGAGTTTACCGATAACGGAGTGTTTCACATGCTCTACGGCGAGCAGACGGTTGCCTGGCTGCCGATGGAATTCATGCATGAAGGACTGCCGCCCATGCAGCTGCCGGCCAAATGGAACCCGCCGCAGCATATGGAACCGGTTCTGGAACAGAAGGCCGATTTCACCGATGATCTGAAACGGCTCCTGTCGACGCTCAACATCTGCTCCAAGGAATCGGTGGTCCGTCGCTATGACCATGAAGTACAGGGTGGCTCAGTGGTCAAGCCGTTCACTGGCGCGTCCAATGACGGCCCGTCCGATGCGGCCGTGGTCAGGCCGATTCTGGCTTCATTCGAAGGTGTTGTCACCGCCCACGGCATCTGTCCCCGCTACTCGGATATCGACACCTACCACATGACCGCCAACGCCGTTGACGAAGCGCTGCGCAATTATGTTGCCGTCGGCGGGTCTCTGGAACTTGTTGCCGGTCTGGACAACTTCTGCTGGTGTGATCCGGTCCTCTCAGAAAAAACCCCTGACGGGCCGTACAAAATGGCTCAGCTGGTCCGTTCCAACCAGGCGCTGTACGACGTCTGCATGGCCTACAACCTGCCGCTCATCTCGGGCAAGGATTCCATGAAAAACGATTTCTACGACGGTACAACCAAGATATCCATCCCCCCCACGCTGCTCTTTTCCGTCATCGGCAAGATGGATGATGCCAGAAAGGCGGTGACGATGGATGTCAAACAGCCGGGCGATATTGTCTATCTGCTTGGCGCATCGGGAGACGAACTGGGCGGTTCCGAGTATCTGGCGCTTTCCGGAGCCGTCGGCAACAAGGTCCCTACGGTTGACACGGCTACGGCGTACACCCGGTATCAGGCCTATCACGCAGCGGTTAACGCGGGTGTTGTCGCTTCGTGCCACGATCTATCCGACGGCGGTCTGGCGGTGGCTGCCGCTGAGTCGGCGTTTGCCGGAGAATACGGCATGGCGCTGGATCTTTCTTCTGTCCTCTGGAAGGGGGATACGGCCGGTAGAAACGATTGTACTTTGCTCTTTTCCGAATCCGCATCCCGGCATCTTGTGACGGTTCACCCGGAACAGCGCCACCAGTTCGAGCTCATCATGAACGGTACCGGTTTTGCCGCCATCGGTGTTGTCACGGCAGAGCAGACGCTTGCCATAACCGGGCTGAACGGTGCCCCGACGGTCAAAGCGGGTCTTGCGGAGTTGAAAGAGGCATGGCAGCAGACGTTGCGGGAGCTGTAACCTTTGGCATTGTATCTTCTACCCAGCCAAAAGCGGCCCGGTTACCCCCAATACGCTTTATCGTGGGGACCCAGGGCAATAAACTTGATGGTGTCGTCACGGCAGTCAGGGCAATCCGCACAGAGTACAATGGCATCGTCCCCCTTTTTTCGGCACGTTGCGCAGTAAAGAAAAATAATCAGGAAGTTGCGCTTGACGGGGCAACTGTAGAAACCACGAAAGTTTCCTTTGAGCGGTTCACCCAGCGCAACAGGGCTTTCGGAAATCATAGTCACTTTTTTTCGGACAGCTTCTTTTGTTGAACTGTGTTTTTTTAGAGAAGCGGCAAAATCATCACTAAAAACAAGATTCATTTAAAGACCTCATCATAGCTGAGCCAACTGACGGTTCCTGATTTAGTTCGCTCAATAGTGCTTAACAGCGAAGCAGAAAAATCAGGGTCTGCCAGTATAGTTTCAGTAGGGTCATTCTCTTTAACCCGCTTGAGTTTCAAGGCGAATTGGGTAAACACCTCAGAAACCGTTGTTCGCTGGGTTTCAGCATATTCCTTGATAAAGTCAATTAGGTCTGCGTCAAGAGTAAGATTGATTCGAGATTTTTGCATAGCGTACCTCCTGTGTGTCACGTTATGCGCACATTATGCGCACATTATGCGCGTTGTCAAGCTAAAAAGCCAAGAGAAGGACAATATGCCGGAATGGATTGCAGGAATGGAAATCCTCTAGCGATCTTTTTAGTGAAGAACTGGAAAAAATATGGGGATAATAACCTCAACAATTCATAATACGCTGAAAACCGTTTTCGGTTTCCATCAGTTCCGGGCACCGCAGCAGGAGGTCATCGAGCGGATCGTCGCCGGAGAAGATGTTTTTCTGGTAATGCCGACCGGCGGCGGGAAGTCGCTGTGTTACCAGATACCGGCGCTTCACCGGGACGGCGTGGCGATTGTGGTTTCACCGCTGATCGCCCTGATGAAGGACCAGGTTGATGCCCTGCAGGATAACGGTGTCCGCGCCGCCTGTCTCAATTCATCGCTGACATCGGTAGAAGCGCGCCAGGTGCTGCGCCAGATTCACAACAACGAGCTTGACCTGCTGTACGTTGCGCCGGAACGGCTGCTGCTGCCCGACTTTCTTGAAACACTGGCCACGCTGCAGCTGGCACTGTTCGCCATTGACGAGGCGCACTGCATTTCCCAGTGGGGGCATGATTTTCGTCCCGATTATGTGAAGCTCGGGCAGATCCGGAATCTGTTCCCCCATGTGCCGATTGTGGCCATGACGGCAACGGCAGACCCGGAGACCCGTAAGGATATTGTCAGCCAGTTGGGGATCGGGCATGCCGCCCAGTTTGTCGCCGGGTTTGACCGCCCGAACATAACATACACGGTTGTCCCCAAGCAGAAGCCCCTCGTACAGCTGTCCAGATTCCTCAAGGGGCGTAGTGACGAAGCCGGCATCATCTACGCGCTGAGCAGAAAACGGGTGGAGCAGATTGCCGGGCAGCTGCAGCAGGCCGGATTTTCCGCTGCCGCCTATCATGCCGGGCTATCCGATACGGAACGGAACCGGGTGCAGAACGCTTTTCGCCGCGATGATCTGCGGATTGTGGTGGCCACCGTCGCGTTTGGTATGGGGATCGATAAGCCGAATGTCCGCTTTGTTGTGCACTACGACATGCCGAAAAGTATCGAGAGTTATTATCAGGAAACCGGCCGGGCCGGGCGGGACGGGCTTCCGTCCGAAGCGCTGATGCTGTTCGGCATGGGGGATGTGATGACCGCCCGGTCGTTGATTGAAAACAGCGATAATGCCGAGCGGGTTCGCATCGAGATTCAAAAACTTAATGCCATGGTCGCCTACGGAGAGGCGCTGACCTGCCGCCGTCGGGCGCTGCTTTCCTACTTCGGTGATCAGCGAGAACATGACTGCGGCAACTGCGACATCTGCACCGACCCGCCGCAGCGCTTCGACGCCACCAATCAGGCCAGACAGGCGCTTTCCTGCGTATACCGGGTCGGCGAACGGTTCGGAGTGCGCTACGTCATCGACGTGCTGCGAGGCGCAAAAAATCAGCGGATCACCGATCTGCACCATTATGAACTCTCCACCTACGGGATTGGCTCCGGTCAGTCGGCGGTGGAGTGGGAAAATATTTTTCGTCAGCTTATTCATCTCGGCTATCTTGCCCAGGATGTCACCCGCTACAGTGTGCTGGGGCTTACTCCGGCAGCGCGTCCGGTGCTCAGGGGAGAGACAGAGGTCATACTTGGTCATCCCCGTGCAGTGATCAAAGCCGAGGGGAAAGCGAAACGGCGGGGCGGTGCCGCTGGAGGACTCCATCAGGAGCTGTTTGATGGGTTGCGAACTCTGCGCAAACAGATTGCCGATGCTGCTAACGTTCCGCCGTTTGTGGTGTTTTCCGACGCAACCCTCCTGGAAATGGCGTCGAGCAAACCGAGAGACGAACGGGAACTGCTGGCGGTAACAGGTGTGGGTGAACATAAACTGCGTAAATACGGAGCCGCCTTCCTCTCTGCCATCAACGGCTGGGGTTCCAATGTTTAATGAAGTATACAGGATTCAACAGACGGGCAGTGATGTGGTACCATACGTTTTGATACTCAAGGAGAACCGGATTACATGAAACCGACACGCGCAATCGTCATAACCGGCAACGGCACCAACTGCGAGATGGAGGCCGCCCATGCCTGTCGTCTCGGCGGCTTCGATGAAACTGTGATTGCCCATATTGCAGAGATTCTTTCCGGCGAGATCCGGCTGGATGATTTTCATTTCCTTAACCTGACCGGCGGATTCCTTGACGGTGATGACCTGGGGAGCGCCAAGGCCCAGGCAAACCGCTTGAAAAACGCTGCAGTGACCGGCGGGAATGAGAAGCTGGTGGCGCAGTTTACCCGGTTTATCGCCGACGGCAAATTGATTCTGGGTGTGTGCAACGGTTTTCAGCTGATGGTTAAAATGGGGATGCTGCCGGGGTTTGACGGAAGCTCGCTGACCCAGACCGTTACACTGACCCATAATGACTGTGGCCGCTTTCAGGATCGCTGGACTTATCTGAAAGCTGATCCCGCTTCCCCCTGTATCTTTACCAGCGGCATTGACCGGGGTATTTATCTGCCGGTACGTCACGGTGAAGGGAAGTTCCTGTGCGATTCGGCAGCAACGCTGGAGCGGATTGAAAGCGGACACCTTGCGGTGCTGCGCTACAGCGATGCTGCATATGCCGCCGCAACCCTGGAGTTTCCCGCCAACCCCAACGGATCAGTCAATGCCATCGCTGCCCTGTGTGATCCGACCGGCCGCCTGATGGGGCTCATGCCGCACCCGGAAGCCTTCGTCCATTACACCCAGCACCCCCGCTGGACGAGGGAGACTCTGCCGGAAGAGGGTGACGGGCTGATCCTGTACAAAAATGCTGCGGAGTATGTCAGGCAGAAACTCATCTAAACAGGGAGTCACCGGGCACAAAATGTTTTCCCCGGTGAACCTGTGTTTCAACACAAAGTGGAGCTCTTACCTATGAAGTTATCCCGTCCTCAAGAAGAATGCGGTATTTTTGGTATTTACAATCACTCTGAGGCTTCAAACCTGACCTATCTCGGCCTTTACGCCCTGCAGCACCGTGGTCAGGAAAGCTGCGGTATCGTTTCGTCTGACGGTGCCGCCATGTACACTCACAAACGGATGGGGCTGGTGGCGGATGTCTTCAGCAATCCTGATGTGTTTAAAAAACTGCCGGGGAAATCTGCCATCGGGCATGTTCGCTATTCCACCGCAGGTGCTTCGGTGGAAAAGAATGTCCAGCCGATTCTGGTGGATTATTCGCGCGGTTCCATCGCCGTCGCTCACAACGGCAACCTGGTCAATGCCCAGCTTCTGAAGGCGGAACTGGAAGCCTACGGCTCAATCTTCCAGACGACGATGGATACGGAAATTATCATTCATCTCATCGCCGCATCCAAAACCAACTCGCTTGTTGATCGTATTGTTGATGCCCTGATGCGGATTCAGGGGGCCTACTGTCTGGTTTTTCTGACCGAGTCACGCATGATTGCGGTGCGCGATCCAAACGGTTTCCGGCCGTTGTGCCTCGGCAAGCTGGGCGACGCCTGGGTTGTGGCATCTGAAAGTTGCGCTCTGGATCTTATCGAAGCCGAGTTTGTCCGTGAAATCGAGCCGGGTGAAATGGTAGTCTGCACCAAAGACGGCGGCATAAAGTCACTGTATCCCTTTAAGAAGATTCCACCAACCCCCTGTATTTTCGAGTTTGTTTATTTTGCCCGTCCCGATTCATACATTTTCGGCAGAAACGTGTACCTGGCCCGTAAAGAGCTGGGACGCCAGCTGGCCCGAGAGTATCCGGTGGATGCGGACGTTGTTATTGCCGTGCCGGACTCCGGGGTGCCGGCCGCCATGGGATATGCCGAGGAGTCGGGTATTCCGTTTGAGCTTGGCCTGATCCGCAACCATTATGTCGGGCGGACGTTTATCGAGCCGGCACAGTCAATCCGCCATTTCGGAGTAAAGATCAAGCTCAACCCGGTGCGCGAACTGCTTAATGGCAAGCGGGTTGTGGTGATCGACGACTCCATCGTGCGCGGCACCACTTCACGTAAAATCGTCAAAATGGTGCGTAATGCCGGAGCGAAGGAAGTGCATCTCCGCATTTCATCCCCCCCGACCAGTTACCCCTGCTACTACGGCATCGATACACCGAACCGGAAAGAGCTGATTTCGTCGTCCCACACCATTGAGGAAATCTGCCGTTACGTTACCGCCGACAGTCTTGGTTATCTGTCGGAGGAGGGGTTGGTCTCCTCCATCGGTCACGGCAATTCCCATTACTGTAAAGCCTGTTTTGCCGGGGAGTACCCGGTTGCATTCCCCAAACCTGCCGCTACGCCGCAGATGGGACTATTCGAAGAGGAGCAGAGTGACTATGAGTGATCGCGATTTACTGAAAAAGATAATCCTGGAATTGTCCTACGAAAAACGGCTGGTTACTCTGGCTTCCGGCCGGCAGAGTGATTTTTATTTCGACGGCAAACAAACCACGCTCCACGCCGAAGGGGGTTTTCTCGTCGGCAAGCTGTTCTATGAGTCGATCAAGGATGTGGAAGGGGTTCAGGCTGTTGGCGGCATTACTCTCGGGGCCGATCCGATCGCCACTGCCACTTCCATTGCCGCCCATCTGGACGGCAAGAGCATCCATGCCTTTATCATCCGCAAGGAACCGAAGGGGCATGGCACCGGTCAGTGGCTGGAAGGGCGCAAAAACCTCCCCCCCGGAACCAGGGTTGTTATTGTGGAAGATGTTGTTACCACCGGCGGCTCCTCCATGAAGGCGGTACGTCGCGCCGAAGAGGAAGGCTTGAAGGTACTCGGCATCGTCACTCTTGTTGATCGCGAAGAAGGGGGCCGGGAAAACATAGAAGCAGAAGGATACTGGCTGAGAGCGCTCTTTGTTAAATCGGAACTGGTAGGGTAATGCTGAAAAAACAGCGCCTCGACAGCCTGATGACGGCACGCGGGGTTGCTGACTCCGTCCATACGGCCCGGGCGCTTATTATGGCCGGCCAGGTGGTGGTCGGTGACCACACGGTTGATAAAGCCGGTCAACAGGTTGCCCTGGATGCGGAGATCCGTCTCAAGGGAGAACCGCTCCCCTACGTCAGTCGGGGGGGGCTCAAACTGCGCAGGGCGCTGGACGAGTTCCAGATCGATGTGACCGGGCTGGTTGCTGTTGATGTCGGCTCGTCCACCGGGGGATTCACCGATTGTCTGCTGCAGGCCGGCGCGGTACAGGTCTTTGCCATTGATGTCGGCTACGGACAGCTGGCCTGGAAGCTGCAGCAGGACCCGCGCGTTATCAGCATGGAGAAAACGAATATCCGCCATGTCACCCCGGAGCAGATCCATGGTGACCCGGCACTTGCGGTTATTGACGCTTCGTTTATTTCCCTGGCCAAGGTTCTCCCCGCCACGGCGGCTCTTGTGCAGCCGGGGGGGCGGATCATAGCCCTGATCAAGCCGCAGTTCGAGGCGGCCAGAAGTGACGTGGGAGCCGGAGGGATTATACGCGATCCCGTCATCCACGAACGGGTCATTGAAGATGTCCGCCGCACGGCAGTAGATCTTGGCCTGACAGTTTGCGGCCTTTGTGAGTCACCCATCACCGGTGCGGATGGCAATCGTGAATTTCTGATACTGCTGGTAAAGGGGGGGTAGCGTGGAAAACTGTATTTTCTGCAAAATCATTCGCGGTGAAATACCGTCAAAAAAGGTGTTCGAGGACGATCAACTGCTCGTTATCGAGGATGTTTCCCCACAGGCGCCGCTGCATCTTCTTCTGCTGCCGAAAGTACATTTTGTCAACTGCCTGGACATGACCCCGCAGGAAGACGCGCTGGTCGGCTATGCTTTCCGGAAGGGGGGCGAGATCGCCCGTGAAAAGGGGTATGACGCTTCGGGGTTTCGTATCGTGCAGAATAACGGAGCGGGTGCCGGTCAGTCGGTGTTTCACATCCACTTCCATCTGCTGGCTGGGCGAAGCTTCGGGTGGCCTCCGGGGTAACGGCACGGCATTTTGAAACACAGAGACACGGAGACACAGAGAAAACCTTTAACCCGCTAGTAAATAAAGACTTTCTCTGTGTCTCCGTGCCTCTGTGTTGAACCGTTTTTATCTGTTTTATAAAAAAACCGCTGCATATCGCCGGCGGTTTTTTTGTGTCTTATGTGCAGCTGAGTCAGAACGTCATCAGCCGCTTGATCAATCCGGGTATGGCAATATCGACGGTCATGATAACGGTCAGGACTATCATCGCCACCACGGTAAACCAGGCGATGCCGTTGAAGACCGGGCCGTTGACATAGGTTCCCATAAGGTTCTTGTCATTGATGAGCTTGATCATGAACATCAGCACAAACGGCAGAACCGCTCCGTTGACAACCTGGGAAACGAACATGATCGTCATCAGCGGCGCATTCGGCACCAGGATCAGGCCGGCACTGATGGCGATGATGATGGTGAACAGCCAGAAAAACTGCGGGGCCTGCTCGAAATCCTTATCAACTCCCGATTCCCATCCCATCCCTTCACAAATGTAATAGGCTGTAGACAGCGGCAGGATGCACGCGGCAAAGAGGGACGCGTTGAACAGCCCGAAGGCGAATAGTGCTGAAGCGTGCTGACCGACGAGCGGTTTCAGGGCCAGGGCGGCATCGGCGGCGGTTTCAATTTTGAGGCCATGCAGATTGATACTTGCGGCGCAGGCGACCATCATGAAAAACGCCACCACAATCGCCATGATACAGCCAAAAATGACGTCAATCCGGGAAAAGTTGTACTGGTCCGCCGTAATGCCTTTTTCGACCACCGCCGCCTGCTGATAGAACTGCATCCAGGGGGCGATGGTAGTCCCGACGATGCCGATGAGGGTCATCAGATAGGCGCTGTCACTTTTGAACGTGGGGGTAACGGTCGCTTTCATGACCACCGTCCAGTTCGGCCCGGCCATGAACGCGGCGATGGGGTAGGCGATGTAGACAAGGCAGGCCACGAGAAACACTTTTTCCACAACCTTGTACGACCCTTTGACAATCAGCAGCCAGACCAGAACGGCGCAGATCGGCACGGAAATGTATTTGCTGATGCCGAAGATCTCAAGGCTGGCGGCGATACCGGCAAATTCGGAGATGGAATTGCCCATGTTGGTCAGCAGCAGGGCGATCATGACATAAAAGGTGACTTTGACGCCGAAGGATTCGCGGATCAGGTCAGAGAGCCCCTTGCCGGTGACGGCCCCCATGCGGGCACACATTTCCTGAACCACAACCAGTGCAATCGTGGTCGGTATCATCATCCAGAGGATGGAATAGCCGTAGTTGGCGGCAGCCAGGGAATAGGTCGTGATGCCGCCGGCGTCGTTATCCACATTGGCCGTGATGATGCCCGGTCCGAGGATTGCCAGGAATATCATGACATTGCGGGGACTGAAGCTTTTAAGCGGCTTCAGAAATCTGAATTGTGAAATGTAAGAAAACATAGTTCCCGGTTTCTAGCGTCGCTTGTTCTTGATAATCTGAGGCAGGTAATGTGCCAGAACATCATCCACCGTTACAATGCCGGCCATGCGGTCATCCGCATCCAGGACCGGTACGGCGATCAGGTCATATTTTGCCAGGGTTTCCAGCATATCTTCCGGCTCGGCGTCAATGTACACAAACTTGATGTTGTCTTCCATGATATCGGCAATCTGCGTTTCCGGAGGATTCATCAACAGCTGCTTCAGCGAGACAACCCCTTCAAGCCGGTCATCGGCGTCGACAACATAGCCGTAAAAGATGGTTTCAACGTCATCGGCGCACTCTTTCAGCAGTGCCAATGCCCGCTCGATGGTGATCTCCGCAGAAAGCCGGAAGTAATCCGGCGTCATCAGGCCGCCGGCAGAATCTTCTTCATGCTCCAGAAGTTCCTGGATGTCCTCGGCATCTTCCCGGTCCATCATGTGCAGCAGTTCCTGGGCCTTGTCTTCCGGAAGGTCGGAAAGGACGTCGGCGGCTTCATCCGGTTCCATCTCTTCCAGAATGTCGGTGACCTGTTCGTCATTCAACTGGCTGATAACCACATTACGCATATCCGCTTCAAGTTCGTAAATGGTGTCGCCGGTCGTTTCGGCATCGATGGAATTCAGCACCGTACGGATGTTCTGAATCGGGATGTTTTCAATGATGTCAGCAAGGTCAGCCGGGTGCATCTCGTTCATCTGGTTGCGGGCGATGTTGAGTGCCAGTCGGGATGAGTTGGCTTCCAGCGGTTGGACGTATTCCCAGCTGATTTCGCTGTGCGGGATGTCGCGCTTGATCGCCCGGGCAAAGCGCTCACCGAAACGCTCGTAGCCAAGGCGCCGGAGCAGTCCACGAAAACCGATATCCACCGAAAACAGACATAATTTAAGGTCAAGTTTGCCGAGCTTGATGTCGTTGACCCGAACAACCTTGGCGCCGTCCACGTCAACAATCTGTTTGTCCAGCAGGTCACGCTTGACGAGGATATCTCCCTCGCCGGGAACGTAGACGTCCAGACGCTGCGCTTTGGTCTGACCGATGGAAATAACGATGTGCGTAAAAAGTGTAACTTCGCTCCAGGGGAGGGTTTTTATCTTTTTGCGCGACTTGATGACAAGGTGGGAAACCTCTGGAAAGACCTCACCCGGAACCATGATCAGATCCCGGAGAACCCCGATCTGGTCCCCCTTGCTGTTGATCACGGAACGGCCGATAACCGAACTGAGATATATTTCGTTTATTTCAATCGCCATAACTCATACCTTCACAAAACTAAAAAAACCCATTCGGAAAGAAAGGGCTTTAACTAAATCCAGCGAAACCGTTTCCCCCCTGGTTGACTTTCGGCAGTGCACAACGTAGGAAACTTTCCAGCTACATTGGGTTAAGCCTTAATCCGACAAAACCTGGTAACCACATTGGCGTCTTTCGACGTTTCTGGGTAGTAGCATCTGTTTGTGCAAACGCCTCATTCTAACGAGGAATTATTTTTTACTAACACGTTGAAATTACTCGATCATTTAACCTCAAAAAAACGTGATTATCTGCCAGAAAAGCTGACTGAAGCTATAGCACGGTTTTTGCGCCGGATGCAAATGTTTAACGCCGTATATGTCCTGGTGAGGAGCAGGGATCTCGGTGAAGAAACTAAAGTTAAGATCCCGGTAATCAAAAAATCAAGTGCTGCCAGACGGACTGTCTTGATACTAAGTCGGTTTGATACGGTGTTGAAATATTTACATTGAAATCTGAATTCTGTCCGCATATATTACTAAGTAATACAGCTTGGTCAGGAGGCTTGGATGAGAAGAAATGCAAGCGTGACGCTCGGATCACATTATGATGACTTTATTGATGCACAAATTAAAACCGGCGGGTTCTGCTCTCGCAGCGAGGTTGTGAGGGCTGGTCTCAGCTTGTTAGAAATGCATCAGGCCAAGATCAAGGCGTTAAAGCACGCCATCGATGTGGGGCTAAACAGTGAAACTGTCGAATGTTCCTATGAAGATTTTTTGTCCCAGATGGAACAGGAAGACGGCGTAACATCATGAGATATGTGATCAAAAGAGCCGCAATAACTGATTTAAAGGATATCGCAAGATACACAAGGAAAAGCTGGGGTAGAAATCAAGAGCAGGTCTATATTAAAGGCATATTTGATTGCTTTGAAAAGATTGCCTCGCAGGAGACTTTTAATGTCGATTTCTCATATATTAAAGAAGGATGTTTTAAATGTAAGATCAATCATCATTTTGTTTTTTTTCGATGGCTTACAGACGGGCGCCCGGAGATAATCAGGATTCTGCATGAAGAAATGGATATCCCGATGCAATTGGTAACGTCATAATAACAGGAACAATGGAGGCCGGTGCTTGGAACGGGAAATGTGATCCAGGCACTGGCCCCAGATTTTCTCCTTCACCTTGTCCCCCCACCGGAACACTCACCCCCCAGCCCCTGCTCCAGCAGAACCTGATACGGCTTCAACGTGTATGAACGGTAATTTATCGTGCCGTCAAAATCCAGCAGCACCTGAATCCGCTCCCTCATGACTTTGTTGGTGACCTCTGCCAGCGCCTCGGACGGGGCGGACCAGCGTGCTTCCACGCTGTCGCCGGTCGGATTCAGATCGCCGCTCAGGTATCGCCCCAGAAAGGTGAAAATAACCGCCGGCGGCGGAGCCACCTTGGACCAGACGGCAGCCAGCGGCCCGATTTCGATCTCGACACCCGCCTCCTCCCGGACTTCCCGGCGCACGGCGTCAATCAAATTTTCTCCTTCCTCTACCCGCCCCTGGGGAATCTCCCAGCCACGCTTGTGGTTTCTGATAAGCAGGACCTCGTCATGAGCGTTGTGGATCAGGCAGCCGACGACCAAAGTATGAAGTGGTTCTTTTCCTAGCGACATATGTGACCTTTCTTAAAGCAATGGTTTAATTGTATCAGGAAAATAGTTCATCAATGGCATCAAAATCAAAATTCGATTCAGCCAGGGAACGGATGAGGTCGAGCTTTTCCGTATCTTCCGCAATGATCTTGGAAACGTCCTTGCCGATGATCTGGTACAGCTCCGCCGAGGTTTTGTGCTCTTCGCGCAGGTAGGGGATTTTGCTCTTATCCAGAATCTGCTGGGTAATGGGGCTGATGGGGGTTGCTCCCGAAATGGCCAGACCGACGATGAGGGGGCGATACTGGGGCATTTTATACAGATGGGCGAGCGTGACCAGAAGTTCATCCCGACTGCTGGTGACCAGAATCAGGGAAGGCTCCTGCAGCAGTTCGGTAACCCGTTGTGTAGAGGCCGCGCCGACAAGAACCTTGTAGATTATTTTCTGCTGGTCCCGCCGGTTTCCCTGTATGGGCAGACCCAGGATCCCGGAAATGCGCCGCAGGGTTGGATTTGCCAGTATCGGTTGATAGTCAAAGCCGCCGATGACCTTGAACGGTTCATTTTTCAGGGCGCGGCGGAGGTAGTCGAGGCTCCGCTCCCGCTTTTCCGTGTTGAGGCGGTTGACGAGAATCGCCCGTACATCAACTTTTTCCTTCTCGAAAAGCGCCATGATCATGGAGAGTCGATCCACCACGCTCCCCAGGCCGCCTCCGGTCACCAGAAGCACCGGAGCGTTCAGAATGCGTGCAATCCGGGCGTTGGAAATATTGAGGACTGATCCAACTCCGGGGTGTCCGGAACCTTCAATAATGATGAGGTCGCACTCTTTTTCCAGCTCAGCATAGGCCGAGATGATTTTGTTCTGGAGATCATCCGGCGATAGTATCCCGTCCACAACCTTGTGGGTGGTGTCGGGAAAAAGCACCACGGGGGACATGGTAGCCGGGTTGGCTGTCAGGTCGAACACCTGCGTCATCAGGGCGACGTCCTTGTCAACAACCGTCTTCCGGAAAGTGAGCGACTGGCCGCCGAACGGCTTGATAAAACCGACCCGGCGATATTTCTTCCGGGCAAGATGCATAAGGCAGATGCTCGTGGTGGTTTTGCCGCTGTTTTTGTCAATAGCCGCGATGAATATACTCTTTGCCATAATTCCTCTTCGGAGCAGGATTTGAGACGCGTTACAGGAGGTAACCATACCCCCCGGCGCGAGCAGACGTCAAGTAATTACAGGGATGCCGCACGGTTGTGCCGGTGACTGGAATGACAAAATACCTTGCTTAATAATCGATGGCCCAGGCGATCTTTACACTGCTTGTATACAAAAAAAACTTTGACGGCGGCTTATTCGTGATGATATAGATACTGCCAGAATTGACCCTGGATACGCTTTAGATTAGCCTCCTGCGCAGTGCGCAGAAAACCCATGCAGACAAGGAGACGTACACATGAAGAAGATGATTGTTGCAGTACTGGCAGTAACCTTTTTTGCCGCATCAGCATTTGCCGCTGACGTTATGGAAATGAAAAAAGGGGTTACCTTCAGTCACAAGGCCCATGCCGAAGCTCTGAAGGACTGCAAGAAATGCCATGAAAAAGTTGAAGGTGGAAAAATCGAAGGGTTCGGCAAGGACATCGCCCACAAAAAATGCAAGGACTGTCACGTTGAAATGAAAAAGGGCCCGACGAACTGTAAAGGGTGCCACACCAAATAACGTATCTGTCATTCTATAAGAGACGGGGTAGCCCATTGCCGGGCTGCCCCGTTTTTTTTGTTTCAGATAACGGAATCTGCCCCCGCTTCAATTTCCTCCCGTACCGTCACCAATAATTCTGCACATACCACGATCAATTCCTGCCTCAGCCCGTCTGCTTCTGATGAAAGTGCTATGTTTACCGACTCGGCAAAAAATTTGAACTTTGCGACAACATCCTCAAACTGTTCAATCGTACAATTCATGATAATGATCCTCTCCGGTTCACCGATCTCACACGATGAATAATGTAATTGCCTCTACCAGCTCTGAGTTGGAAATATACTGTTGGATCTTGCGTACGGTCAACAGAAATGCCGGTTTCAGGCTGAAGATTTTACCGGACCGGTGTCGCGACAGAGGAGATACAGAGCCAGGGCCAACGCCAGAACCGCTGCTGACAGGCCAAAACCCCATTGGTAGGCTGGCAGCGGCAGGGCGCCGTCTGCGGATGGTTTCCAGAAGCCAATGATAAACCCGGTCATCTGCTGGAACACCGCTGCACCAAGAATAACGAAAAAATTGAGTGCGGTCAGTGCCGTTCCGGCGATGGCGTGGGAAAATGATTCTTTTACCTGGGTATAGAGAATATACAGGGCGGCGCTGGTGAACCCCAGCAGCCAGCACTGTACGACCAGGCCCCAGTAGGGGAGCGGCAGATGCAGCACAAGGCTGGAAAAAAGCAGCAGCATAGTGCAGAGTCCTACCAACACAAGCGGTTTTCGCCGTCCAAGTTTATCAGACCAGCGACCCCACAGCGGAGCACCGCAGACGACCCCGATCGGAATGGCCAGCAGCACACTGCTGGCAGTGGTCTTGCTCATTCCGTAGGTATGCATCAGAAACGGGACACCCCACAGACCCTGCGCGGTAATCAGGGCCCCGTATGATGCGAAGCCAAGCGGGGCAAGGCACCAGAAGGCGCCACTGCCGAAGACGGTGCGCAACCCGGCCCGGATAACGGCAAAAGAGGGGGGGGCAGCAGGGGGAACGCCGTCCCGGCGTGGCGGGTGATCGCGCACAACCAGATAGATACCGGCAGCAAACAGCAGGGTAACTGCAGCCATGCTGCCGCAGGCGCCGCGCCAGCCGATCCGGTCACTCAGCCAGGCCAGAGGGGTTGTCGCGCCGATGCCGCCCAGGTTGCCGATGGCAATCAGAATTCCGGACAGTGTGGCAAATTCGTGGGGGGAAAACCAGGTGGTGAGAATTTTCAGGGAGCCCATCAGCACCGCAGCCATGCCGAGGCCAATGCCGGCGCGCGCCAGAACTGCCATCGTGCCGCTGCCCGCCAGGGAAAACAACAAAGCGCTTGCCGCGCCGACACAGACCAGCAGGGTGATTACAAATCGAGGCCCGAAACGATCCAGCAGCGGCCCCATCGGCAGTTGCGCCAGGCCGAACGAATAAAAAAACGCCCCTCCCATCAAGCCTAGAACTTCGGGAGAGGCTGCCAGATCCCGTGCCAGATCACCGGCCATGACTGCGTTGGACACGCGCCAGAAACCGGAGATAACGTAAGTGCCGCCGCACATCGCAAAGATGTACCAGCGATAATACGGGGATGCGGCACTACTCATGAGGGTGACCCTTTCAGATATGACATTCTGATACGCGGTCAGTTGCCCAGATACGCAGCAATTACCCGCTCATTCTTCTGTAATTCCTGCGGAACACCTTCAACGGCGATACGCCCCCGTTCCATAACATAGGCGTAATCAGCGACTTCAAGTGCCCGTTTGGCCGACTGCTCTACCAGCAGCAGCGTTATGCCCGATTCCTTCAGGCGGCGGATGATTTCGAACACTTCATCAACAATAACCGGGGCCAGACCCATGGACGGTTCATCCAGCAGGACAACCTTGGGGCGCGCCATTAATGCCCGGCCGATGGCAAGCATCTGCTGCTCTCCGCCGGAAAGGGTTCCGGAAGCCTGACGATACCGCTCCTTCAGGCGCGGAAACAGGTCATATACTTTTTCCAGGTCATCGGCCGCCTTTGCGCGAAAGCCAAAAAAACGGGGCAGGCGGGTAAAGGCGCCAAGCAGCAGATTGTCCTCAACCGACAGCGGGCCGAATACCTTGCGTCCTTCAGGAGCATGGGCCAGACCGAGGCGGGCGATGTGCGACGGCTCAAATCCCTGCACCGGCGCTCCGTCCAGAAGGATCTTTCCCCCGGTTGGTTTAATGCCGCCTGAAATGGTGCGCATGGTGGTGGTTTTCCCGGCGCCGTTAGGCCCTATCAGCGCAACCACCGTACCTTTTTTCACTGCCAGCGAGGTGCCCATCAGCACTTCGCTCATGCCGTATCCGGCGTAAAGATCTGTAACAACCAGCATACGTTTATCCTCTCCCCTTCATGCCATAAGCGCTAGCTTAAGCGATAAATCTCTTGATTTTCTCCCTCCCTTTCAAGGGGAGGGTCGGGGAGGGGATGGGGTTGATTGTTGATTTAAAGGTGTTACCGAAAACGACCCCATCCCTATCCTAACCTTCCCCTTGAAGGGGAAGGGACTTAAAGCTTTAAGTTAGCGCTTATGCCCCTTCATGCCGCCACCGGTTCCAGAGTTCCAGGACGTTCAGCCGCAACAGGGGGCGGTTCGCTCCCCTTCCCGAGATATGCTTCAATAACCAGCGGGTTACGCCTGATATCCTCAGGTATTCCTTCAGCAATTATTCTGCCGCCGTCCAGTACGGTTGCCGTATCGCACAGTTCGCTAACCACATCCATGTGATGTTCAATCAGGATAACCGTGATGCCCTGCTGATGAATGCGCCGGATGATGGCCAGCAGTGTAACAACGTCAGGGTGGGCCAGTCCTGCTGCCGGCTCGTCCAGAATAAGCAGTGTCGGGCGGCGGGCAACGGCTCGCGCAATTTCCAGAAAACGCTGGGCACCATAGGGGAGATCCTTGGCCGGTATCCGTGCCTGACCGGTCAGCCCCACCATCTCAAGAAGGGCGAGGGAGTCGGCTTCGGCCCGCTTTTCATCGCGCTTGGCAAGACCCATTAGAACAAGCGGCAGCGCGCTGCGATAATAACCTTTCATGGAGACCATGACGTTGTCCAGTGCGGTCAACTCACTGAAAAGCTGCAAATTCTGGAAGGTCCGGGAAATCCCCTGCTGGGCGACAGCAAACAGGCTCCCCTGTACCAGCGGTTTGCCCTGAAACTGGATCGTGCCGCCGGTAGGAACATACAGGCCGGATACCAGGTTAACCAGGGTGCTTTTACCGGAACCGTTCGGGCCGATCAAGCCGTGGATCGTACCGGCCGCTACGGTCAGTGAAACGCCGTCAACGGCTTTTATCCCGCCGAAATAGCATTTCAGATCCTGAATCTGCAGGAGCGGCGCGCCGTCCACATCTTTTCTGACAAGAACCTCCTCCAGAAGGGAGGGGGGGGCGAACGATTCCGGATCAATGCTGAAAATCCGGGAGAGAAACCGGGAGGCAAAGCCCATAAGCCCTTCCGGGAGTCCAACCACCACCGAGAAAAGCATCAGCGCGAAGATGGCCTTGCGCCAGTCCTCCGTGTTCTGGACCGTAAAACTGCCGGTAACCAGCAAACCCATGGCAATTATCGGTGCAGCTGCCTGGAACAGTTTGGTTCTTTTCTGATACAACGCCATTCCGCCAGCTCCCAGGGCCAGCAGAAATCCTGTGGCTGAAAAGATCTGGAACAGCAGGCGGTTGGAAAGAAGGTTGGGCAGCAATACGATCAATACTGCGCCAACAAAGGCGCCCCACAAAGATTTCCTCCCCCCCAGCACCACGCCGAGCAGGAGAATAACCATCAGTTCATAGACAAAAACGTGCGGCTGCAGGTATTCAAAGTTGAACGCGTAGAGACCGCCAGCCAACCCGCCCAGGCCGGACCCGAGAGCAAAGGCGGTCACCTTGTGCCGGTAGGTACCGATCCCCATGGCATCGGTTGCAATGGGACTGTCGCGCAGTGCCTCAAACGCACGGCCCCATTGGGAAGAAAGCAGGTTGCGCATGGCCATCCAGACTAAACCGAGAAAACAGAGACAGAGCCAGTAGAACCCTTTGGAATCGAGGACAAAGCCAAACAGGGGAGGGCGGTGCAGCTGTAGTCCCTGTGCACCCAGGGTCAAGGATTCCCATTCGTTGAGAACTGTGGCCGATAACGCAGAAAAACTCAGGGTGGCCAGGGCAAACTGCGGTCCTTCCAGGCGGAGGGACGGGAATGCCAGCAGCCCTCCCATAACCAGCCCTATCACAGTACTGACCAGCAATGCAGACAGCATATCGAAGCCAAGCTGTGTGACTGTCAATGCCCCTGCATAGGCACCCAGACCGAGAAACGCTGCCTGAGCCAGATTGACCAGGCCGAGGTAGCCGACCGTAATATCAAGTCCGATCAGCAGAATACCGTAGATAGCCAAAAGCGTCAGCAGGCCGAGGACAAAGCTGTTATTTACCACAAGCGGTATGGAAGCCAGCAGGAGGACCATCAGAACTTCGATCCCCCGTATCAGTATCAATCGTTTAAGCATCAGCGGCTACTCCAGTAACACGTAATCAGCAGCAGGTAGACAGGCACTACACTTTCCGTATGACAGCTTTGCCGAAGATGCCGGTGGGGCGTATGGCAAGTGCCAGAATCAGGAGAACCAGGCCGGGTGCTTCACGCCAGCCGCTGCCGACATAGAAGCTGGTGAGGCTTTCCAGCGAACCGAGGAACAGCCCCACAATTACCACGCCGAATCCGGATTCCAGTCCGGCAACCACGGCGACGGAAAAAGCTTTCAGCACCAGTGCCGAAGCCATGGTCGGGCCGACGGTGGTGATCGGCGATACCAGAATACCGGCCAGAGCAGCAACCAGCCCGGACAGGCCATAGGAAAGCATGATGGTGCGGGTTGCGGAGATTCCCATCAGTTCGGCCGCGTCCCGGTCTGCCGAGACCGCCTCAAAAGCCTTGCCCAGCAGGGTTTTGCGTTTGAAAAGTTCGATAACAACCATGATCAAGACGACACCGACCGCTACCGAAATCTCCAGTGGCGTTATGCTGACACCGAAAAACTGAATCGGTTCGGTCGGAATTGGCGTCGGGAAGGGGCGGTCATCCCGCCCCCAGATGTTTTCTGCGGCAGATATTCCAAACAGGCCGAGGATAATGGTCATGAGAATCCACCCCTCGCTTTTCTGCTCAAGTGCCAGGCGAACGCCGGCCCGTTCAACAAACAGGCCGGCGATAACGCCGAACAGCAGACCGCCCGGAATCATGAGATAATACGGCAGGCCAGTATTGGTAAGGGTAAGGCTGACAAAAGCGGACAGCATCACCAGTTCACCCTGGCCGAAATTTATGCTTTTGCTGGTTGCATAGGTAAGCTGAAAACCGTACGCGACCAGGGCATACACCAGACCCATAAGCGCACCGCTTACTATCAGCTGGATTACTGCATGATCCATCGCACAACTCCTTGCGCAGCCGTATATCCTGTTCCAGGACAGTGCATCTTATTTTTTGCCTTTGACTGATGTGGCATTGCTGATCAACCGTTTCCGGTCAGCATCATTGCCGAAGATTACGTGGCCGTCCTGGACCATTCCCATGACAACCTGCTCGCGACGGAATGCTTCGTGAGTTTCTTCATTGGCCGGGTTCCATGCGGTGAACGGCTTCTTCCAGGTGGTGATAACTCCCTGTACCGGCTCCTTCAGGTCCTCAAGAGCAAGCTTGATTTTTTTGGTATCGGTGCTCTGGGCCTGCTTGACGGCAGCGGCGAAAATGAAGACCGCGTCGTATCCCTGTGCTGCGGATACCGGTGAGGGGATGCGTTTGACATTGTAAGCTTTGTGATAGGCGGCAATAAAGGCCTTGGCTTTTGGGGTGATCGGCTCTTCAATAAACGTTTGCGGCATCAGGGTGCCGTTGCCGTTTTTCCCGGAGTTGTCGATGAAGTTAGACATTGACAGGGTCCAGCCGCCGATGAGGGGGGCTTTCAAGCCGATCTTGGCCATGCCGTTGGCAACGGCAGCCAGTTCCGGTCCAATGCCCCAGATCAGAACCGCCTGGGCACCGGCGTTCTTGGCGCGCAGCAATTGAGCGGTCATATCTTTGTCACCGATGTTGAACTTGTCGCTGGTAACCACCTGCAGTTTGTTGCCCTGTTTCTTGACCTGCTCAACCATGTCGTCACGGCCGGAGACACCGTAGTTGGTTGAGTCATACAGCATGGCAACCTTGGTGAATTTGCGGTTGATCGCCTCCTCAACCACCATTGCGGCCTGAATGCCGTCATGGGCGGCCAGACGGAAAATTGACAGATCCTTCACTTTAGCCTTGCTCCACTGGGTCATTGAGGCGGAACCGGCTGCCGGGGTAATTATTTTGGTAATCCCTTTTTCCTGATAATGCTTGTCTCCGGCCAGACATACGCCGGTATTTACGGTTCCGATGACACCGGCAAGATCGCTCATGGAGGCCAACTCCTGGGCGATCAGGGCGCCACGCTCATTTTTTGCCTCGTCGTCCCGCTCCAGAACTTCAAACTTCATCATCTTCGCGCCGACCTTGATTCCCCCCGCCGCATTGATCTCGGCAATGGCAATTTTGGCACCGTCACGCATGGATGCACCCATCGGGGCAGACCCGCCGGAAAACGGACCGGTTAACGCAATTTTAATGCTGTCCGCAGCATACGCCTGCGTTGTGATCAACCCTGCCAACAGAACTGTAAGCACTCTTTTTTTCATGTGTAACCCTCCTTGTGATTTTGACTGCTCCAATAAATAAAAACCAGTTCTCCATGCATATCAATACCGACAATGCTAATTATAGTCTCCTCCCGGGAGGACTCATACCTAGGTTGTCGGTACGTTCTATAACTGTGGTATATTGTAAACAGGATAGTTTAGTGGGGCGGCAAAAACAACTAAATTATACAGAGTAGTTGTAGGTAGACGTGTCTGTTGGTTTTTCCTTTATTACATTGAGCTTACCTCGGAAATTATACCGGGCACAGTGGAATTGTCACCGGTACGAAAACCAGGCAGCGACCTTCGGCATTGCCCAATTCGTTCAGTTGCAATTCCGGGGTATTGCAATCTCCCCCACCGCGCTTTATACCCATCCTGTCAATGGTCAGCTTTTCATGTATCGCCCAGAGATAACCGGCCGGGTTGGAGAGTACTTTGATTACACAATGGAGGTACTTTCCCAGCATCTCGTCATCGCTGCCGATGGCATTAAGTTGTGCTTCTATCTTTCCCAACAGATCCGCTGTTTTTTCCAGATCCTCCCCAACGACCGTATGGGCCTCTCCAAATCCCCACCCCACCTGGTTGAGAAGGTTCAGCTTTGCCTCGAGAAGGGCGCGGTATCGCTCAAGATTGCCACGCTCGGTTTTAACCGCCGTAATCCGTTTCAGGGCGATGCTGAGCAGGTGATCAAAAGCCCGGATCTTCAGCTTGCGCCGCATTACGGATTCAGTCACGCTGGGATCGACCAGTTGATGTGATTCAAAGCTCACCGTCATCATCGGTACGCCAGAGGTGATAATTTCGCCGACCAGCTCGGCGCCCAGTATCCACGTTTCCCGTTTTTCCATGAACAACAGGGCGTGTGCTTCCCGGGCTTCTCCGGCGTTTTTGCGCAACTCTGCCAGCGGTTTGTTCTTTGCGATGAACGTATCCAGTTCATCCCCGGAGATAAAAAACGGATGCAGCTGCGGGTTGTTCTCAAAGGATGTTCTGCTCAGGACGACAGGAGGCGGAATGCTGTCCACAAGATCAACCACATGGGCAATAGCCAGAAGCACAGCGGGCCGCAGCTCCTTCTTGTAGCCGGAAACAGCCCGCAGCCAGGGGTCGGTCCCGTCTACGGCCCGTTCAACAGCCGCTTTTATAAGTGATTCAGGAAAACCGCCCGTTTCTTCGCTGCCGTTAAAAATGGAATGAAAAAATGGAAACATCGCGTACACCTTTTTAATCCTGAGAATTCGATATGGGCATAAGATACACTAATTTCAACACTACCATCAGAATATCTGTTGTGCAGTAAACCGGAAGAACGCCGTCAATAACCGGTATGGCAGGCGGAGTCAGGGCGTGCCGGAGGTGGACATTAGCTGTGTTTTCAGTTACATTGCCGCCTGAACAAAAACTATTATCAGGAGCTTCTGCTGTGACCAGCCAAACCATACGACTTACACAGACTGTCAAGGGAGCGGGATGCGCCGCCAAACTTTCTCCCGGAGATCTGGATCGGGCGCTGTGCGGACTCGATCTGCCGGTGGACCCGAATCTTCTGGTCGGTCTGGACCGTGCCGACGATGCCGGGGTTTACCGGGTTTCGGACGATCTCGCCCTGGTTCAGACGATCGATTTTTTTCCGCCCATGGTCGATGATCCCTACAGTTTCGGCCAGATTGCCGCCGCCAATGCCTTGAGCGATGTGTATGCCATGGGGGGGACGCCGAAGACGGCCATGAACATTGTCGCTTTTCCCGCCAAAACCATGGACCTCTCCGTACTGCGCCTGGTCATTGAGGGGGGGCTGGACAAGATGCGGGAAGCGGGGGTCGTGCTGGTCGGCGGCCATACCGTGGAGGACAGTGAACTGAAGTATGGCCTTTCGGTGACCGGCTATATCCACCCTGACCGGATTCTGACCAAACGGAACCTGCAGTGCGGCGATTGCCTTGTCCTTACAAAACCGATCGGTACGGGGATTATTGCCACCGCCATCAAAGCTGGGCTTGCCGACCAGGGGGTGACGGAGAGGGTAACGGCGGCAATGGCGACGTTGAACCGGGCCGCCGCTGCAATCATGCAGGATTTTTCGGTACATGCCTGTACGGATATTACCGGATTCGGTTTTCTTGGCCATCTTGCCGAGATGACCGTGGATTCCGGGTATGGGGTACGCATCAAGGCGGCACAGGTGCCGGTGTACCCGGAGGCGCTGGAGTGGGCGGCCATGGGGTTGATACCTGCCGGTGCCTATAACAACAGGAGCTTTCGCGGCTCGTTCGTAGAGTTCGGCGCCGAAGTCTCCCAGAGGATGCAGGATCTGCTTTTTGATCCCCAGACCTCCGGCGGGCTGCTGATTGCGGTTGCGCCAGGTGACGCGGAACAGCTGGTCCATGCTTTGCGAACGGGCGGTGTTGAAGCAGCTGCGATTGTCGGTGAAGTCGTTGCCGGGCCGATTGACAGGATTATTGTAGAATAAACAGAATTGGAGGTTTGCGTGGTAAACGAATTGGATTGTCGCGGTCTGGCCTGTCCCGCTCCGGTGCTTCAGGTGAGGGATCTGCTCAGTAGTGAGGCGCCTGATGCCATAGTGGTACGTGTGGATAATGATGCCGCCCGGCAGAATGTCAGCCGTTTTCTGGAGCATCAGAATTACCAGGTCCGCTTTGAAGTGCAGGGGAATGAGTTTCGGGTTGTGGGTACGAAGGGGGAGGGTGCCGATGCCCCCGTAGAATCTTCCGTGCCGGGCAGTGTGAAGAAGCTGAAATCAGGAACCGGGAAAATCATGATTCTGGTGACGTCAACTCACATGGGGCGTGGCGACGATGCTCTGGGTGATATGCTGATGTTTAATTTCCTCAAAACCCTGAAAGAAATGGGGCCGGAGCTCTGGCGCGTTGTTTTTGTCAACAGCGGCGTCAGCTTCACGGCGGAGGGATCCGAAGCGGTGCCGATTTTACAGGAACTTGTGGGGAACGGCGTTCAGGTCACGGCGTGCGGTGCCTGTCTGGCGTTCTTTCATATTCTGGATAAAATGAAGGTTGGCGAGGTCACGAATATGCTGGAGATAGTCACCGGTATGAAGGACGCCGACTCTGTTGTAACGGTCTGATTCCGATTTGAGCCGGAACTGGAATGATACCGCAGTCGGAACACCTGGAGAACAGTAATGCCGGAAAAAATTCCGTTTACCCCCCAGCTTATTGACAGCCACTGCTTCATAGATGTGAGAACCCCGCTTGAATTTGCGGAGGATCACATCCCCGGTGCTCACAACGTCCCCCTTCTGTCCAATGAAGAGCGGGCGGAAGTCGGAACGATCTATAAACAAATTGGTCCGGCTGAGGCCAGACGGCGGGGGCTTGAGCTTTCCTGCCCCCGGTTTTACTCCATGGTTGACCAAATACTTGCCCTGGCCGCCGGTCGACCGATTGTTATCTACTGCTGGCGCGGGGGGCTGCGCAGCCTCTCCGTTGCCATGCTGGTGGAAATGTGCGGCACCCCGGCGGGTCAGCTTGTCGGCGGCTATAAAACCTTCCGTGCCCATGTGATCGATTATTTTGATCGGTGCGATTTTCCCTCCCGTCTGATCGTCATGCACGGTATGACCGGTACCGGAAAGACTACGTTTATCAATGGTCTTGATCCTTCGCGCTGGGCAACGATCGATCTTGAGGGGATTGCCTGTCACAGGGGGTCGGCTTTCGGAGCTCTCGGGCTGGAGCAGAGCGTGACCCAGAAACATTTTGAAACAACCTTGTGGGATGAGTTCAGGCGGTTGCCGGCAGACAGGGCGATTGTGCTGGAGGGGGAAAGTCAGCGTATCGGGAAGTATTCCCTCCCGGGGAATCTGTACCAGACAATGGCGGCAGGCTGCAAAGTCTGGTGCCACGCAGCGTTAGAAACCCGTGTGGAACGGCTCACCGCTGAATATGCCCGTCCCGAATACCGGGAGGCAATGCTGGATGCTCTTGAACGGATCAAGAAAAAACTGGCCGGTGTCCGTTATGCTGAGTTGAAAAGCATGATTGAAGGGTGGGATGTGGCTGGGGTTGCCCGGGGCCTTATGGAAGAGTATTACGACAAAATGTATTACAAGAACCGTCCCTGGACGCCCGACCTGGATCTGGAACTGGAAGATTTCCGCCAAGCTGAGAAGGAGTTGGGAAAATTCTGGAGTTCGCGCGGGTAAGCGGGTGGCCGGTCGAGAAACACTTCTCCTCGACCGGCCGTACCGCAGCCGTATTAATGGGCAAATGACTGACGATATTTGTTGATTTCCATGATCAGCTCGGTTCGGTCAAAATAGATTTCATTCCGCTTGATTTTCCCCACATCATTAAACTGCAGGAAACAGAGTCCTACACACTCCACCACCATTTCACCCACCGGGATGCGCGCGGACAGTTTGTTCAGAAAGCCGCCTTCAATGGGAATCGGTTCAACCTGACTCCAGACCCAGGTCGGGTTGTGGCTGAGTACGTTGGTGAAATAGGCAAACAGAGCCTCTTTCCCCTGGATTCCCTGCGGGCGCCCCGGATCGAGAAAAAAGGCGTCATCAGCGTAAAACGCCAGCAGTTCTTCAGGTTTGTTCCCGGTCCATTTCGGCAACCATCTGTTGGTGAACTCCCGTGCTTCCTCTTTTGTCATCATCTGCGCACTCCTCCTTATTCATGATGCCGTTTCAGCCGGGAGCAGTTCTCCCCGCTGCGGCCAAGATTACCCAGTAAGATCAGTAAACACAAGCTGTTTTTGGTGCAGATTGCCTCGCTGTTGCCGACTGCTCTGTCTGCTGAAATTCGGTCCTACCCGTTGCTGGCAGAATGTTTGGCGAACATTCGCTGCCGATATTCGACAATATCTTTCCTGAGAGAATGGAGTTTCTCGATCTTTTCGTCAACTAACTGCGTATGCCTGTCCAAAACGGCAACTAGCCGCGGAATCATCTGGTCTGTCTCTTTTGCTTCCCCATACGCCACATACAGTTCCTGCATTTCCCTGATGGTAAGCCCCAGGTCTTTCAGCTTCATGATGAATTTTATGCGCCGCACGAAATAGGGGGAGTACCCTCTGATTGCTCCGCCGGCACGTTCCTCTGTTTCAATTATGCCGACCTCTTCCCAATATCTGAGTGTTCGCGTGGTCAGTCCGATGCTCTTTGCCAGGTCGCCAATGGCAATTATCTGGGTACTTTCTTCGTCTATAGTCATAAATCCGCCTCGAATCATGTCTTCATTTCCTACCTGTTATTATGTCTGAATAACCGTTTTGTCAATAAGACAATTTACAACAACGTCAACAAACGTTGTCAACACTGGCCATTACTACAAAACTCAGAGACGTCGATGTATAAGTCAGGTGCCTATTTTCATTACACATAACGCAAGAAAAAAATATTTATAAACCTATTATATTTTTTGTTGACATGAACGTAAACGGTATATATATTTTGCTCATCACGGATCATTGTTTGGCGATACGGAAAAACTGACGTCGTTTCGGAACTCAAATATTCGCTGTATCGGTAAGCTACCCATGCAGGTTGTAAATAAAACAGGAAGTACATCATTTGAAAGGGAGGGTGCTATGTCAAAAAGTTACAATTGGAGTGAAATCGCGCGGAACCCGAAGTATCTGGAGCTGAAACGTAAGAAACGAGTGTTTTTGTTTGGCTGGTGGATTGTTGCCTCGATCTATTACTTTTCGCTGCCACTGCTGTCCGGTTATTTTCCGGCGTTGTTCAAGGTCAAACTGATCGGGGTAATTAACTTCGGCTATCTGTTTATCCTGTCACAATTTCTCGTCGCGATCTTTGTAGCCATGTACTACACGAAGATAGCCAACAGAGACTTTGACCGACTGACTGACGAACTTGTCAGAGAAATCCAATAGGGAGGGAACATATGTTTACTAATATTATATCCGCACTGATGCTCGCACTTTTCCTGGTTACCCCCGGTTTTGCTGAAGAACCTGCAAAGCAGTCTCCTCAGGCCGGGACGGTGGCCCAATCAACCGCACCTGCTCTGCAGGCTCCCGCAGCCGTTCCCGGGCAGTCGGCCGCCGCAGCCCCGGCGGCAACCGCTCCTGTACTTGCTGGTGGGATGCCCACCAAGGTCAGGCCGAATCGTGCCATTACCATCAGTATGTTTATGACGATCATCGGCATTACCCTCTGCGTTGTCATCTGGGCAGCGCGGCAGACCAAATCTGCATCCGACTTCTACACCGCAGGCGGTGGGATCACCGGCTTGCAGAACGGCTGGGCCATCGCAGGTGACTATATGTCGGCAGCTTCATTCCTGGGTATGTCCGGTTTGATCTCACTGTATGGC
Organism: uncultured Geobacteraceae bacterium; assembly: GCA_903852495.1. Classification (GTDB taxonomy): domain Bacteria; phylum Desulfobacterota; class Desulfuromonadia; order Geobacterales; family Pseudopelobacteraceae; genus JACRCG01. The sequence continues at coordinate 26,727 of CAINRC010000001.1, read as the reverse complement.
ATTGATGGTTTCATGTACGCTGTCGGCCCCATGTTCTCGTTCATCGCAATTCTCCTCGTCATCGCGGAGCCGTGCCGTAATGCCGGCAAGTTCACTCTGGGCGATATTCTTTCCTTCCGCACCGCGCCAAAACCGGTGCGCGCAGTGGCCGCCCTCTCCACGGTAACAGTGTCGCTGTTCTATCTGATCGCGCAGATGGTTGGTGCCGGCAAGCTGATGCAGGTGCTGCTGGACATTCCGTACCGTGTTTCCGTAATAGGCGTTGGTATTCTGATGGTTGGCTACGTCGTGTTCGGCGGCATGAAGGCCACCACCTGGGTGCAGATCATCAAAGCCGGTCTGCTGATGAGCGGCACCGTTTTACTGGCGTTCCTGGTCATGGCTAAAGCCGGTATGAATCCGGTGGGGTTCTTCACCGACATCGTCGGCAACCAGCTGATTCAGGATCATGTGCGGATGAACGTTCTCAAGGATGCTCTGCCCAAGGCTGGCTTCGACTACGGTCAGCGCTTCATGGAGCCGGGGCTGTTCCTCAAAAATCCCCTTGATCAGGTCTCTCTCGGTATCGCCTGGGCGCTGGGTGCAGCCGGTCTGCCGCATATTCTAATGCGCTTCTTTACCGTGCCGAGTGCAAAAGAGGCCCGTAAATCAATCGTTATTGCCCTGTTCATCAATAGCTCGTTCTTCTTTTTGATTAACATCATCGGCTTTGGTGCCGCCCTTTACCTTTCGCCCCAGCTGATCAGCTCGGTGGACAAGGGGGGGAATATGGCGACCCTCCTTCTTGCCCAGCTGCTGGGCGGTGGTGCCGGTTCCCTTGGCGGCGATATGTTCCTGGCCTTTATCTGCGCCGTGGCATTCGCCACCATCCTGGCGGTTGTTTCCGGTCTCGTGCTGGCCGCTTCTGCAGCCATAGCGCATGACGTCTACGTCAATATCGTTATGGACGGCAAGGCCGATCAGCATACCCAGGTAAAGGTTGCCCGTATCACTTCGTTGTTTGTCGGTTTGGCCGCCATCGTCATGGGTCTTGCTGCAGAAAAGGAAAACGTGGTCGCTCTCGTCGCCCTGGCCTTTGCTGTAGCGGCATCAGGTAACTTCCCGGCGGTCATGCTGTCCCTGTTCTGGAAGCGCTTTAATACCGCAGGGGTTATTTCCGCACTGTTGGTCGGTACAATATCTGCGCTCGGCCTAGTGGTGATTTCACCGGTAATGACCTATCCGCAGAAAATAGCCGATGATGCCAAAAAGATTGTTTCGACTCTGGAAAAGAAACAGCTTGAAGGTGCCGTGCTTGCGGACAAGGACCTGAAACTGCTGGAAAAATCACGTGGCGATTACTCTAAAAACAACGGCCAGACCTCAATGGTCGGCCTCACTGCCCCCATCTTCCCGCTCAAAAACCCCGGTATTGTTTCAGTGCCGCTCGGCTTGATTGCGGCAATCCTCGGTACGCTGCTGTTCCGTGACCGGCGGGCAGAGGAGATGTTTGATGAAATTGAAGTACGTCAGATTACCGGTCTGGGTATCTCCAAGGCCAGTGATCATTGATTGACCGGCCTGCGGGGTTCACGCTCCGCAGGCCACCAGTATGTTATTTTGTTAATTATTTAAAGTGGATATAACGGCGCATTTTTTCTGCTTGACTTGAACGTAAACTGACGAATATAGTGCGCCGCGAACCAGTCATTGAAAAGATGTTCTATTAAGTACTCCAAAAGGAGAAGCGTATATGTCAAGTGCTGAACGTGCCGGTGATGAAGGGGTACGCCTTCTGTATGAACTCAGCAAGGAAGAGCTTGTAAAAATAATCGTTGATGATGCAAAAAACTGGCTGGCTCATGATGGCGTCTGGTTTCAGGCGGTTGAAAAGCGGTATGGCATGGAAGTCGCTGTGGATGTCGACACCGAGGCGTGGCGGTATTTTACGGTTATTGAAGCACGCCGAATAATGGATCGTCTGGGACTCAAAGCGGGCGGCGGAATTGCGGCTTTGGTGGAATGTCTGAAACATCGTTTTTACGCCCGCCTCAATCTGCAGGATGTTATCGAACAGAGTGACACGCGGGTTGTGTTCCGGATGCTTGACTGCAGGGTGCAGTCGGCCCGTAAGCGAAAAGGGTTGGCTGACCACCCCTGCAAGTCGGTTGGCATTGTTGAATACAGCGAATTTGCCAAAGCGATTGATCCGCGCATCAAAACCACCTGCATCGCCTGCCCGCCTGATGCACATCCTGAAACCTTCTGGTGTGCGTGGGAGTTTACCCTGGAAGCGTAAGTTGATTGTTCAAAACAGGAGAAAATATATGTCCTCACCAGTAATCGAACCGTACAAAACTGCCCATAAGGTCCGGGTTGTCACCGCCACCAGCCTGTTTGACGGCCATGATGCCGCGACTAACGTTATCCGCCGCATCCTTCAGTCATCGGGCGCCGAAGTGATCCACCTGGGTCATAACCGTTCGGTGGAGGAGATTGTCACTGCTGCCATCCAGGAAGATGCCCAGGGTATTGCAGTCAGCTGCTATCAGGGGGGGCACGTTGAGTTTTTCAAGTACATCATCGATCTGCTCCGCCAGCGCGGTGAGGGGCATATAAAAGTTTTCGGCGGCGGCGGTGGCGTTATCGTGCCGGATGAGATTGCTGAAATTGAAGGGTACGGAGTCCGCAAAATCTTTTCCCCGGACGATGGCCGCCGCATGGGGCTGCAGGGGATGATTAACCTGATTCTTGCCGAGTGCGATTTCTCCATAGAGCGCGACATCGCTGCGGAAACCGCCCGTTTGGCCAAGCAGGATATCCGTGCGGTAAACACACTGATTACTCTGGCCGAGCAGGCGGTTCATGACCATGGTGCAGGGTACGCCGCACTCCGGGATACGATCAGGGGGATGGCCCAGGATGTTCCGGTCGTTGGTATTACCGGTACCGGCGGCGCGGGCAAAAGCTCCATTACCGATGAGCTGGTGCTCCGCTTTACGCGGGATTTTCCGGAGAAGAGTGTGGCAATTCTGGCGGTTGATCCTTCGCGGCAGCGGACCGGTGGCGCTCTGCTGGGCGACCGGATCAGGATGAACTCAATAAATTCAAACCGGATTTATATGCGTTCCCTGGCGACCCGCGACTCCCAGACCGAACTTTCGGCGGCTATCGAGGATGCCATTGACGTGGTACGGGCGGCCGGTTTTGATCTGGTATTTGTGGAGACAAGCGGCATCGGTCAGGGGAACGCCGGGGTCGTCGGGGTCTGTGATGTGTCTCTGTACGTCATGACCTGTGAGTTCGGTGCGCCGACCCAGCTGGAAAAGATCGATATGCTGGATTTTGCCGATGTGGTGGCCATCAACAAGTTTGAGCGCAAAGGGGCTGAGGACGCGCTCAGAAACGTGCGCAAACAGTACCGGCGCAACCGGAATATCTTCGACGGAGCCGATGAAGATCTGCCGGTGTTCGGCACAATCGCTTCCCAGTTTAACGATCCCGGCACCAACGTCCTGTATCGTGCGCTGATTGGAATTATAAACTGCAAAAAGGGGCTTGACCTGCACTCTTCCCTTCCGGTTACGGAAAAGGAAAGCCTCAAAAAGTACATCATCCCCTCAGACCGGATTCACTATCTGGGCGAAATAGTGCAGACGGTGCGTGGCTACCGCAAACAGGTAAAAGATCAGGTAGACGTGGCGCGGCGGCTTTTCCAGCTGACCGGGGCCAGGGAACTGCTCGGCGATTCAGCTGCAGAGTCGGCACTGGACAAGCAGCTGACAATTTTCGATTCCAGACTCCACGAAGAGCCAAAGCGGATTCTCAAAGAATGGCCGGAGTTGAAGGCATCCTACCGTCGCGACCAGCTGGTAACAAAGGTCAGGGACAAGGAAATTCGGAGCGACCTTTATACGACCTCTCTGTCCGGAACCCGTATTCCCAAGGTTTGTCTGCCGGATTTTGCCGATTGGGGTGAGATTCTGCGCTGGTGCATGTTCGAAAACGCGCCGGGCTGCTTTCCCTTCACCGCCGGTGTCTTTCCGTTCAAACGGGCCGAAGAGGATCCCAAGCGCCAGTTTGCCGGCGAGGGGACTCCGGAGCGCACCAACCGCCGCTTCCACTATCTCTGTAAAGATGATGACGCCAAGCGGCTGTCCACCGCTTTTGACAGTGTGACACTGTACGGTGAAGATCCTGATTATCCGCCTGATATCTATGGCAAGGTCGGCGAAAGCGGTGTTTCCATCTGCACGGTCAATGATATGCAGAAACTGTTTGCCGGTTTTGACCTGTGCGCTCCCAACACAAGTGTCTCCATCACCATTAACGGCCCGGCTCCCATGATGCTGGCGTTTTTCTTCAATGCCGCAACGGAGCAGCAGGTCGATATTTTCCGGGAGAAAAACTGTCGGCAGCCGTCCGAGGAAGAATACCGGGAAATCCGTGCCTGTACCCTGCAGACGGTGCGGGGTACCGTCCAGGCCGATATCCTCAAGGAGGATCAGGGGCAGAACACCTGCATCTTCTCGACCGAGTTTGCCCTGAAGATGATGGGGGATATGCAGCAGTACTTCATCGAACAGAAGGTGCGCAACTATTATTCCGTTTCGATCAGCGGCTACCATATTGCCGAAGCCGGGGCCAACCCGATCAGCCAGCTGGCCTTCACGCTTTCCAACGGTTTTACCTACGTGGAGTATTACCTGTCACGCGGGATGCACATTGACGATTTTGCCGCGAATCTTTCGTACTTCTTTTCCAACGGGCTTGATCCGGAATACACGGTTATCGGACGGGTGGCACGCCGGATCTGGGCAGTTGCCATGCGGGAGAAGTACGGAGCCAACGATCGCAGTCAGAAACTTAAATACCACATTCAAACCTCCGGCCGTTCGCTGCACGCCCAGGAAATGGACTTTAACGACATCCGCACTACGTTACAGGCGCTGATTGCGATCTATGACAACTGCAACTCGCTCCATACCAACGCCTATGATGAAGCGGTCACCACTCCGACCGAAGAGTCAGTGCGCCGGGCGATGGCGATCCAGATGATCATCACCAAGGAGTTCGGGCTCGCCCGAAACGAGAATTCACTGCAGGGTTCCTTCATAATCGAGGAGCTGACCGATCTCGTGGAAGAGGCGGTCATGGCAGAATTTGAGCGGATTGATCAGCGGGGCGGGGTCCTTGGTGCTATGGAAACCCAGTACCAGCGTTCAAAAATCCAGGATGAATCAATGCTGTACGAGCATAAAAAGCATAACGGTGAACTGCCGATTGTGGGAGTAAACACGTTCCTTAATCCCCGTGCCGACGAAGAGGGATTCAATACCACCGGAGAGTTGGCCCGTGCGACTAAAGAGGAAAAAGAACAGCAGATTCTGAATCTGCGGGCATTCCATGACAATAACAGGGATACCGCTCCGGCGGCGCTGAAGCGTCTGCAGGCAGTTGCCATTGCGGGGGAGAATATCTTTGCCGAACTGATGGATACGGTCAAGGTCGCTTCCCTGGGGCAGATCAGCCATGCATTGTATGAAGTCGGCGGAAAATATCGCAGAAATATGTAATTCCAATTCCATTTCAAAGCCCTCTCTTCGTTGGCCGATCCCCTCGCCGCCTTGAGATCATCTTTGAACTGGAATTGGAATAACCGGACAGGAGCAGCCACAATGGACATTTTTCAGGTTTTTCGCGATCGTAGAAGTATCAGAAAATATAAGGACACCCCGGTCGAACAGGAAAAGATTGACCAGGTTTTGGATGCGGCCCGTCTGGCGCCATCCTGGAAAAATCTGCAGTGCTGGCGCTTTCTGGTGCTGTCTGATGCTGAAGCTCGTGCTCGCGTTCTGGAGGCATTCCCTGACGACAATCCGGGCAAGAAGGCGATTGCTGCTGCGCCGGTGGTAATCGTAGTGTGCGGCAACCCGGCTGAGTCGGATGTGGAAAACGGCATTGATTATTTTGTCGCGGATGTAGCAATCGCTTTTGAACATCTCTGCCTCGCAGCCCACGCTCTCGGCCTGGGGACCTGCTGGATGGGGTGGTATGACGAGGAGCTGATCAAGCGTTCACTCGGCATCCCGGACGGCATCAGGATTGTGGGTATCACCCCGCTCGGCTACCCGGATCAGGAGCCGAAACAGAGGCCGCGCAAGCAGCTGTCGGAAATCGCCTATTTTAACCAGTGGCCACACTAACATACAGGAGAATCAATTCATGGTGACATATACGGAAGCAATGCAGAGGGTAGCTGCCATGCAGGGGCAGCTGCAGGCCAAGGGGATTGACGGTGCGCTGTTTATCTTCCCGATTGATGTGTATTACTTTTCCGGTACCCGGCAGAATTCGACCCTCTGGATTCCGGCTGCGGGAGAGCCGGTTCTGATGGTGCGCAAGAGTCTGGCTCGGGCCAGGCTTGAGAGCCCACTGACTGACATCCGCCCGTTCCCGTCCAGCAAGGAATTTCCCGCCCTGTTCCATGAAGGGGTGGCAAAAATCGGCTTCACCTTTGATGTGGCACCGGTACAGCAGTTGAACTACTACACCAAACTGCTGCCCGGTCGCGAATTTGTCGACATCTCGGCGGCAAACCGTGAAGTCCGTTCGGTAAAAACGGCCTTTGAGCTCGATCAGCTGCGCTTTTCCGGTGCCACGCTCTGCTCCGTATTCAAGCAGGTGCCGCAGTTTCTCAAGGCCGGAATGCGTGAACTTGATCTTGCCGCCGAGTTTGAGCATCGGCTCCGTACCGCAGGCAATGAAGGGTATATCCGCATGCGCGCCTTTAACCAGGAGCTGTTCATGGGGCTTGCCCTCTCGTCCGGTGCCGCTTCCTATGGCTTTTTTGACGGTGCCGTCACCGGGCGCGGGCTTTCCAACGCGTCACCCCAGGGGTCGTCAACACAGATTATCAATCGCAACGAACCGGTGTTCATGGATTATACCGGCGTGTTCAACGGCTATATCACCGATATGACGCGTATTTTCGTAATCGGTGAACTTGATCCGGAACTGCAGAGGGCGTTTGACCTTTCTCTGGTAATTCAGAACCATCTGCAGAACGCTTTGAAGCCGGGGGCAATTTGCGAAGAGTTGTTCCAGCAAGCAGTTGAAATTGCTGAAAAAGGGGGCCTTGGCGCCCACTTTATGGGGATGCCGGGTGAGCAGGCCCGTTTTGTCGGTCATGGCGTCGGACTGGAGCTTGATGAGTTTCCAGTGTTGGCACAAGGCTTTAAGGTGCCGCTTCAGGCCGGACAAACGATTGCCATTGAACCGAAATTTGTTTTCCCGGACAAGGGGGTTATCGGTATAGAGAACACGTTTGCCGTTTCGCACAGCGGTGGCGAAAAAATAACAGATATTGATGACCGGATAGTTTTTATATAACGGTTTGCCGAAGGGTCCCCACATCAGCTGTCAGGCTGGTCGGGGATCCATTTATTACGGCACCAGCCATAGTTCGACTCCCTCCAGTCCATTTTCCACATGCAGGGATCAGACAAAAATACAATAAGCTATAATCGCGTTATAAGTTTTGTTGACATGAACGTAAACGGAATGTATAGTGCGGCACATTACCACATATCGGAGGCGGAAATATGAAAGAAGAAGTGTATGTAGTCGATGGCATGAGGACGCCATTTGGTTCTTTTGGAGGAGTTTTATCAGATGTTGCCGCCCCCGAGTTGGCTGCTACGGTAATAAAAGGGTTGCTGAACCGCAATGCGCTTCCCGCTGAAGCGGTCGGTGAAGTCATTCTCGGCCAGGTGCTGAGCGGTGGATGCGGCCAGGCGCCAGCCCGCCAGGCCATGCGTGCCGGCGGTCTGCCGGATGCTGTTCCTGCACTGACGATCAACAAGGTTTGCGGGAGCGGCCTCAAGGCGGTAATGCTTGGGAGCGATTCAATTCAGCTTGGCAATGCCGACGTGGTACTGGCCGGCGGCATGGAAAATATGTCCCTTGCTCCCTATTTTCTGAAAAAAGCCCGTAACGGTTTTCGCATGGGTAATGGTGAAATATTCGACCTGATGATCCATGACGGCCTGTCTGACCCCTACACCGGAGTGCACATGGGCATTATCGGTGAAGCCAGCGTTGCGCGTAACGGCCTGACCCGTGAGGAGCAGGACGAACTGGCTCTTCGCTCTTATCGTCTGGCCCAGGCTGCGGTTACGGGTGGTGTTTTCAAGGATGAGATTGTGCCGGTCGTCAAGAATGTGCGCGGCGTTGACACGGTTGTTGCTGACGATGAAGAACCGTTCAAGGTTGACTTTACCAAGATCGTCAATCTGAAGCCGGTATTCAGGAAAGACGGCAGCATAACGGCCGGTAACGCGTCCACCATCAATGACGGAGCCGCACTGCTGCTCCTGGCGGGTGCAGCAGCGGTAAAAAAACATAACCTCACCCCGAAAGCCCGCATTGTTGCTTCGGCCACCAGCAGCCTGCACCCCGATTACTTTCCGGAAGCCCCGGTCTCGGCTATTCAGGCCGCCTGCGACAAGGCCGGTTTGAGCGTCGCGGATATCGACCTGTTCGAAATTAACGAAGCATTTGCTTCGGTGACGCTGATTGCTATTAAAAGCCTGAATCTGGATCCGGCAAAAGTCAATGTCAATGGCGGTGCCTGCGCAATCGGCCACCCGATCGGTGCCAGCGGTGCCCGACTGGCCATGACTGTTATCCGGGAGCTGCACAAACGTAATCTGCGCTACGGCCTGGCCACACTCTGCATCGGTGGCGGTGAAGCCGTTGCGGTAATTTTTGAAAGAATTTAGGGAGGCGGGAATGATTACATCAGTTGGTGTTCTTGGTGCAGGTCAGATGGGTAACGGCATAGCCCATGTTTTTGCCCAGTACGGGTATCAGGTCGTTCTGTTCGATATTGCCCAGGCACAGTTGGACAAAGCGGTGAAGGCCATCGGCCAGAATCTGGAGCGTCAGGCGAAAAAAGGGGCAATTCCGGAGGCGCTGGTTGGAGAAACGCTCGGCAGGATTCGCGTTACCCAGGATATGAATGACCTGGCCAACGTCGATTTCGCCGTCGAAGCGGTCACGGAATATGAGCCGCTCAAGCTGGAAATCTTCCGTAAACTGGACGGTATCGTGAAAGAGGGGGCGATTCTGGCATCAAACACCTCGTCCATTCCGATCACCAAGATCGCTTCCGTTACGGGCCGCCCGGATAAAGTCATCGGAATGCACTTCATGAATCCGGTGCCGATCATGAAGCTGGTGGAAGTCATTCGCGGACACGCAACCAGTGATGACACGTTTGCTCTGACCGGATCTCTGGTGGCGAAACTGGAAAAAGAGATGGCGGTATCCCAGGATTACCCGGGCTTTATCGTCAATCGTGTTCTGATTCCGATGATCAATGAAGCTGTTTTTGCCCTGTACGAAGGGATTGCCACCGCAGAGGATATCGACAAGGGGATGAAGCTCGGCACCAACCAGCCGATGGGGCCGCTGACTCTGGCCGATTTCATCGGTCTTGATACGGTACTGGCAATAGCCAACGTTCTGTATGACGGCTTCAAGGACCCCAAATACCGTCCCTGTCCGCTGCTGGTCAAAATGGTCAATGCGGGCTACATGGGGCGCAAGTCCGGACGCGGCTTTTACACCTATTAGCAGGAGGAGAACACCATGGAATTCAAAAATCTGCTGATTGAAAGCTGTGACGGGATTACAACCGTTACCATCAACCGACCCCAGGCACTGAATGCACTCAACAGCGACGTCGTGCGGGAGTTGGAGTGCGCCCTGTATGAACTTGATCTGGACGCTGCCGTCAAGGTGGTTATTCTGACCGGTGCCGGCGAAAAGGCCTTTGTCGCCGGCGCTGATATCAAGGAGATGGCAGAAATCTCCTCCTTTGAAGCCCATGATTTTGCCCGCAAGGGACAGCGTCTGATGCTGCTGATCAACAAAATGCGCAAGCCGGTAATTGCAGCGGTCAACGGCTATGCTCTGGGCGGCGGTCTGGAATTGGCATTGGCCTGTGATTTCATCTATGCCTCCGAAAAAGCGAAATTCGGTTTTCCCGAAGTGGGGCTGGGGGTGATCCCCGGTTTCGGCGGCACCCAGAATCTGGCGCGTCTGATCGGCCCGAACAGGGCCAATGAACTGGTGCTGTCCGGACGGATCATCACCGCTGCAAAAGCCTGTGAGTGGGGCATTGTCAATGAACTGTTCCCGCCGGAAGAGCTGATGGCGAAGGCGCTCGGCACCGCCCGGGAAATTGCCGCCAAGGGGCCGTTGGGGGTGGCATACGCCAAGGATGCCATCGTGAACGGATTGAGCATGACCAAGGAAGATGGTTTCCGTTATGAGGCCTCACTGTTCGGCGTGCTGTTTGCCACCGGCGACCAGCGCGAAGGGATGGGGGCTTTTGTCGAAAAACGTACCGCTGATTTCAAGGGAAAATAAATTACATTCCGGAGGGGAAAACAATGAATTTCGAACTGAGCCAGGATCACAAAGTTTTGCAGTCTGCGGTACGTGACTTCGTCGAGAAGGAAATCAAGCCGATCGCCATGAAAATCGACGAAGAGCACATGATTCCCGATGCACTGGTAACAAAGATGGGCGAAATGGGCTTTCTCGGCAGTTACCTCCCGGAAGAGTACGGCGGGGCGGGGCTGGATATGCTTTCCTACGCCATCGTTGTTGAAGAGGTATCAAAAGCCTGCGGTTCCAGCGGGGTGCTGATTTCGGCACATACTTCCCTCTGCAGCGGCCCCATTTACACCTTCGGAACCGAAGCGCAGAAGAAAAAATGGCTGCCGGCGCTCAACACCGGAGAAACCATCGGCTGCTTCCTCCTGACGGAACCGGACGCAGGCAGTGATGCGGGGGGGACCGCCACGACCTACACAAGAGAAGGGGATGAATTTGTCATCAACGGCAGCAAAACCTTCATCACCAACGGTGGCTATCTTGGCACCGGTGTGCTTTTGGCATCCTATGACCGGAGCCTGAAACACAAGGGTATCAGTGCGTTCATTGTTGATCTGAAATCTCCCGGCGTAACCATCCTCAAAAACGAGAACAAGATGGGTATTCGCGGCAGCTACACAACCGCCTTTGCCTTTGACAATCTGCGCGTTCCGGTGGAAAACCTGCTCGGTCAGGAAGGAAAAGGATTCAACGTTGCCATGGATACCTTGAACGGCGGCCGGATCGGCATCGCCTCTCAGGCCCTCGGCATCGCTGAAGGTGCGTTTGAGCGTGCACTGGCCTACTCAAAAGAGCGCAAGCAGTTTGGTCAGGCGATCAGTGAATTCCAGGCCATCCAGTTCAAGCTGGCCGATATGTTTACCAGCATCGAGACCAGCAAACTGCTCACCTACAGGGCCGCCTGCCTGAAGGATGCCAAGAAAAACTACACCATGGAATCAGCCATGTGCAAGATGCACGCATCTGAAACCGCAACTTTTGTAACCAAAGAGGCGATCCAGATTCACGGCGGCTACGGCTTCATCGTGGATTACGAGGTTGAGCGGATGTACCGTGACGCCAAGATCACCGAAATTTACGAAGGAACCAACGAAGTGCAGCGAGTCGTTATTTCAAAATTACTGCTGTCGTAATAGCGAAGCGTTGACTGAATAATGCGTCACGTGAGGTGTCACTGATGGAAGCAACCCGTCAAATATACTGGAACATCGGCCACGGTGTCGTTATCCCGATGTACATACTGGCTTTTGCCGCAGTGGGCGTCATGCTCTGGGGTTTCCGGCAGCGTCTGCCGATCTGGCGTCAGGGCAAGCCACTTGATCGTTTCGACCGGTATGACGAGCGGGTCAAGCGCATGATTACCGAAGTGTTCAGCCAGGTGAAGATCTACCGCGTTACGGACGGCGGCCTGTTTCATTCCCTGTTTTTCTGGAGTTTCCTGCTTCTGTTTGCCGGCACCATGCTGGTCATGATCCAGGCGGATTTTTTCACCCCGCTGCTGCAGGTGAACCTCCTGTCCGGAGAGTTTTATAAAGCGTTCTCTCTGGTTCTGGATCTGGCCGGTATTCTTGCCCTTCTGATGCTGGCAGGGTTCTTCATCCGCAGATTTGTCATCCAGCCGAAGGGGCTGGAGATCGTCAAGGATGACTACATCGTCCTGCAGCTGCTGTTTGCGATCCTGATCACCGGGTTCCTCATTGAAGGGGCCCGCATGGCCGCCACCGAACTGCAGCAGAACCCGGCCCTGGCACTGTTCTCTCCCGGAGGGCTGCTGGCGGGTCAACTCTTCACAGCGCTCACACCGGACGCACTGCTGGTCACCCACAAAATCCTCTGGTGGCTGCACTTCGTTCTGGTACTCGGCTTCTTCTGTGCTATCCCCTACACCAAGCTGCGGCACATTTTCACCACCAGTGCCAACGCATTTCTGGCCCCTTTTGAAGCGAAGGGGAGCATTGCCACCATCAACCTTGAAGATGAATCGGCAGTTCAGTTCGGTGCCGCCACGATCAGCGACCTGAGTTGGAAAGACATCTTTGATGCCGACGCCTGCACCTCATGCAAGCGCTGTCAGGACCGCTGCCCTGCCCACACAACCGACAAGCCGCTCTCGCCGATGAAAATCGTCAAGCAGATCGGTGAACTGGCGGAGAGTAATCCGGCAGGGAGCCTGGTTGAAACCGTCAGCCAGGATGCCCTCTGGTCCTGCACTACCTGCCGCGCCTGTCAGGATGTCTGTCCGGCCAACATCGAGCATGTCAATAAAATCCTCGAAATGAGACGCAACCTGACTCTTATGGAGGGAGCGTTCCCCGGTGACGAGGTACGCACCGCAGTCAGCAATATAGAAGTGAACGGCAACCCCTTCGGCCTCGCCTATGCGGCCCGGGGTGACTGGTCTGATGGATTGCCGCTGACAGTCATGGAGCAGGACTCCGACGTGGACATCCTTTATTTCGTCGGCTGTTATGCCTCTTTCGACAAACGCAACCAGGCGGTGGCCAGAAACTTCATCAAAGTCTGCGCAGCCGCCGGTGTAAAAGTCGGCATCCTGGGCAAAGAGGAAAAATGCTGCGGCGAACCGGTCAGAAAGCTGGGCAATGAGTACCTGTACCAGATGACCGCTGCGGAAAATATTGAAGTCATCAAGGCCTACAACGTCAAAAAGATCGTTACCACCTGTCCGCACTGCTTCAACACCCTGGCCCGCGATTACAAAGACCTTGGTCTGGATATCCCGGTGGAGCACTACAGCACCTACATCAACACCCTGCTGAACTCGGAGAAACTCACGCTCACTCCGGAACCGTTCAACTTCACCTATCACGATTCCTGCTACCTCGGTCGTTACATGGATATTATCGAACAGCCGAGGGCGATACTCAGCCGGGCCGGTGGGTCCATTACTGAAATGGACAAGAGCCGCTACGACAGTTTCTGCTGCAGTGCCGGCGGCGGCCGGATCATGGCGGAAGAGAAGATGGGGAGCAAAATCAGCGAAGCCAGAATCAGGATGGCCACCGAAACCGGCGCGCCGCTGCTGGTATCCAACTGCCCCTTCTGCCTCACCATGTTCGAGGACGGTATCAAAACCGGCGGTGCGGAAGAGGTACTGCGGGTGAGAGACCTGGCCGAGATCGTGGCTGAGCGGATAGCTGTAACCCAATGATGTTTTAGCTGAATCATCTTTATGAATGGTCTGTTCCCGCGTTTTTTTTGAAACATTTTCAGAATTAATTATTGGAGGTAACCATGAAACTGCTTGTCTGCATCAAACAGGTCCCTGACCTGGAATCCCGTTTCAAGCCTGACGCTGCCGGAGTCTGGTACAACGAAACAGATCTGGCCTTCCGCATGAACGAGTATGACGAGTATGCGGTTGAGCAGGCTGTTCAGCTGCGGGAAAAGCTGGGTGAGGGCACTGAGCTTACCGTGCTTTCAATCGGACCTGACCGTGTTGTTGAAGCGATCAAGAAGGCTCTGGCCATGGGCTGCGACAACGCCGTCCATATTCAGGACACAGCCGTTTCCGCCAAAGACCCGTGGCAGATCGCCTCCATCATCTCCACCTATGTACAGGGCAAAAACTTCGACCTCATCTTCACCGGTATGCAGTCTCAGGATCGCGGCTCTGCGCAGGTGGGCGTCACGGTGGCCGAACAGCTCGGGTTTGCCTGCACCACCACCATTGTCGGTTTTGACTACGCCGACGGCACGGTTACCGCCAAGCGCGAACTGGAAGGGGGCATCAAGGGGGTTGTCAAGCTGAAAACCCCGGCTCTGGTTACCTGTCAGTTGGGGCTCAATGTGCCGCGTTATCCGACCCTTCCGAACATCATGAAGGCCAAGAGAAAAGAGATTACCGCAATTCCGGTGGCCGATCTGCTCACGGCTGACTTGCTGGCAACCACGACCAGCTTCCACCCTCCGGCAAAAAAAGGGGGCGGGATCGTGCTGGAAGGCGATGTGGGAGAACTGGTGGACAAGGTTATTGCGATCCTCAAAGACAAAACTGCGGTACTGAGATAGGAGACGTCCATGAAAACACTTTTGATAGGCGAATACCGCGAAGGAAAACTGCTTGATTCCACCTATGAACTGTTCGGCTTTGCTGCACAGTTGGGTGCCGATACCGCCATGCTGCTGGTGGGGAGTGATGCGCAGCTTCCCGCATACGGTGGGACACTGTATCTGGCCGATGCGTCCGTTTGTGGTGAATATTCCCCCGATCTGCACAAACAGCTGATTCTTGAAGCCGTGCAGAAGGAAAACCCGGACTACATCGTGTTTGTCCATTCCTCCTACGGCTGGGATCTGGCGCCACGGGTTGCGGCATCTCTCAAGGTCGCACAGGTATCAGAAATTGTTGGCCTTGTGGACGGTGGCTTTGAGGTCGGCTGCTGTAACGCCAAGATGCGTCGTACAGTCAAGCCCGCTTCAGGGCGGGGGGTGCTAACGATTCAGGCAGGCGCTTACCCGGTTCTGCAGCCGGGCGGTTCACCGGCGGTCCAGAAAATTACCGCTGCCGGTGGCGGATCTCTGGAATTTGTCGGCTATGAAGCGGCTGAGAAGAAGGATGTTGATCTGGGCAAAGCGGAAATTATCGTTTCTGCCGGACGGGGTATCGGTAAAAAGGATAATGTCCCGGTCATTCTGGCTCTGGCCAAAGCCCTTGGCGGAGAGCTGGGCGCCAGCCGCCCGGTGGTTGATGCCGGTTGGGTGGAGCATAGTCACCAGGTCGGCACCACCGGTCAGACGGTCTCGCCGAAGTTGTATGTGGCCTGTGGGATTTCCGGAGCCATTCAGCATCTGGCCGGAATGAAAAAATCTGATTTCATCATTGCCATCAACAAGGACAAGGACGCTCCGATCGGGGAGATTGCCGATGTTCTGGTCGTGGCTGACGTTATGCAGTTTGTACCGGCCCTGACGGCAAAAGTTGCAAGATGAGGCCATTGGTCGGAGTCAAAATAGTCAATCTGGCGGTCAACCTTCCCGGCCCGGCAGCGGCTCAGCGCCTGAGCCGCATGGGTGCGGAGGTTGTGAAAGTTGAAGCGCCGTCCGGCGACCCGATGGAGCAGTATCACGCAGGCTGGTACCGGGACATGGCAGAAGGGCATACGCTGGTCAGGCTCGACCTGAAATCGGCTACGGGGCGGGAGGAACTTGACCGCCTGCTCGGGAGTGCCGATCTGCTTATCAGCGCCAGCCGCCCTGCCGCGATGGAGCGTCTCGGCCTTGACTGGCCCTCGCTGCAGCAGAAATTCCCCCGCCTTTGTCAGGTCGCCATCGTCGGTTATCCCGCCCCCCGTGAAAACGAGGCGGGTCACGACCTTACCTATCAGGCTTCGCTCGGTCTTCTGACGCCACCCCATATGCCGCGCACCCTGATGGCCGATATGGCGGGTGCGGAGATGACGGTTTCTTCTGCCCTGGCGCTGCTGCTGCAGCGTGATCGCGGCGGAGCTGCCGGCTATGCAGAGGTTGCCCTGTCCGAAGCGGCTGCCTTTATTGCGGAGCCGCTCCGCTACGGCTGTACGGCACCCGGTGCGTTACTTGGCGGCGGAATCCCCGAATACAACATCTACGCAAGCGCTGACGGCTGGGTTGCGGTAGCGGCACTTGAACCGCATTTCAAAAAACGGCTGGAGGATGCTCTCGTCATTTCAACACATGATGGCTATCGTTCGGCTTTTGCCGCCCACAGTTCAGCTTATTGGCAGGAGTGGGGCTGTCAGCATGATGTGCCGATTGAAGCGGTGCAGAACAGGTAAGTTATCTCGCAGAGCTGTACTAACAATCAGGAGGTTCGAATGTTTCTTGATCTTACCGAAGAGCAGAAGTTGATTCAGGATACCGCCCGTGATTTTGCCAAGGCTGAACTGGAACCGGTGGCGGCGGAACTTGACCAGGGGGATGACCGGGCCCCGCTGATGGCAAACCTTAAAAAACTTGCGGAACTCGGTTTTATGGGGTTGAACGTCAAGGGAGAGTACGGTGGCTCCGAGGCCGGTGTTATCGCCTTCAGTCTTGCCATCACCGAGATTGCCCGCGCCTGTGCCTCGACCGCAGTGACTGTTTCGGTGAATAACATGGTCTGTGAAGTCATTCAGGCGGTGGGAAACGAAGAGCAGAAGATGGCGTACATCCCGAAAATATGTTCCGGTGAGTATGCCGCCGGCGGTTTTGGCCTGACCGAACCGGGTGCCGGTTCCGACCCCTCCGGTATGAGCACGCAGGCGGTGAGGGACGGCGATTTCTACGTTCTTAACGGCTCCAAGATTTTTATCACCAGTGCGCCGTATGCCGGTGTGTTCGTTGTCTGGGCGGTAACCGACAAGGATGCACCGAAAGGGAAGGGGATCAGCTGCTTTTTGATTGAAGGCGGAACTCCCGGCCTGATCATCGGCAAGGAAGAAAAGAAAATGGGGCAGCACGCTTCTGCCACGAATGAGTTGATCTTTGACAACTGCCGGGTACCGGCCAGCGCCATGATGGGCAAGCTGAACGACGGCTTCCGTATTGCAGTGGCTGAATTGACCGGCGGACGCATCGGTATCGGCTCTCTTGCCCTCGGTCTCGGCCTGGCTGCCATGGATCATGCCACAAAATACTCAACCGAGCGGACCCAGTTCGGCCAGAAAATAAGCAACTTTCAGGCGCTGCAGTGGATGGTGGCCGATGGCTATACCGAGCTCGAAGCGGCGCGGCTGCTGCTGATGAGTGCCGCGTGGCGCAAGGAAAACGGCAAGAGCTTTGCCAAGGAAGCCTCCATGGCCAAGCTGTTTGCCACGGAGTCGGCTAACCGTGCCTGCTACAGTGCGATGCAGATGCTGGGCGGCTATGGCTATACCCAGGATTACCCGATCGAGCGATTCACCCGTGATGTCAGGATTACCGCTATTTACGAAGGAACCAGTGAAATCCAGCGTTTAATCATATCGCGTGAAATTCTGAGAAATTTCAGCTGACAAGGAGGCAGGCATGAGCATCAACAAACGAATTACCCTGCAGCAAGCCGCCGAGATCATCAAGGACGGCTCTCGTCTCACCTTTTCCGGGTTCACCATCTGGCGTCGTCCCATGGCAATTGTGTATGAGCTGATTCGGCAGCATCGAAAAAATCTGCACCTGATCGAAGTTCAGGGGGGATCCCACTCTGAATTCCTCATCGGGGCGGGGTGCGTCGATATCTGGGAATCATGCTGGATCGGCCATGAGCTATACGGTAAGTACGGTGCCAACCTGTCCCGTAAGGTGGCCGAAAAGCAGCTCATCGTCGAAGACTATACCCATGCCGAAATGATGTTCCGCTTTGCGGCTGCGGCCTGTGGGGCAGCCTATGGGGTTACCCAGACGTCGCTGGGCACTGATCTTCGCAACCCGGAATACGATATGCTCGGTCGTGCCGGCCTCCGGGACGGCGTACGCATTCCCAAGCATAAATACCAGTTTACCGAGGATCCATTCTTCGGCGCCGGCCCCCAGGTACTGATCCCGCCGGCCAAGGTCGATATTGCGGTCATGTGCGTTCAGCAGGTTGGTGAAGAGGGAACCGTCCGGATTAACGGCCAGTATTACTCCGATCCGGAGGTGGCGCGTGCTGCCGATATCACCATCGTCATGGCCGAAGAGATCGTTCCTGAAGAGTATCTGCGCCGCAATGCCGACCAGAACAATATCGTCAGCTTTGAAGTGGATCACATTCTGGAGTGCCCGTTCGGTGCGCATCCAACCGGTATGTTCGGGCGGTATGATGTGGACGGACCGTTCCTCAAGGATTTCTATGGTCGTACCCGTACCCAGGAGGGATTCGATGATTTTGCCAGGGAATGGATTCATGGGCAGGATCATATGAGCTACCTGGAAAAACTGGGGTGGCCGCGCATGCTGAAGCTTCGGGCCAATACAGCGCTCAATTACAGTGTTCGTGAGAAGAAGGGGGGTAAGTAACGATGACTACTGAATACGCGACTCCTGAAGAATACGGCCTTGCCGACTTGATGTGCTGTGCCGCTGCACGTGAAGTGCAGGATAATGAAGTGGTTTTCGCCGGTACCGGTCTGCCGATGGTGGCGATCCTCCTGGCGCAAAAGACTCACGCCCCTCTCCTCAAGCTGATTTTCGAGGCCGGTACCCTTGACGGCCGTCCTCCCGAAATACCGACCTCAGTTGGCGATGCCCGCTGTGAGATGGGCGCATCCCGCTCATCAGGGCTGTATGATGCCTTTAGTATCGCCCAGCGCGGATACGTCGATCTCGGTTTTCTGGGCGGTGCTGAGGTGGATGAATACGGCAATGTCAATACAACCTGCATCGGCGATTATCTCAACCCGGAACTGCGTCTGACCGGTAGCGGCGGCAACCCGGACATCAATTCATTCGCCAAACGCACGGTCTTTATCATGGTTCACGAAAAGCGGCGCTTTACCCCCAATGTCAGCTACATCACCAGCCCCGGATGGCGGGTAAAGAAATGGCCGGGCGGTGAGTTCGTTCACCGTCGTGAGCTGTACGGTGCAACCTATCGCGGCGGCCCCTCGGCAGTTATCAGCACGGCCGGCGTATTTCGTTTTGATGACGTCACCGGCAGAATATACCTGGACACCTGTCATCCGGGCAAGACGCCGGAAGAAATCAGGGATATGTGTCAGTTCGATCTTGACATATCCCGGGTCAACGGTGAAACTCTCCCCCCTTCCCGTGAAGAGCTGCGTATTATTCATGAAGTGCTCGACCCGGATGAGATATTCATACCTAAAGTCAAGAAGGGGTAAGTATTGACGCAGTTAAACGCCATGGAGGATTTTCAGCGGGATCTCAGTTACCACGTCGTACGAGCAGACAATAACCAGATCCAACTGACAGCCCGCCTGAGTGATCGATTTCATGATATCCGGATGGCGGTGCGGGTGGATTTTGATTCACTTGAAATACTCGCTGCAGAGGTTGATTTTGTTCGTCATCCATCGAAAGATTGCCCCACAGTTGCCGCCCGGATGGAGCGGCTTACCGGATTTGTCATCGGTAAGGGGCTTAACCGGAAATTACAGGAAACCTTTGGCGGCGGTGCGGGGTGCGGTAATCTGCGGGTGATGCTTCTGGGTCTGCTGCCCCTTGCCATGAACGTCAAAGCGGCGGCCGGCTTCACCGATGAACAGGAGATGCTGGACTCAATCAGTGAACGTCTTACCGGGAGCTGTGCAGGGTATGTAAAGCATCAGGCGTAGGAAACCCCGATTATTCTGGGATCAAACAGGTATTTCTCCATGGGTGGAAATACCTGTTTTTTTTGTGCACAGTAATTCCGTTGCAGTGCGGTGCTCAGTCTGAAAACAGCCGCACAGTACGCCGATGCTTGACGTACGAGTTTTTAATCTGCTACAAGGGACAACCTGAAATCAATAAAAGGATGAATGTCGATGCCGCATATCATAATTGATGAAACGCGTTGCAAGGGGTGCGGACTCTGCACCATAGCCTGTCCGAAAAAACTGGTAAGCCTGAGTGATTCGCCCAATAGTCTGGGGGTTGCCATGGCGGTTTTCTCCGACCCCGAAAAATGCACCGGCTGTTCGTTATGCGCTGAGATGTGCCCCGATGTTGCCATCTCGGTATTTAAGGAGTGACGTACATGCAGACAGGAACCCCTGAAAAAATATTTGTCAAAGGAAACGAGGCGGTGGCCATGGCGGCTCTGGAAGCTGGCTGTCACTGCTATTTCGGCTATCCGATCACCCCGCAAAGTGATATTCCGGAGTATCTGTCACGTGAACTTCCCCGTCTGGGAGGAGAATTTATCCAGGCAGAGAGCGAGATCGGAGCAATTAACATGCTGCTGGGGGCGTCTGCCGCCGGTGTGCGTGCCATGACCTCATCCTCCGGCCCCGGCATCTCCCTCAAGCAGGAAGGAATTTCGTACATGGCCGGTTCTGAACTGCCGGGTGTCATTGTTGACGTTATGCGAGCCGGACCCGGCCTGGGCGGGATCGATGCGTCACAGGCCGATTATTTTCAGGCGACGCGCGGCGGTGGACATGGCGGCTACCGTATCATCGTCCTTGCACCCGCCTCGGTGCAGGAGATGTATGATCTGACCATGCTGGCATTTGATCTGTCCGATATCTACCGGATGCCGGCCATGGTGCTTGCCGATTCCGTTATCGGCCAGATGAAAGAGTCGGTTACCTGCGGGCCACGCCCCCAGACCGTGCTGCCGCCGAAAGAGTGGGTTGTACGAGGCCGTGCGGCGGGAGAGCCACAGAATGTCGTCAAGTCTCTGTATCTGGGTGATGGCGAGATGGAAGCATTCCATTGGAAGATGCAGGCCCGGTATCAGGAACTGGCTGACAGGGAGTGCCGCTGGGAAGAGGTTCAGACTACTGATGCCGAGTTGATTGTGACCGCCTTCGGCTCCACCTCAAGAATAGCTAAAACCGCAGTTGCCATGGCCCGGGAAGCCGGTATGAAGGTCGGACTCATGCGGCCGATCACCCTGTTTCCGTTTCCCAAAAAAGCGTATGCTGCACTGTCTGAACGGTGCAAGCTGTTTCTGGATATTGAACTCTCTACCGGTCAGATGATTGACGACGTCCGTCTTTCCGTCGCACGTGATGCCGATGTCGCTTTCTATGGACGGCCACCCGGAGCAGGCTCGTTGCCGACACCGGAGGAACTTTTCGAACAGATCAAAAAAAACTATCGGGCATCTGCTTGAATAGTTGAGGATATCTCCTATGAAACAGGTATTTACCAGGCCGGAAAGCCTGAAAGACGTCTCAACCCACTTTTGCCCCGGCTGTCATCACGGTTCGGTGCACCGCCTGGTTGCCGAAGCGCTGGACGAATTCGGAATCCGCAGCGAAACAATCGGGGTCGCTTCAGTCGGCTGCTCGGTTTTTCTGTACGGCTATTTCGATGTCGATGTGATTGAAGCGCCGCACGGACGCGCTCCGGCCGTTGCCACCGGAGCAAAACGTGCCCGTCCGGACCGGATAGTTTTTACCTATCAGGGCGACGGCGATCTGGCGGCAATCGGCATGTCCGAGATTATTCATGCCGCCAACCGTGGCGAAGATATCACCGTAATCTTTGTCAACAACACGACCTACGGCATGACCGGGGGGCAGATGGCTCCGACCACCCTGCCGGGTCAGAAAACTTCAACATCACCCTATGGCCGCGACACTTCAAAGGACGGTTCGCCGTTCAAAATGGCGGAACTGCTCTCAAATCTGGACGGGGTGGCGTTTTCGGCACGGGTCGCCCTCAACAGCCCCAAAAATGTTCTCAACGCCAAGAAGATGATCAAGACCGCTTTCCGCTATCAGGTCGAAAAAAAGGGGTTTTCTTTCATCGAGGCCCTGGCCTCCTGCCCGACCAACTGGGGGATGAGCCCCATTGATGCCAACCAGCGGGTGACTGATGAAATGATCCCCTATTTCCCGTTGGGTGTTTATAAAAATACCGCCAATCTGTGATCTGGAGTTAACCATGCGTTGTGATGTTTTTTTTGCCGGTTACGGAGGGCAGGGCGTGCTGCTGGCCGGTAACCTGCTTTCATATGCTGCTATCCATGAAGGGAAAAATGTATCATTTTTCCCGGCCTACGGTGTTGAAAAGCGCGGCGGATCGGCCATGTGTACGATTGTCTTTGCCGATGGCGATACCGGCTCTCCCGTTGTCGGGAACCCCTCCGTTTCAGTCTTGCTCAACCAGCTTTCGTTCGATAAATATGCCGCTAAAGTCAAGCAGGGGGGGATCTGCATCGTCAACTCCAGTCTGGTGGAGTGCCAGAACATCTCTCTACCGGGAGTAGAGGTTGTACTGGTCCCCATGAACCAGATTGCCATTGATCTGGGTGATGTGCGGATGGTTAATATGGTCGCCTGTGGTGCGTATATTGAAAAATCCGGTGCACTGCAGAGCGCATCGCTGGAAGCGGCGCTGAAAAAAGCCCTTCCGGAGCGTAACCACCGGCTCATACCGGCAAACGTAAAAGCCATGGAAGCGGGTGCACACGCCGCCCGGGGCTGAAATGTCTTGACGGCATGGTCCGCATTTGCTACAAAGAGCGCTCTTTTCTATAGGGGTATAGCCAAACGGTAAGGCAACGGCCTCTGACGCCGTCATCTCTTGGTTCGAATCCAGGTACCCCTGCCAAATAATTCAACTGACTATTTTAGTTGGTTTTTTAGGCCTTGATCTTCTCCATGTACGCTTTTTGCTACACAGGGAGGTCAAGGCTTTTATGTTTTCTAGGAGTTATTTACAGAACAGGAACGGTTGTTATCATCTCCGTTTAAGAATCCCCTCAGACCTGTCTTCATTTATTCCCCAGACGGAAATTGTAAAGAGTCTCAAGACTACAAATCTGAAAATAGCCAGAGTTTCGTCCCTTCCATATATTCAAGTGAGTTATGCCTAAAATTTACGTATGCCGCTCCTGGCGGTAGATGAGGTGGTACACTAACCCGACCAAAACACTGCCGCCGACGATATTCCCGAGTATCACCGGCACCAGATTGCCAAAGAAACCAGTCCAGGTAATGGCAGTGGAGTTCATCCCGATGGTATCGAAGTTCTGCAGCAGCATGGCGAGCGGGATAAAGAACATATTGGCGATGCTGTGCTCAAAGCCGGCTGCAACGAAAGCTGATATGGGAAAGACAATCGCCACGGCCTTATCGACCACGCTGCGTCCGGCAAACGCCATCCACACCGCCATGCACACCAGAATATTACAGAGAATGCCTTTAAAGAATGCCGTCCAGAACGGCATGGCGACTTTGGCCGAGGCAATCCTGATGTACTCCTGCGCAATTCCGCCGTTGTTCATTTCCGGATGATGTGAAAGAAAGACCAGGAGTGCCATTCCGGCGGCACCAATGAAATTACCCACGCAGACAATCGCCCAGTTCCGCAGCAGCTCCCCTGTCGTAATCTTTCCGTCAGCCCAGGCCATTGCCAGCAGATTATTGCCGGTGAATAACTCCGCACCGGCGACAACCACGAGAATCAAACCCAAAGAAAAGGTCACGCCCCCCAGCACCTGTTTGGCGGCAAAACCCAGGTACACGTCGGATTTGACAATGACAAAGTAAAGCCCGCCCAGAGCAATAAAGGCACCGGCCAGCACACTCAACATCAGCATTGGGATTAGTGGAAGACGAGCCTTGATCACGCCGATAGTTTCAACCCGCGCAGCTATTTCTTTAGGTGAGAATGCGTCAAAACCGAAGATTTCAGACATGGTGTGTCCTCTCCTCTCAAATTTTCATTCAGCCCGTCATTCCCCGTTTTCAGATCATGTTAAAATACTGGCACTGTCAATAATACAACCCCGCCTGTAAATCTGTTGCAGTTCAGAGTGTTACCACTTCTTCAGCCAATGTGAACCCCCGACGTGTGTAAATAATCACTGCCACAGTTTCTCAGTACTGTACATAACCTGCCAGAATAAAAGCATATATTACTCAATACCGTTGGCACATAAAATGGATAATCACCGGTACAGACTGTTCGTGACCGGCACTGTGAGGCTGGCGGGTGGGCTGATGTCGTGAGGGTGGTTTTGATGCATTCAGAATTCATGCTCAAGAATTTCAAGACCGAAGCCTGTCGGGTTGATATGGGTTATCCGCCCGCTGTACCGGCAAAACAGACTTTCCTGGCTGGTGCTCAGTATGAAGCTGCACGCGTCCCCCGGTTTGATGATGTCCGACGGCGGGCAGGTCAGGGAAATCAAGGCTCCTGAAATGGAGATGTTCATGATTGCGCCGGAATATCTATTATCAGCATGATATAAAAGACATTTTTCAGCACAATTTATTCGTTTGTGATGTCGTTTTTCGGCCATACCCTGATCTCCTTTAAACAAACTTTCGCAATTTCCGGGCCATATTGCAACTTCCTGTAATAACGGGATAGTTACACTTTGTTACGGTAGCAAACGCGTATTCTGTGTAAGTCCTATCGACAGTTTAATTGATAAATCGACAATTGCAACTTCCCAAGGGAGAGTACCATGCAGATAACACCCCATTTATATAATGAAGATGGCAGGGTTTGGGATACTTTTGTGGCGGGCCACAAAGACGGCACCAATTATCATCAGTACGGGTGGCGGAGAGTTGTGGAGAAAAGTTTTGGCCACCGAACCATGTACCTGGCTGCCACCAACCGGCATAACGAAATCTGCGGTGTCCTGCCGTTTGTCCAGATGAAAAGCAGGCTATTCGGTAATTTCATGGTGTCCCTGCCGTTCTTCAATTACGGCGGCCTGCTGGTTTCGGACGGTTCTGCCGCCGAAACACTGCTGAATGCATCACGCAAGATGCTGTCCGGCACCGGTGTGGATCAGATTGAGTTCCGCCATGTCAGGAGGTGCGCTGATGTCGAGGTGACAAAGATGCACAAGGTCACCATGCTCCTTGATTTAAAAAGTCGTGTTGAAGATCAGTGGAACAGTCTGGATGGCAAGGTGCGCAACCAGGTGCGCAAAGCTGAAAAAGCGGGACTGCGCACGGTTATGGGAGGGGTGGAACTGCTGGATGGCTTCTATGAGGTGTTCTGCCGGAATATGCGCGATCTGGGGACGCCGGTATATGGCAGAAATTTCTTCCGCAATGTGCTGGAAGAATTTCCCGCCACCACGCGTATCCTCTCGGTAACCAAGGATGACAGAGTTATCGCCTCGGCCCTGCTGACCTGGTACAAGGATACGCTTGAAGTCCCCTGGGCCTCTTCCAACAAAGACTTTCGTGCCTTCTGTCCCAATAACCTGCTGTATTGGGAGGCGATCCGCTTTGCCGTTGATTCAGGACATGGCACGTTTGATTTTGGCAGGTCAACACCGGGGGAGGGTACCTATAATTTCAAGAAACAGTGGGGTGCCAGGCCGGTGCAGCTGCATTGGCAGTATCTGCTGCGCGAGGGGGAAGCGGTGCCGGAAGTGAACCCGAAAAACCCGAAATACCGGCTGGCCATTCAGGCATGGCAGCGGCTGCCGCTCACACTGACCAATCTTCTGGGACCGCACATTGTGCGCTGTATACCGTAGGGGGGGAGGAGAGAATACACATGGTTGTGCCGACAGAAGATCTGTAACAGTACAGCTTTTATTACCTTAACGATTGAAATTTTCTGGGATAACGATATAGTTGCTTCGTATATAACACAGTTATCCCATGTAAACCGGTGTTGCAAATTGCGTGCGCCGTTTGTTTCAATCGGAGCCAACCATGACAACCAGTAAAAAGAAGCCTGTCGTAACACCGGAAACAGTCGCCGCCGAACCGGATACAGACTTTGCAGAAGCGCCCCCCAAGCCCCACTTCCCCATCGTCGGTATCGGCGCTTCAGCTGGCGGGCTGGTTGCTTTCGAAGCTTTCTTTTCCGGTATGCCTGCCGACAAGGAACCGGGCATGGCCTTCGTGCTGGTGCAGCATCTGGCGCCGGATCACAAGAGCATCCTCAGCGACCTGATCCGGCGCTATACCCGTATGCAGGTTTTTGAAGTGGTGGATGGCGTTGAGGTGCAGCCCAACTGTGCCTACATTATCCCGCCGGGCTGCGACATGGCGTTTTTAAACGGGTCATTGCACCTGATGGAGCCGATAGCGCCGCGTGGTCAGCGGCTGCCGATTGATTTTTTCTTCCGCTCGCTGGCGCAGGATCAGCACGAACTGGCCATCTGCATTGTGCTTTCCGGCACCGGCAGTGACGGCACTCTGGGGCTGCGGGCGATCAAAGGGGAAGGGGGCATGGCGATGGCCCAGAACCCCGAATCCGCTGAATATGATGGAATGCCGCAAAGTGCCATAAATACCGGGGTGGTGGATTATGTGCTGTCGCCGGCTGAAATGCCGGCCCAGTTGATTGCCTACGCCGCACACGCCTTTAACGGGGGCAACCGGCCTGCTTCCATTCCAGAGCCCAAAACAGAGAGCAGTCTGAAAAAAATATTCATACTGTTGCGTGTCGTGACCGGCCACGATTTTTCCCTGTACAAGCCAAGCACCATCCACCGCCGCATCGAGCGGCGTATGGCTGTCCATCAGATCAAACGGCTGGACGACTACGTCAAATATTTCCAGCAGACCCCCCCGGAGGTTGAGGCGCTTTTTCGCGACCTGCTCATCGGCGTCACCAATTTTTTCCGCGACCCCGAGGCCTTCGACGCGCTTGAAGCGACGGTCATCCCCCGTATTTTCTTTGGCAAGCCGTCCGGCAGTGTCATCCGGATCTGGATCTGCGGCTGCTCCACCGGCGAAGAAGCCT